>JAEKKH010000048.1 GCA_019510465.1 Burkholderiales bacterium
TGTTCATGCTGGCGTAGCGCGCGATGAAGCGATCGAGCACGGCGCCCAGCACCAGGATGCCGGTGCCCTCGAACGCCCGCTCGTCCAGCGTCAGCCACACCTTGGTGCCGCGCCCGAACACGATCGGCCCCTTGACCGGAATGCGGCTGATCGCCGCCTCGTTGCGCACCGAGACCAGGCCCTCGAGCTGCTTGTGCAGCGGCGAGAGATCGTCCAGGCCGTACAGCGACAGCAGTTCGCGCAGCGAGGCCGCGCCGCCCTGCCCGTCGCTGTCGATCAGCGACAGGTAGTTCAGCGACAGGTGGCTCAGTGCGCGCCACGGCCCCTTGCCTTCGCCCACCGGGGCGACCGGCCGAGTCGGTCCGCGGATGCAGCGCACGCCCTTGACCGGCGTGTTCTCCTCGAGATAGAAATCGGTGGCGCTGCCCACCGACAGCGTCAGCGGCAGGTCGCGGTTGGTGCTGAGCGTGTCGATGGCCAGCTGTTCCACCGATGCCGGCCACGGCGCGGTCTGCGGATCGGCCAGCGTGACGTAGAGCTCGGTGCCGATGTAGCCGCTGCGCGGCCCGCGCTGGCGCGCCGCCTCGGACTGCAGGCGCGGCAGCCGGCGCGTGGAGAAGAACGCATAGGAATCCGACGCAGCATCGTCATAGCGCGAATACAGCGGCTTGAACTCGCGCACCTGCGCCACGCCGGACTTGTCGATGCCTTGCACGGTCAGCAGCGAATACACCTCGAAGTCCATCGGCCGCGCGCGGTCGCCGACGACGTGGAACTCGTGGTCGCGCGTGTTGACCTCGACGCGGTCGGCGCGCTTCTTGAACAGGTTGATCGCCGGCGTGCAGTGCAGCGCGAAGTTGCTCGGGTCGAGCGACTTCTCCAGCGTGACGTCGCTGCGGTCGGTGATGAACAGCAGCTCGAACTCCGACGAGCCGATCTTGGCCGTGAGCTCGCGCAGGCCCTTGATGCGCGCGAACAGGTAGCGCGCCGGGAAGGCGCCGTATTCCTTGAGCAGGCGATAGCCGGACAGCGCGCGATCCTGCACCGGCAGCAGCGCCTCGTCGTCCTCGAAGCCGCCGGCCACCAGCGCGTCGGCACCCAGCACGCCGGCGAGCGCGTGGCGGCGCAGCGGATCGACCACCGCGATGGCCTGGCAGCGGGCGAACAACTGCTCGTAGACGCGGTGCGCGATGCCGTCGTCGCCCGCCATGTGCAGCACCAGCTCGTCGAGCTCGAGCTGGTTGGCCAGCAGCGACGCCCCGACGCGGAAACGCAGTCGCAGGCAGGCGTTGGGCGACACGAGGCCCGACAGCGCCGCCGGCGGCACGTCGGTCACGTGCGACTGGAAGCGCGCCTGGGCGATGCGCAGCGGCCACAGGCGCACGGCCTGGCCGGTGGTGAAGCGGCATGCGGTGCGCTCGCCCGGCTGCAGGCGCGAGCTCATCACGCTGCCGCGCGGCACGGAGGGGCCGGCGGCCAGCGCCGGGTCGTCGAGATCGGGCTCGAACTGCGCGATCAGCATCGACGGCGTCGGCGCGAGATAGGACGGGTAGACCAGCTCGAGCAGGTGCTGCGTGAAGCGCGCGTATTCGGCGTCCTGCTGGTAGTGCACGCGGCCGGCGAGGAAGGCGAAGCCTTCCAGCAGGCGCTCCACGTAGGGATCGACGCATTCGCCACTCGACGTCGTCTGTTCCAGCGCCAGGCGGGCCGCGATCTTCGGATGCTCGCGCGCGAATTCCGCGGCGGCGTCGCGGATGTGCAGCAGTTCCTGGCGGTAGTAACCGAGGAGGCGGGGGTCCATGGGTCAGGGGGCCTTGGCTTCGCGAACCTGCGTCATGCCGCTCTCGAGGTCGATCTCGGTGCGCATGAAGATCTCGAGCGGCACGGGCTGCGACCAGAGCTGGCCTTCGATGCGAAAGCCGAGCACGTTGTGCGAGTCGGACTTGTTGCCCTCGGCGGTGACCTTGAGCGTGTGAGCGATGATGCGCGGCTCGAAGCGCAGGATCACTTCGCGCAGCACGCGCGCGAGCTCGCCGAGATCGTATTGCGATGCCGGCCGGCCGGCCAGCGGCGGCATGCCGAAGTTGATCACCGAGCCGACCAGCAGCGGGTCGTCGTCGAAGTCGATGCTCGATTGCGTGGCGTTGAACAGCCAGCTGAGATCGCGCAGCACGTTCTCGCGCAGGCGCGAGAGGGTGGCCGCGCGGTTCTCGCGGGGTTCGGTGAGCTTGCCCGGCTCGTCGTCCTGCAGCCGATCGAGCAGCGACGGGTACAGCCGGTCGCGCGAGAGCGCTTCAGCCATCGTCTCAGGCCGTCGGTTCGGCCGCACCCGCCGACTCGGGGGCGGATTCGACCGGCACGGTGTCCAGCGCGATCACGCGGACGTCCAGCAACGCGACCTCGGCCTGGTCGGTGGCGAGCATGCGCTGGCCCACGCCGTGGAAGGCGCCGCCGGGCTGCTCGCGCCAGTCGGTGGCGCGCGCCAGGCGCAGCGCCGCGGACTCCTCGCGCTCGGTGCCCGGGTAGCGCGTGGGGATCAGCGCGACGTTGGCGGCGCCGTTCTCCAGCGTCAGCGTGGCGGGGGCCCACACGAAGTCCCGCAGGTCGGCGGGCTTCTCGATCTCGATGCGCAGCAGGCGCGAGACCGGCACCCAGTAGTACTTGCCGTTGATGATGGCCTCGACCACCGGGCCCAGGCGGCCATCGGCATCGGCCAGCCATTCGAACGGTGCATCGTCGAGCTTGCCCGACGTGGCTGGCGCGGCCTCGAGGGCGCGCGCACGGAGTTCGGCGGCGGCGTCCGGCCGGCCTTCGGCGTCGACGCGCAGCGCCTCGATCATCATCGCGAGCCAGTCGTCCGGCTTGCCCAGCACGAGCGGCGACCGCTTGCCGTCGAAGACCTCGCGACGCAGGGCCTCGCAGCGCAGCGCCTCGCGGTAGGTCTCCACCATCGGCTTGGAGGACGGATCGAGCTCCAGCAGCACTTCCAGCTGCGTGCCCGCCTTGATCCACTCGCCCTGGACGCAATACAGCTGGAACAGGAAGATCCGCAGGTCCGAGCGCTGGGGCTGCTTCTGGATCATCTTGCGCAGCTCGTCGAAGTGCGCCAGCGGGTCGGCGGAGGAAAACTTCATCGCAAGATCGATCGCGGCCATGGAGACTCACCCGGGTTTGAAAAAGCAACGCCGGCCAATGGACCGGCGCCTTCAGGAATTCGTGTCTTCCCCGGCCGCGGATCCCGCCACCGGTCTTGCGACCGCATCGCGGGGCGCGGGAGGAAGACGACCGACCCGCGTGCGGGCCGGTCTCGCTCGGAATTACAGCTTGACGTTTTCCGAGATGTTCCAGCCCATCGACGGCGTCGCGCCCTTGCCGCCCTTGGCCGTCTGCTCGACGTACTCGACCTTCACCTTGGCGAAGTTCAGCGTGACGTTCTCGGTCAGGCGGTCTTCGCCGCCCGAGCCGCCCTGCGACATGCTGGTGACCAGCACTTCGGTCATCGTGATCTTCAGGTATTCGAGCGGGGTCTCGCCGGCCTTGCGGACGACCAGCACGGCTTGATCCCAGTGCTTGCCGTTGCAGGTGGACAGCAGCAGGTCCGGGGTCGACTTGTCGAGGTACTTCGTGAAGGACAGGTCCTGCACGTTGACCTTGCCCGAACCGGCGCCGCCACCGACGTGGGCGGAGCCGGAGTTGGACGCGCCCCAGCTCCAGGCCAGGACGTCGATCTCACCCTTGTGGGTCGAATCCTTCGATTCGCCGGCCAGGGAATCGATCTTCATGAACATATCGGTAGACATTTTTATGCTCCTTGTAACCATCCCAGCCCGTCAGGCCGGAATTCGCCCCTGTTGGGACTACGCCCTGAACGGGCTGACTTGGAACCTCCGTCCTGCGGACTTCGGTTTTCGCCTTCGGGCGGCAGGGCGGCTCAGGCCGCCTTGCTCGAAGGCAGTTTGGACACCAGCCGCAGGGAGATGCTCATCCCTTCGAGCTGGTAATGCGGCTTGAGGAAGAACTTGGACGTGTAGTAGCCCGGGTTCCCCTCCACTTCCTCCACGATCACTTCCGCGGCCGACAGCGGCTTCTGCGCCTGGATGGTCTGTCCGGCGCTCTCCGGGTTGGAGACGACGAAGTTGCTGATCCAGTCGCTCAGGTAGCGCTGCATCGACGCGGCGCTCGCGAACGAACCGACCTTGTCGCGCACCATGCACTTCAGGTAGTGGGCGAAGCGGGTCGACGCGAACAGGTACGGCAGGCGCGCGGCCAGGTTGGCGTTGGCCGTGGCGTCCGGGTCGTCGTACTCGGAAGGCTTCTGCAGCGACTGGGCGCCGATGAAGGCCGCGAAGTCGCTGTTCTTGCGGTGCACCAGCGGCATGAAGCCGTTCTTGGCCAGCTCCGCCTCGCGGCGGTCGCTGATGGCGATCTCGGTCGGGCACTTCATGTCCACGCCGCCGTCATCGGTCGGGAACGTGTGCACCGGCAGGTTGGGCACCGAGCCGCCGGACTCGACGCCGCGGATCGTGGTGCACCAGCCGTACAGCTTGAAGGCGCGCGTGATGTTGGTGGCCATCGCGTAGGCCGAGTTGGCCCACACGTAGCGGTTGTGATCGGCGCCCTCGACGTCTTCCTCGAAGTCGAACGCGTCGACCGGATTGGTCTTGGCGCCGTACGGCAGGCGGGCCAGGAAGCGCGGCATGGCGAGGCCGATGTAGCGCGAGTCTTCCGAGTCGCGCAGCGAACGCCAGGCGGCGTATTCGCTGTTCTCGAAGATCTTGGTCAGGTCGCGCGGGTTCGACAGCTCGCGCCACGAATCCATCTGCAGCGTCGTCGGCGAGGCGCCGGCGATGAACGGGGCGTGCGCGGCGGACGCGATCTTGGCCATCTCGCTCAGCAGCTCGACATCCACCGGGCTGTGGTCGAAGTGGTAGTCGCCCACCAGGCAGCCGTAGGGCGTGCCGCCCAGCTGGCCGAATTCCTCTTCGTAGACCTTCTTGAAGATGGGGCTCTGGTCCCAGGCGGTGCCCTTGTAGCGCTTGAGCGTCTTGTGCAGCTCGCCCTTGGAGATGTTCATCACCCGGATCTTGAGCATCTCGTCGGTTTCGGTGTTGTTGACGAGATGGTGCAGGCCGCGCCACGCACCTTCGAGCTTGGTGAAGTCGGCGTGGTGGAGGATGAGGTTGGTCTGCTCGGACAGCTTCTTGTCGAGCGCGGCGATCAGGGCCTCGATCGTGTTGTAGACGTCGTTGGACACCAGCGCGGTGTCGGCCAGCGCCTGCTGCGCCAGCGTGTGGACGGCGTTCTCGACCGCGGACTTGGCCTGGTCGGTCTTGGGCTTGAATTCCTTCTGCAGCAGCGCGGCGAAGTCGTCGAATTCGGCCATCGCGCCGGAGGCGCTGGACGATTCTTGCTGGGTGGTCATCTGGGGACTCCTGGGGATCTCGTGACGGGCGGGTGGCGAACGCGCGATGCGCTTATTCGGCCGGCGCGTCGGTGGGCTTCGGGGCCGTGGCGAGCGACTTCAGCAGTTCGGGGTTCTTCAGCACGTTGCCGAGCAGTTCCTCCGCGCCGACCTTGCCGTCCATGTAGGTCAGCAGGTCCTTGAGCTGGGTGCGCGCCTCGAGCAGGTTGTTCAGCGCACTGACCTTCCTGGCGACGACTTCCGGCGAGAAGTCGGACATGCTCTCGAACGTGATGTCCACGCTGAGGTTGCCCTCGCCCGTCAGCGTGTTGGGCACCGCGAACGCGACGCGGGGCTTCATGGACTTCAGGCGATCGTCGAAGTTGTCGACGTCGATCTCCAGGAACTTGCGATCCGCGACCGGCGCGAGCGGGTCGGCCGGCTTGCCCGAGAGGTCCGCCATCACGCCCATCACGAACGGGATCTGCATCTTCTTGGTGGAACCGTACAGCTCCACGTCGTACTCGATCTGGACGCGGGGCGCACGATTGCGGGCGATGAACTTCTGGCTGCTTCCTGACATGACTAGTCTCTCCTGGAAATATCACATGACCCGAATCAATCGGAGTCTGAATCAGGGTCTTCGAGGGAGATGCCTCCCAGCATCTCGATGCGATCGCGCGAGTCGGGCATCAACTCCTTGACGATCGAGGTGAAATCCATCTGAAGGAGCTTCACGGCACGGTCGATGAACATCGGAGCCGGACTGCTGGGCTCCGCCTTGCGCAAGAACGTTGCGACCTGTTGCAGGATTCTCACCGCATCCGCGCGCGACGCCAAGCCGCCCGAACGGGGGGGTTTCCCCGCACTCCCTCCGGCGCCCCCTAGTTCGCCCGCGTCGCCCTCGCCAGACTCGGCATCGCCGCCCTCGCCAGCGGCCTCCGCGGCCTCGGCGTCACGTGCCGAGTAGAACTCGCCGACACGGCGCATCGTCTGCAGCAGCAGGTCGAGATTGGGCCGGTCGCCGCTGTGGTCGTTGAATATCTTGACGATCGCCTGGCAGGCCGCGATGCCCACCTGGATGCCGTCGCGGCGCACCTGGTTGGCCTCGGCGTCGCCGGTGGTCCAGGCGGCGGCCAGCAGGGCTTCCGACGGAGCCGTCTGGCCCTCGGGCGGCGTCATGCGTCCGAGCACATAGTCGAGGTCGCGCACGGTGAAGCGGCCGACCTCGCGCGATTCGACGATGACGGTGCCGCGCAGCGTGCGCATCAGCGACTCGGTGCTGGCCGAGCCGTACGACTGCCCCGGATCGGGTGACAGGTTGGCGAGCACGTTCATGCGCTCGATCGGGTCGTCGTTCTCGTCGCGATCGAGCGGCGGGTAGCATGTCTCCCAGAAATTCTCGAGCAGCGTGGCGATCAGCTTCAGGCCGTCGGCCAGGCCGGGCAGCCCGCGGTTGGCCAGTTCGGCTCGCGTCAGCCAGGCAGCGACGCGCAGGTCCTTGGTCTGGCCCAGCAAGTCGGTGGCCTGCTCGCCGACCTTGCGCCAGTTCGGCTCTTCGGCGCCGACCAGTTCCTGGGTCGACGGATCGATCGTTCCGGGCGTGCCGGCGGCCAGGCGGTCGAGCTCGGCGACGCTGGAGTATTCCAGGTCCGGGCCGGCCGGTTCGTCGTCGCTGATGGGACGCGAGAGGGCGTCGATGTCGATCACTTGAGTTCTTCTCCGATTCGCCGGCCGGTACTGATCAGCGAGTAGGGCGCAGAGTAAGTCATGTGGATGGGTTGTTCAATAACGGGCGATAACGGGTAAGCCCGCGCCTGCGCGCCGTGCATGTCCGAATGCGTGAGATAGGACACATGCAGCGCACTAGCGAACGAGCGCCAGCGCCCGATGGGCCGCGGAGCGCATGGCCGTGAACAGCAGGTCCAGGACCCAGCGCAGGAACGCCGTCGTGATCTGCGTTCCGGCCGACACGGTGCGTCCCAGGAAGCGGAAGATCATCCCGACCAGCGTGACGAGGCCACGCCCCATCTCGGCCGAGAGCTGGGCCGCCTGCGTCAGCAGCCACGCGACCTGGTCCAGGACGGTCACCGCGCCGGTGGCCGCAAGGCCGATGACGCCCTTGCTGGCCGCGCCGGCGACCTTGAGCATCCACGCGAGGGCGCGCGTGATCATGTCCAGCAGCTTCGCCCCGCCCATGAGGAATCCGCCGGCGCCCGCGGCGGCATTCTCGAACCAGCCCTTGACCTCGCGCTCGTCCGCCGCCCTGACGCGAAGGTCGCTCCAGCTCTTGCCCACGACGCCCGGAACGTAGCTCTCGAGCATGAAATGGGCGGACGGGTTGATCGGAAGGTTGGAGGTGCGTCCGATCTGCAGTCCCTCCTCGCCGAACGGCACATGGAAGAAGGGAAACAGCGGGATCATCGGGACCGGGTCGCAGGGGTTGGAGACCCGGAACATGTTTTCCGCGCCCACCCGGGCAGTCAGTTGCTGGCCGAAGGGATGCAGGCCCGTGCGCGGAGCGCCGAACGTGTACAGGCGCACGTCGGCAATGCGGTTGGCCGTGATGAAATCGGCGTTGAGAAAGGCCAAGGCCCCGCCCAGGCTGTGCCCGACGCAATGGATGCGCGTCGGATTGCGGCCCCTCAGGAACTCCCGCAGCTCGGGTGCACAGGATTTCCAGGTCTCGCTGAAGCCGGCGTGCACGATCTTGCCGCCCGGTCCGATCTGCATGCCGACGTTGAAATCGGTGAGCCAGTCGGCCGCCTTGACGGTGCCGCGCGTGGCGATCAGCAGGTCGCCGGCGAACGGCCCCGTGCCGGCCGCGACGAAGCCGAAACCCGTCAGCGGCTTGAACATCAGTGCCCCGGACGTTCCCGAGAATCGCGACGACTGGCCGAACAGGCCGTCGATGCCGAGCGGATTGGTGGCCGCGTTGTCGCTCAGGACCGTGTCGACGGAATCCTTGCGCAAAAGGTAGACACCGCGCGCGATCGCAGCCGCCTGGGTCGGCGTGAGGTTGGCCATCTTGTCGTCTCCCTGTCGTCTGACGTGATCTTCAGCCGATTCAACCGAACTCGCAGATGCCTGTCACACCGCCGTGCGCCTTGCGCTCGGCCTCCAGGCGGCAGGTCAGGTTGATCGGCTGCCCGTTGTTCTCGGCGTTCTCCTTGTAACTACCTTTGTAGTAGTTCCAGGCCTTGTAGGTGACGCCCTTGTATTCGATGGTCATCGCCTGCTTGATGACAGGCTCGTGCGGCAGGATGCTGCCCAGCAGCGAGCTGCGCTCGATCGCCGGGAAGGCGAATTCGCCCGACGCGTCGGCCACGGCACGATCCGAGCCGGCCTCGTCCTTCCACTGCCAGTCGAAGTTGCGCACCAGCACCGCCCCCGCCGCGGGCTGGCCGTTCAGCGTCACGCGGCCCTTCATCGCGGACCAGATCACCATCTTTGCCATTGCCGTCCCTTGCGAGCATCCGAGCAGCACCACAACGGCGCCGACGGACATCCAGAATCCACTTCGCTTCATCGCGCGGCTCCCCATCGATTGCGCGACACCCTTTCCCATCCGGAGCACGCCATGCTCAACGATACCTCACCGTGTATTCGACGCATAGTCTCTCCAGGCGCTGCGCCGCGGCCCGTCCGTGGCCGGTCGACTCCACGATCCACGCACGAGGACTCGCGCTCGCACCCTGCGGCCCGCTCATGACGCCAGCGTGTCCAGCAGCGACGACGCCGGCGGCGGCGCGGAGGGCGCGATGAATTCCACGAACCGGGCGGCCGGCGGCAGTGCCGGAAACGCGAGGCGCAGCGAAGGCGCGTCGTCGGTCGCGGCAGAAAGGAAATGCACGCGGGCCGGGGCGACGGCGTCTGCCGGCTCGGCGGCGGGCTCCGCCAGCGCCTGGATCGCAAGGTCGAAGTCGTCGAGGAGCAGTCGCGGCGCGAGCCCGGCCAGGCCGGCATCCTCCGCCGCGAGCCAGCCGCCGGCGTCGGCGGCGAGCGTCGAGGCGACGCCATCCGGGACGGGCAGGCCGGGGCCGGCGAACGCCAGCGTCAGCGGGAAGTAGCGGCCGACGCGATCGACGCTGGCGAAGAACAGCCCGCGCCAGGCCAGCGGCCCGCAGACGCCCGGGGCCAGCTGGAAGCGCCAGATGGGCGCGGAGAGATAGAGACCGAGCCAGCCGTCGCCGAGCGCGGCCCGCGAGGCTTGCATGCCCTGCTGCAGCCAGTCGTCCCACGCCGCGGTGAACTCCCACGGCAGGCGGCGTGTGACGAAGTCGCCCTCGCCGGGAAGCTTGCCGTAGAAGCCGCAGGTGGCCATGGTCGGTCCGTCGGCGCCGCGCGCAGGCTCACGCGGGACAGCGGAACTGCGCCAGTTCCGGCAGCCGCATCGGGTTGCGCACGCTGCCCGAACGCAGCTCGAAGTAGACGCGCTTGCCGCCTTCCTCATAACTCACCATCTGGCGCTCGGGCGTGCCGCCCTCGACCTTGGCCGCGTCGACGAAGCGGAACAGCGCCCACGGACCGTCGAAGATCAGCGGGGTGGCCGACGGCTTGCCGCCGATCAGCAGCGTCAGCTTGATCTGGCTGTTGGGGCTGAGGCTGGGCCAGGACAGGCGGGCCGCCGCGTTGGTGCCCGGCTTCATCGGCGTGACCTGGCCGTCGACCGACAGCTGCACGTCGGTGACGCCATCGTCCGCGCGGGCCAGCAGCACGTCCATCGTGGCTTGCGGATTGGCCGAGCCGCCGGGGAAGAACGCGTCGCGTATCGTGGCGGCGCGCTGGAAATTGGCGATCGCGGCCGGCGACAGCGCCGCGACCCCTTCGGCCAGCTGGATCGGCTTCCACACCGGGCCGTTCATGTCCACCATGCCCACCAGCTTGGTCTTGGTGAAGCCGTCGATGACGCCGTTGGGCGAGAACAGCTTGGCGAAGTCGCCCAGCGGCACTTCCTTGCCCGACGCCCTGGCGAACGGATAGCGTCCCTCGACCGCCGCCTTGCAGAAGCTGCCAACCTCGCCCGCGGCCGCGGCCTTGACGGCCGCCGCGCCGGCGCCCGCCGACTGCGCGCCACTGCGCGCGATCAGGCCATTGAGCAGGTTGCTGATCGGGGGCGGCATGCGGTCGGCCTCGCTCTTGATGCGGGCCACGATCTGCGCATCCGAGGTGGCCGGCGCGCCGCGCTTGATGGCCTCGTCGGTGGCGCGCAACTGCACTTCGTACTCCTTGAGCACGCCCAACGTGGCGTCGAGCGGCACCGGCTGGCCGGCCGGGCCCGAAACGACGCGCTGCAGCTGCTCGAAGTGCGCATCGACGATCGCCTCCGGCCTGGCCGCGGGAGCGGCGTTGCCGGCCGGTGTGCCCATCAGTTTGTCGACCGTGCTGCGCATCGCGTTGGTGGCTTTGTCCAGCATGCCGGAGGCGACCGCCTCGGCCGACTTGTTGTCGCCCGACGCCAGCTTGGTCTCCTTGGCCACGCCATTGAGCAGCAGCTTCAGCGGCGAGTCGCCGGCAGACAGCAGCGTGATGGTCTGGATGCTGCCCTGCAGGCTGGTGGACGGGATCAGGCGCAGGTCTCCCAGCAGGTCGTCCCAGGTCTTGATGTACTCGTTCAGGTACAGCTGCTGGACTTCGGTGTACGTGGTCTTCAGGCGCTCGACGCCCGAGCCGCCGGACGAGGTGCCCAGCACCCATGATTCCTCGTCGCCCAGCTGCTTGACCATCAGCGGCGCCTTGGCGCGGAAACCCTTGTCATAGCCGGCCACGGTGAACAGGCCCGGGACGCCCTGCGACAGCGGGGCGCCCGAGGCGCGCGTGAACACCAGGGCGGCCTGCGGGCCGCCGGCGTCGGTGACGCGGAAGTCCGAAACGCCGTCCGCGCCCAGGCGCTTCAGGCGCGAGTACACGCGTTGCGCCAGCGACGAGGCGGCGAGCTGCTTGCGCTGCTGGTCGACGAGGGCGGCGTCCTGCGGCAGCACCATCTCCAGCGGCAACTGTTCCAGCGCCGTGCCCAGGTGCGCGACGAGCGACTGGCGCTGCAGCTGCGTGACGTCGCGCGGCAACGTGCGGTCCCAGTCGGCCGACACCCAGTTCACCACCTCGGCGACCTTCAGGTGCGCCGGGTCGTACATCATCACGTAGGTCTTGAGGGCCTCGTAGCGCACCTCGGGCGAATCGGCGTCGCGGATCTGCTGCTCCAGGCGCAGCGCCACGCGCGGCATGAAGACGTCGCGCAGCAGGTTCAGGTAGGCGCGGTTGGCCTGCGTGCCCAGCTTGCCGGACTGGCTCAGCCCGAACGCACGCGACCACGGCACGCTGGCGTCGCGCTCGGCGTAGCCGGTGGGCATGTTGCGCGCGGCGTCGAGCACCGGCAACACCGTCATGACGTCGCCGTTGGGCAGCGGCGGGATGGCCGCGACCTGCTTGGTGACGTCGGCCGCGGCCTCGGCCACGTCCTTGATCAGCACCTGGTTGCGCACGAAGCTCACGGTCCAGCCCACGATCAGCAGCAGCGACAGCAGCGCCAGCAACGAATAGAGCGCCAGCGCGATGCGGCTGCGCCGCTTCTCGATGACGGCGCTGCGCCCGCTGATGTCGGACTCCGCGAAGATGACGCCGCGCAGCAGGTGCGTGAGGAAGTAGCTGCGGCCCGACGACGCCGCCGGCGGCAGCACCTGGCGCTCGAGCCCGTAGGCGCGCGAGATGTTGCCCAGCACGCGGTCGAACGGGCTGCCTTCCTGCGTTCCGCTGGTGAAGTAGACGCCGCGCACCATGGGCTCCTCGCCGAACGCGGAGCTGAGGAAGGCCTCGTCGAGGAAGGCCTTGAGCATCTCGCGCAGGGCGGCGAACTGCTGCGGGAACGCGAACAGCGTGGCGCGGCGCTGCGGGTCGCGCTCCTCCTCCATGCGCGTGGTCAGGCGCGCGTTCAGGCGCGCGACGAGCGCGTCGAACTCGGTGGCGAACGTAGCCCCGAGCCTGGCGCCGGCGGGCATGGGAAAGTCGAAGGTGGTGCCCCAGACCTGCGCACGCGCCTCGCGGCCGAGATCGCCGAAGAACTCGGCGAAGCCGGCCAGCAAGTCGGCCTTCGTGACGACCACGTAGATGGGGAAGCGCACGCCCAGGGTGCCGTACAGCTCCTGGATGCGGGCGCGGATCGAGCGGGCGTAGTCGTCGCGCTGCGCGGCCGACCAGGTGAACAGGTCGGACAGGCTCACCGTGACGATCGCGCCGTTGAGCGGTTGCGTCGGGCGGAACTTCTTGAGCAGCGTGAGGAAGCCCGTCCACGCCGCGGCGTCGACCTCGCGGTTGCTGCTCTGCGTGGTGTAGCGGCCCGCGGTATCGAGCAGCACGGCCTCGTCGGTGAACCACCAGTCGCAGTTGCGCGTGCCGCCGATGCCCTTGACGGCATCCTTGCCCATCGAGCCTTCCAGCGGGAAGCGCAGGCCGGAGTTGACGAGCGCGGTCGTCTTGCCGGAGCCCGGCGCGCCGATGAACATGTACCACGGCAGCTGGTACAGGTAGTTGCGGCCGCCGCCCGACTTGTCGTCGAAGCGCGCCTTGCGCAGCGTGGCCATCGCGTCGTCGAAGCGCTTCTTCAGCTCGGCGACCTCGCGCTGCGACAGCGCGGAGTTGCTGGAGGCGCCCTCGCCGATGGCGGACAGCATCGCCTTGTTGGCGCGCCAGGCGCGGAAGCGCTTGATGCCTTCGATCGCGGCGAAGACCAGCAGGATGAAGAGGATCAGGCCGATGCGCGCGCCGGCGGAGCCGAGCGGCCGATGGTCATAGAACGCGATCGCGTCGCCGACGAACCAGATCAGCAGCGACACGACCAGCAGGCCGATGAACGCCAGCACCCAGCGATTGGCGAAGAAGCGCTTGAGCTTTGCCCACATGTTTTCTTGTTCCGTCCTGGCTTCTTAGGCGCCGGTGCGCAGGGTGATCTCGACGCGCCGGTTGCGCGCGCGTCCGTCCGGCGTGGTGTTGGGCGCGATCGGCTTGCTGTCGGCCAGGCCTTCGGCCTTGATCGTGTGGTTGCGCACCGTCTGGCCCAGCAGCGTGGCGACGCCGCGCGCGCGCTCCAGCGACAGCTCGTAGTTCGACGGGAAGCGCAGCGAGCGCTTGGTCGGCTGGTTGTCGGTGTGGCCGCTGACGGTGACGACGCCCGGCACCTGGTTGATCGCCTGGGCGATGCGGTTGATCACCGGCACGAGGTCGGCCTTGATCTCGGCGCTGCCCGGATCGTAGAACTTGTCGCCGTGGATGATGACGTGGCTGCTCACCGCGTCTTCGTCGACGTCGACCTGGCCGGCCAGGATCTCGTTGAGCAGCAGTGGCTTCAGGCGCGGGGCGGCCGGCGGCGGAGGGGGCGGCGGCGCGCGCTTGAGGTCGCCGACGTCGGAATGGATGGCGGCCAGCGTGTTGAAGACGGGGTCGGACTTCGACGCCAGCAGCAGCGCGAAGACGAGATACAGCACGAACAGCAGCAGCGCCACGGCCGCCAGCACCAGCCACACCGACAGCCGGCGCACCAGCGGCTTGGCCACGCGCTGCACGCCCTTCCACTTGCCGGACAGGTCGCGCTCGAACTCGCCGCGCTCGCGGCGGATGACGTTGTGCAGGCGGTCGCGCAGCGCGTCGAGCTGCTGGCGGCCGTTCTCGATGACGCTGTAGCGGCCCTGGAAGCCGAGGGCGATGCACACGTACATCAGTTCCAGCAGGTCGATGTTGCGGCGCGGATCCTCCATCGCCTTCTCGAGCAGCTGGAAGAACTTCTCGCCGCCGAAGCCCTCGCGATGCAAGGTGACCAGCAGGCTCTGCTGCACCCACTCGGGGCTGGCGCCCCAGGGCATGTTGGCCACGGCCTCGTCGATCATCGTGCACAGCGCGTAGCGGCTGATCAGCACGTGCTCGGGCGACGCGCCCGCCGCGCGCGCGCGCTGCTCGAACTCGGTGATCGCGCGCAGCAGGTACTCGCGCAGGCCGGCCGGGTCCGGGTGGTTCATCGTCCGGCGGATCGTCGGCACGGTGTTGAGCAGCACCGACGCGTTCGCCACCAGCGGGTTCATGCCCACCGGCGCGCCGCCGTCCTCGACCTCGGACAGCACGGCCGAGGGGTCGAGCGTCATGGCCTGGCCCGCCGATGGCGCGGGCATCGCCGCGCGGCGGCCGCCGGGCTTGGGGATCATCATCGTCGCGTCGGGGTCGTCCGACGGCGGCGCGCCAGGGAAATTCGGATCGCTCATGGTGAAAACGTGTCAGTCAGGGCTTGAGCGCCCAGAGCTCGAGCTGCAGGCCGGGGAAGTCGCCCGCGATGTGCATCGCGATGACCTTGGTGACGTCGAGCTGCTTCCACAGGTCGCCGCTGCGATCGAGCTGGAAATAGGTGTAGCCGGCGTAGTAGGGCATGCGCGGCGGCGCCATCGGCAGCGGTTCGACCGCGATGGCGGGCAGGTGCAGGCGCACGAGGTCGCGGATCTTGTCGGGCGGGCCGATCTTGACGAACGACGGGAAGCGGCTGCGCACGAACTCGCCGGGCTTGTCGGCATTGACGGCCAGCACGAACTGCGCGTTGCGCAGCAGGTCGCCGTCCGGCACCATGCCCGTGTACAGGCCGGCGGCGCGTTCCTGCAGCGGGATGGGCACCGCGTTCGGGTTGATGACCTCGGTGAGCAGCTCGCGGATGTCGAACATCAGCGGCTCGAAGGTGTTCTTCAGGTCCTCGTGGCGATAGATGGCCTGCACGCGGGCGCGGCGCTTGCGGCGGTCGCTGAAGGTGGCGAATTCGCCGGCGGCCTGCACCAGCGCGGCATACAGCGCCTCGGGATGCAGCGTCTCGCGCTCGGCCAGGTGCGTGAGCCACGGGTCGTAGCGATTGGCGACCTGCAGCATCATGAAGTCGCCGATCTCGCCGACGCCCTTCTGCTGCGACTGGTTCAGGCGCGCGGCCAGCGTGTCGGCGCGATGGCGCACCAGGTTGCGTGCCTCGACCAGGAAATCCTGCAGGCGCGTGAAGCCGCGGCAATCGAGCGCCGGCGGGATGAAGCTCTCGTCCAGCACGAGCTGGCCCGTGCTGCGGCGCTCGATGATGCGCGCCACGGCGATGCTGCAGAAGCCCGAACGCGGCTCGTCGTCCAGCATCAGGCGCAGGTTCAGCTGGCCCAGCTTCATGTCGGCCGGGTCGCCGACGCCCTGCACGTTGTCCTCGACGCGCAGGTCCTGGCCGACGAAGCGCGCGAGCGCCGTGGTGGGGCCCGCGTCGACCGCGAACTCGGGCATGCCCGAACGCACCAGCGGCAACGCCAGGTGGACGACGGTGTCCTTGACCTCGGTGCCGATCTCGAGCGCCAGCGGCGCCGCGTATTCCTCCGGGATGGCGAACGGCGTGCCGTCGGGCATCACGCCGCGCGACGACTTGATCGACAGGCGCCCGATCTTCAGGGCCTCGTCGTCGATGCGCAGGCCGGCGAGGCCCCAGCCCGGCGCGAACACGCCGGTCGCGCGGGACTCGACGAGCATCTCGACGGAGCGTTCGAGTTGCTGGAAATGCTGCGGCCGCAGGAACAATCCCTCCGACCAGATGACGCGCTTTCGGCTCATGCTCTTGTTGTCGTGAGAACCGACGCCAACGACGAGCGCGGGTTCAAGTTGACGACCCGGGACTTGGCGGGGCCGCAGCAAATGTACACGCAATCACCGGGGCCGCCGAGGGTATGAAACCCCACTTTCCCCCCTCGTGGACACCGGGCTAAGGATTGACTTCCCGCGGCGCCGGCACATGCCGGACCAAGCGTGTGGAAACGGCCTGCGGGCCGCCCCGTTTCACGCTGGCGACATGCCACGCGGCCGTCCCGCGACACGGTTGCGCCGTGCAGCGCGATGCCCTCGCCCACCCAGCCGCTCAGCGCCAGCTTCCGGCCAGCTCGCCACCCGTGGCCGCGATCGATCGCCAGGCGGTGACACGCGCGTTCGGCACGCGCCGGTCGCTTTGCAGCGTGATCAGGCCGGCCGCCTGCAGCAACCCCGCCTCGCCTTCGCCGAGGTAGGCCTCGGCCACGGCCTGCAGGCGCGCCTCGTCGCCGCTGCGGTCGATGAAGGCAGGCAGGTCCTCCATCTGCACTTCGGTCTCGACACCGCCGCGGGTATGCCCCTGCGCCAGCAGCAACGCGGCGTCGAGGGCGGCGCTGCGCCAGGACAGGCGGTCGTGCAGCGACGTCCCGGTCGAATCGGCGAGCTCGTCGAAGGCGAAGGCCGCCACTGGATCCTGGCGCGGGCCGTACGGCAGCCGCGCGAGCAGGCGCGGGAACGTCAGGCCGATGTGCGAGGCGATCGCGCTCTCGCGCAGCGCGCGCCACACGCGCGATTCGCTGGATGCCAGCACCTGCGCATCCTGGCTCGTCGCCACCGCGGCCAGCGCCGGCGCCGCGCCGGCCAGCAGCACGGCGCCCGCGGCGGCCGCGACGCAGGCCAGCCCTCCCAGCAGCGACAGCTCCGGCAGGCCGGGCCCGAATTCCTCCAGCGTGACGAGAAGGTCGCAGCCCCGGCCGTCGCCCGCGAGCGCGGGGGCGAGGCCGCTGTGCGCGGGGTCGGCGGCGCAAGCCGACAGGTCGGCCAGCAGTTCGTCGGCGCGGCAGTCGAACAGCTCCAGCCGCACGAGGCCGTCGTCCATGTCGAGCGTGCGCACGAAGCGGTCGACCGCGCGCCACGCGCATTCCAGATGGCGCCAGGCCGGATCGCGCAGCACGTGGCGCAGCACGGGCGCGGCGGCATCGGTGACGCCGGCAGCGGCCGGCTCCGGGACGGCGCCCTGGTCGCCGATCAACTGGCGGATGAGCCGGTCGACGACGGCGTCGGGCCGGTTTGACGCCGGCGCCGCCGCCAGCGCCGGCGCGCCCGCGGGCAGGTCGCCCCCCAGCAGGCGTTTCATCAGGTCGGCCGCGTCGTTGCCGCCGGATGGCGCCGCGGGCGTGGGCGCGGGCGGCGTGCCCGCGCGCGCGAGCGTGTCCGCGGGCAGGCGCGCGACGATGCCGTCGGCCGAGAACTCGTCCATCGCCTCGACCTCGATGCGCAGTGGCCGGCCCTGCCTGTCCTGCAGGCCCGCGATCTCGGCGCGCGGCGCGAGGCGCGCCAGCTGGGCGTCGAAGTTGTCGATGTCGATGCGCAGCGGCAGCCGTTCGCCCAGCGGCGCGCGTTCGTCGCGCGGGCGGCCGGAGAAATCGCCCAGGACGACGATGCGGAACGGCGCGGCGTCGTCGTCGCCCGCGTTCGCGCGACGGCGCGGCGACGGCACGTGGCCGACGTTCAGTTCGATGGCGGGTGGCATGGCGGGATTCCTCGCGGATTCCTCGCGGGGGGCGGCCTCAGCCGATGCTCTGGGCGACGAGCTTGCCGTCGGCCACCGACCAGGCGTGTGCGCGGGTGGGTACCTCGCCCTCGGCGATGTAGAAGTCGACCGGGCCGAAGAACTCGCCCAGTTGCGCCGCCGGACAGGTGGGCAGGTAGTTGCGCATCACCCGCGGGTCGTAGAAGCGGAAGAACAGGGACTCCATGTCGGGGCCGTAGACGTGCACCTGCTGGCGCACGTGGCGCCACAGCGCCGGCAGCGCGAGCTGGCTGGTGAGGAACACGCCCCAGTTCTGGCCCCAGCCTTCGGCGAACAGGCGGCGCGTGAACGCGGCGCTGTGCTCGAGCTCGACGAGGTAAGGCGCGACGATGGCCATGTCGGGTTCGAGCTGGCCGCCGAACAGGCAACGCCACGGCGGCGCATGGTCGGCGTAGAGCGCGTCCAGCAGCCCGGGGTTCTGGGCGCCGTCGAGGATCACGTAGGCCGGCATGTCGCCGGCTTCTTGCCAGAGGCGGGCCTGGACGGCCGCAGGCATCGGAAGGGAGCGTTCGGACATGGGTTCCGTTCAGGGAATCGTGTGCGTCATCTGACCTTCCATCACGATGGAGATCTGTCCGGCCCAATTACACATCAGCATCGAGCTCTTGTTCAATGCGGGTTGATTCGCGAGTGTGACGGTCGGCGAGCCCGTCACCCACGGCGACGGCGTCACCGGGATGCAGGGCATCGGCGTGAGCACGCCCATGGCCGCCGCGGTGGCCGCCGCCACCATCGGATTGGCCGGCGACTGGCACATCCCGAACGGCATGATGTTGACCATCGGGATGTGGTCCTGGATGTTGGCCGCCGGCACGTTGGACGTGGTCTGCATGTTGAGCGGCAACACGACCAGGCTGCTGGGGGCCATGCCCATGCTGCATTTGAGCATGGCGCCGTGACAGACGTGATTGGGCATTTCGGGATCTCCTCAATGATGGGCGCCGGACGGCAGCGCCGTGCGTGCGTCGTCCATCAACCCGGGCAGGACGACGAGACGAACGGCGCGCCGGTGGCCGCGGCCAGCTTGAAGCTGCTGGCCTTGGGCGAGAACTCGGTCGGCTTGGGCGGGGCGGCCGGCTTGGCCGTGGCGGAGCCGCCGTCGCTGGTCATCGCCTCCTTGGCGTCCTTCGGCGGCTGGGGGCTGATGGCGCTGCCCGAGCCCTTGCTGCCGGCCCCGTTGACGTTGACCATGATGCCCTTGATGTCGACGCCCGACGGGCTGAGCGTGACGAAATTGCCGCCGCAGACCAGCGACACCATCATCGGCGACTCCAGCACGATCTTGGAGCTGGCCTTCAGGTGCACCTCCTGGCCGCCGTCGACGACGAACATCGTGCCGCTCTTGACATGGATGTCCGAGGTGACGTCGGTCGACTGCTTGCCGCCGATCTTCTCGTTGTGGTCGCCCACCGTGCTGACGTGGTGATCGGCGTTGTACTTGGCGAACGCGTCGGCCTTGACGTACAGATGCGACTCGTTGCCGATCCAGGTCTTGTCGTCGTTGAGCACGCGGCGGTCGAAGTCCTTCTGCGCCTGCAAGTAGATCTGTTCCTTGCCGTCGGAATCGTCGAAGCGCAGCTCGTTCCACTTGCCGGCCACGCTCTTGCCGCTGGAGTCGATGCTCAGCGTCTTCAGGCCCGTGAACGGGGCGGACGCGGGCAGCTTGAACGGCGGCATGTTCTCGGCGTTGTGCACGCGGCCGACGACCACCGGGCGATCCGGATCGCCCTCGAGGAACTGCACCAGCACCTCCTCGCCGATGCGCGGCATGTTCTGGAAGCCGTAGCCCTTGCCGGCCCAGGGCGTGGAGACGCGGGCCCAGCACGACTGCTTGCCATAGCGATCCCAGAAGAACTGCACCTTGACGCGGCCGATGTTGGCGCCGATGGGGTCGTTGCCGCCGGAGGTATCGGTGTCGGTGCGGAAATCCGCGACGACCAGGGCGGTCTGCGTGCCCGAGACGGTCGGGCGCGGCGCGATGCGCGCGGGCCGGAACTGCGTCGACGCCGGGATGCACTGGAACTCGCAGCGGAAATTGGCGCCGGCGCCGTTGCCGCCGCTCTGGGCCAGGTTGTTGGACGCGCGGAAGGTATGCGCGATCACCAGGTATTCCTGGTTCAGGGCGTCCACCGCATGATCCTTCAGCTTCGTCCTGAAGCCGACCTGGATGTTGCGCTCGGTGCCGGCGGCGCGCCCGATCGCGTACCGGCAGGCCGACTCCTCGCCGCGGATCTGCGCGTAGGTCTGCGCGAAGCCCGACGTGGTGGTGTCGGCCGGGAAGTCGAAGGTCTCCTCGCCGTCGTTCACGTGGCCGCTGGCGTGCGAGCTGACGGAGGCGATCTGCGCGTTGGGCGTGACGTAGTTGTAGTCGCCGGTGGCGAAGGCTCCCGACTGCACCTGGCTGCTCAGTTCGAACGCGGTGATCGTCGTGTCGTCGCGCTCGGCGCCGGAGAAGCTGATCTCGGCCAGGTTGGGCGTCGGCTCGTGGGCCGCCTTCTTGTCGACCAGCACCATCTTGTGCTGGCCGTTCTCGTGCTTGAAGAAGTAGTAGATGCCCGCATGCTCGGCCAGGCGGCTGACGAAGTTGAAGTCCGTCTCGCGGTACTGCACGATGAAGTCGCGCTTCTCCGTGCTGCCGACCTGGTTGTCGACCGTCATCAGGCCGGGACCGCTCATGAGCGTGTTGACCAGGTCGCCGATAGCGGTCTGGTTGAAGATCCGGGCATTGGACGCGCGCGTCATCAACCACGCCCCCGGGCTGAGCGTGACCAGGTACAGGTAGCCCGCATTGCCCCCGAACGCCGAGGTCTGCGCCTTGCCGTAGACCGAGAAGCGCGTGACGTAGCCGTTGAAATAGCGCTGGGACTGCGCGTCGTGCAGTTCCATGGAGACCGTCGCGTTGGTGCCCAGCAGCTGTTCGGCCTTGATGTCGGCACGCTCGGACAGCAGTTCGAGGTTGTATTCGAACAGGCGCCCGAGTTCCTCGCGACCCGACATGGTCTGCACGACGAACGTGTCGGGACCAAGCGTGGTCGCGATGTTGAGCATTCTGGTCATGAGGATCGCTCCGGAGATGTCTTGCGGGTTCGGGGATGGGATGGCGGCATGCGGCGCATGTTCACCGGGACCTGGCTTCGCAGGGATCGACGCCGCGCGGCGTGGGCGCCAGCGTGAAGTCGGTCCTGGCGCCCGTCTTGCGATTCACGTAGTCGAACGAGGCGACCTCGGCGCCCAGCATGCTGAGACGGTAGCGGCCGCCGATCTGGTCGTGCACGACCTCCAGCCACTCCTCGTCGAGCTGGCTGCGGCCGCTATCGGCCATGGGCGTGGACTTGCTGCGCGAGAGCACCAGCGGAATCCAGTCCCTGGCGCCCGCGTAGCGCACGAACGCCGCCTCGTTGTCGTCGTCCGTGTCGATCAAGCGCAGTTGCAGCAGCCTGGCCGGCTGCCCGGCGAACTGGAAGCAGCGCGTCTGCACCTGGCTCGCCGGCTCGGCCTGCGCGGCCTGCCGCGCCAGCAACCCGACGAGCGCGCCCAGCGCGATCTGCGTCGTGCGGTTCATCGGATGCCTTCCTGGGCCTTGGCGATCGCGGCCTTGCGCTTGAGGCCGTAGAAGATGGCATCGCCGTCCGGGATCTCAGGATCCGGCGCGGGTGCCGCGGGCCCCGCGCCCGCCGTGGGTGCCGGCGGCTTGCCAGGGTGCGCCTTGGCCGCCGCCCTGGCAGCCTTGGCGGCCTTGGCTGCGGCCTCCTGCCGGAGCTTGGCCACCGTCTTCCTGTCCTCGAGGTCCTGCAGTTCGAGGAAGCGCTTGTACCCGGCCTTCCGGTCGGCCGGATCGGGCTTGCTGATGCCCTTCTTGTGCCCCGTCGGGTCGTTCCAGATGCCCCAGGCGAATGTGTAGATCCGGTTGTCGTGGATCCCGCTCTTGTCGAAATCGATGTAGACCTGGTCGCCGATGTCGGCCGTCTTGCAGGTGTGCACCAGCAGCCAGTCGAGCGCGATCGGCAGGCGCGCCTTGCGCTCGTCATAGCCGATGAACCCGCCGTTGATGCGCGCGGAGATGTAGCGCAGGTCGTTCTTGTCGGCCCACTCGTTGAGCTTCTTGTACTTTTCCCAGATCCACGCGCCCGAATCCGTGGCCCACTTCGGCTCCTCGACCTCCTTGGCATGTTCGCCGAGGAAGTCGTGCACCACCGCCTTGCCGTAGTCCTCGTAGCTGTCCTTGTGGGTCAGCTGCAGCAGGCCGCGGCCTTCATAGCCGCCGTGGTCGGCGCCGATCTCCTTCATCCACTTCAAGTCGCCGCTTTCCGGTCCGACCTGCGCGAGGAAGTGCGCCTTGCGCAGGCACGTCGTCATGCCGTGCGTCTTGAGCGAGTCGTTGATGAACGGCAGGAAGGTGGTGCAATTGGCCTGCGTCGCATCGGGAAGGATGCTGAGGAGTTCGTCGAGCGTGATGTCGCGGTCGCAGGCACAGACGAGCGACTTCTGCGGCGTCGGCCGCACCACCTTCGCGGCGGCGTCATGCTTGCCGAGCGGACCGGGCGTGGCGCCGGACCCATGCGGCCCGTGCCTGCCGGCGGGCCCGGGCCTCTTCGCCTGGTTCGCCGGATGCGCGCCGCCCGTCGGGCCCTGGTGTCGAAACTCAGCCATGGCGGATCGTGCTGCGGGCAACGCAGGGGCAATGGGATGTCGCCGCCGGCCGACACGCGCACGCCGCGGCGGCGCACGGCAAGGCAGCCCGCGGCGCGGTTCCAGGCTTCCAGGGAGGACGGCGTGGGTCCATCGAGGTGTCTCGCTATCGTCCTGCGCGCAACCTCGGGCAACACGTCCGTGCGCGAGGTGGCGGCACGGCGGTCCGGGGCGCCGGAGAGCAAGGGCTCCGACTGGCTCGCGGCGATCTGCACTGAACGCGGCACGCTTGCTTCGGCACGGTGCCTCGGCGAAATGCGCACTGCTGTGAGGCGACTATAGCGCAGCTGATCCGCAGCGGGCATCGACAATCGACCCCCTTATTGGGGGGCGCGGCGAGGCGCCGGCGCCTCGTCCGCCACGGCCCAGACGCGGGCCTGTCCGGCGGACCGGGTGGCACGGCGGCCCGGGCGTCGGCATGCTCCTCGACCAGGCCGCGTCCCTTGGCGACGGATACGTGACGCCGGCCGCCGGGCGCCTCGTCGCGGCCATGGCAATACGGCCAGGGGCATCGGAGACCGCTTGTCGATCGGAGGCGAGGAGGTCGCCGATCTGCGGCAGGGGCGCGTGCGACCGGCTGTGCTCGCTGCCGCCGCCGAGTCAGGCGGCCGAAGTCACCGCCCTCGAACCGGACCTGGCGGCTCGCCGCGCGCGGCCGGCCGGCGCGCCGGCCGCCGTCGCGCTCATCCGCCCTGCAGCCGCCGCACCAGTCGCGCCGCCCAGCCGGGCGACTGCGGCGAGCCGACCTGCACCAGGATCGCCGAGACGTTGTCGCGGCCGCCGGCCTCGTTGGCCGCGTCCACCAGCG
>JAEKKH010000450.1 GCA_019510465.1 Burkholderiales bacterium
CAGCTGAAGATTCTGACGAACTCGTTCCTGATGGCCGAGCGCCTGCTGCTGACCAGCGACAACGAGGTCATCCTGCCCGGCGGCAAGATCTACCGCGAGCAGAACGTCATCCTTAGCCCCTTCGAGAACGATGTCGCCCAGCACCACTACGCAGCCAAGATGTTCATGGGCGTCTATGGCCTCTCCATCCTCGGCCTGATGGAAGCCGACCCGTTGCTGATCCAGGCCGAGAAGCGCCTCATCGGCCAGGCGGAGGAGCTCGTGGTGCTGGTGGACAGCTCCAAGTTCGCGCGCAAGGCCGGCCTGGTGTTGTGCGGGCTGAACCGCGTGTCCGCCGTCATCACCGACACCGGCGCCTCCGACAGCGCCGTGCAGTTGCTGGAGCATTACGGCGTGCGCGTCATCACTGTCGAGCCCGAAGCTGCGGACCCCCGCGTGCTGGAGGCCTCGGCGCTGGGCTCGCACGAGTTCGCCGGCGTGCTGGACGCCAGCGCCTACCGGCACGCGGGGCTGCACTCTTGAGCCCAGGAGGTGAGGGCACGCTGGCGCAGGCCATCGGTGCCACCGTCGTCCTCGACATCGGCAAGACCAACGCCAAGCTGACCCTGATCGATGCGGCCGGCCACACGCTGGCCGAGGTGCGTACGCCCAACACCGTGCGGCGCGACGGGCCCTATCCGCACCACGACACCGAGCGGCTCTGGGACTGGCTGCTCACGCAGCTGCGTGAGTTCGCTGCGCTGGCGCCTATCCGCGCGCTCGTGCCCGTCACGCATGGCGCGACGGCGGTCCTCGTCGACGACGCCGGCCTGGTGCTGCCGGTGCCCGACTACGAACACGTCCCCGGCGACGCGAGCGACGCGGCGCGCTACGACGCGCTGCGGCCGCCCTTCGACGAAAGCGGGTCGCCGCGGCTGTCCGCCGGGCTGAACCTGGGGCGGCAACTGGACTGGCTGCAGGCACGCTTCCCCGCGGAGTTCGCGCGCGCCCGGCACGTGCTGATGTACCCGCAGTACTGGGCCTGGCGCCTCTGTGGCATCGCAGCCAGCGAGATTACGTCCCTGGGTTGCCACACCGACTTGTGGCGGCCGCGCGAGCGGGCCTGGTCGTCGCTCGTCGAGCGTCAAGGTTGGGTGTCGCTGTTCCCGCCGCGGCGGGAGGCCTGGGCGCGGCTGGGTGTGTTGCGGCCCGAACTGGCCGAGCGCACGGGGCTGCCGACGGATTGCGGGATCGTCTGCGGCATCCACGACAGCAACGCGTCGTTGTTGCGGCAT
>JAEKKH010000259.1 GCA_019510465.1 Burkholderiales bacterium
ACGGCGATGGCAATCAGGGTGTTGTTGTCCATTTCGTTCTCCGGATGGTTCCAGCGATGCCCGGATGCGGCAAGCGATGGACCGCCGACTCGGCCTTGCGCAACCGGATGTACGGCAGCGCTGCCTGTAGTGAAAGCGGGCGCGGGGAAGCGGCGGCGTCGCCCATCGCCGGCCGGATTGCCCGCACCGCGCAGGGGCGCTCGTTCGACCTCGCGGACGGCGACATGCGGAATCCGCCGCGGGCGAGGAAAAGTGCCGCCCGCGGGGTCAGCCGATCGCCGGCGCGGCCGATGAGCTGGGCAACGCGCGCACCGGCTGGACGCGGCACTCGGGCGGAAGCACCGCCCGCAACGCCCCGTTCCTCGGCCGATCGCCCGCCTGCGTTCGCTGGCAAATTGGCGGGCGAATCCCCTACGTCGACGCCTCGCCCCGGAGTCCCATGTCCGCCCTCACCGAAGAACAAGCCCGCACGTACATGCACAAGCTGCTCGCCGCGATGGCGGCGGCCGGCGGCTCCGACCTGTTCATCGCCAACGACTTCCCGCCCAGCATGAAGGTGGACGGCGGCATGAAGCCCATGACGACGCAGAAGCTGACGGCCGAGGTCACGCGGGCGCTGGCCAACGCGATGATGACCGAGAAGCAGCGCGAGGAATTCGCGCGCGAGCTGGAGTGCAACTTCGCGGTGGCGATCCCCGGCACCGGGCGCTTCCGCATCAACATCCTGGTGCAGCAGCAGAGCGTGAGCCTGGTCTGCCGCACGATCGCCGCCGAGATCCCCAACTTCGAGAAGCTGGGCCTGCCGCCCGTGCTCAAGGACGTGGTGATGAGCAAGCGCGGCCTGGTGCTGGTGGTGGGCGCCACGGGCTCGGGCAAGTCGACGTCGCTCGCCGCGATGATCGACCACCGCAACCGCACGTCGTCGGGCCACATCATCACGGTGGAAGACCCGGTGGAGTACGTGCACCAGTCGCAGAAGTCGCTCGTGACGCACCGCGAGGTGGGAGTGGACACCCACAGCTGGCACCACGCGCTGAAGAACACGCTGCGCCAGGCGCCCGACGTCATCCTGATCGGCGAGATCCGCGACGCCGAGACCATGGAGCACGCGATCGCCTTCGCCGAGACGGGCCACCTGTGCCTGGGCACGCTGCACGCCAATTCCGCCAGCCAGACGATCGAGCGCGTGATCAACTTCTTCCCCGAGGAACGCCGCGCCCAGCTGCTGATGGACCTGTCGGCCAACCTGCGCGCCATCGTCTCGCAGCGCCTCGTGCGCCGGGAGGACGGCAAGGGCCGCGCCGCCGCGATCGAGATCCTGCTGAACACGCCCACGATCGCCGAGAAGATCTTCACCGGCCACTTCAACGAGATCAAGGAGATCATGGGCCGCTCGCGCGAGCTGGGCATGGCGACCTTCGACTGGGCGCTGTTCGAGCTCTACGAGCAGCGCCTGATCGGCTTCGAGGAGGCGATCCGCAACGCCGACTCCGCCAACGAGCTGCGCCTGAACATCAAGCTGCGCAGCAAGCGCGGCGAACCGATGGCGCATGGCGACGGCGGCCTGTCGCTCGACATGGGCGAGGATGCCGCCCCCAAGGCCGATCCGGTGCAGGAACTGCGCAAGCAGACCGAGGCGCGCCACAAGGTCGAGGACGAGGAAATGGCGCGCCTGCGCGAGAAGCGCCGCCAGGCGGAGATGGCCGGCGCGAGCGGCGGGCAGGGGCGCTGAACGGATTCAGTGCCCGGCACGCAGGATGCGCTGGAGCAGCGTGGCGGCCCAGTCGGGCAGCGTGTCGCCAAAGGCCTCGGCCTGGGTGAACTCGTCCTCGCCGAGCACGGCGCCGTGCGTCAGCTGGCCCTGGTCGTCGACGGTCAAGGTCAGCCAGCCCTGATCGGCGGCTTCCCACTCGAACGAGATCGTGCCTTCGGGCTCGACCTGCACGGCGGGTTGGCGTGGCTGCTTCTCGATGAGCTTCAACAGGCGCTCGGCCGCGGCGATCGTCTCGGGCGCGGGGGGCGTCCAGCCGCGGCTGGCGACGAGGGATTCGACTTCGTCGAGAGCGGATTGCAGGCGCTCGTGCATGGTGGCGGGATTGTGGCGCCGCGGTCCGGCCGCCCAATGATAAAGGCCCCGCAGGGCCTCGTTTCGATCATCCGCGCGCTCAGCTCGCGGCGAGCATTCGTCCCGGCCCGCGCTGACTCGGGCCGGAGGCCGAGTAGACGCTCGTCTCGGCCACGGGCCGCGGTATCAGGATCTCGAGGTTCTGCTCGACCAGCGTGCTGGCGCGGATCAGCGCCTCGCGTTGGGCGGTGATCCTGGCGTTCGCCAGCGCGAAGCGGCTGCGCAGCGCGACGGGCATCTTGCCGCCGCGGGCGACCTGCGCGAACTGGCCCATGGCCGCGCGCATCGTGTCGTGCAACGCGGTGGATGCGGATTCGACCGCCCCGATGTCGCGTCCGGCCAGCGTCTCGCCGAGCGTGGCGATCGCCAGCTCGACCGCCGCCAGCGACGTTTCCAGCGCGGAAACCTCGGGCGCCAGGGTGGATTGGGCGGGCGCGGCAGGCCGCGCGGCGTGGGGTGCGGTCACCGGACGTCGCTCAGTGTTGCGGACGCGAGCGGCCGAGCACTTCCTGTGCATTGGCCAGCAGCTTGTCGGCGATGGCGCCCGGATTGACGCTGAAGTTGCCGTCGCGGATGGCCTGGGCGATGCGGTCCACCTTGGCCTGGTCGAAGGTCGGATCCTGGGCGGCTTGGGACAGCATGGCGGCCTCCGGCGAGAGTTCGACCTGCGCGCTCGAGTCGTCCGCGTCCAGCACCCTGGAGGTGGACGTCGTCGTGCTCTGCTGTCGGACGGCCCGGCGATCGTTGTCGACGGCGGTCGTCGCGACCGTGCTGGTGATGGTGCCAATTTTCATGATGCTCTCCTGAGGACGGGAATGAATGTCCTCATGCCCATGCGTGATGAGACAGTTTCGGCAGTCCCACATCGAACTTTAGGATATTTTCGAAGAAATCTTTCGAGGCGACGACCGCGCTGGCGGACGCGCTCGGCGTGATGCATTTCACGCTCACAGCGTCACCTCGACCTGGTGATCGCCGGTCGGACGAACGCTCAGCAGGCGGCCGCCGTCGGTGCGCACCCGCACGCTCTGGCCCTCGATGCCGGCGCCGACGGCCTGGCCTTCGGTCACCACCTGCCAACCCGGGCCCAGCGCGGTGACGCGCACGGTGTCGCCCGAGGCGAAGAACTGGCGCGGCTTCAAATCGTTCTGGCGCAAGGTCGCGCCCGCCGCGACGGCGCGGCCCAGCGTGCGGCCGATCACCAGCGCCGGGTCGGGCACCGCCGCGCCGGGGGCGGCGGCGATGTCCACCTCGGACTGCATCAGCATGCCGCCGTCCAGCACGGTGCCGGGCGGCAGGGCCGATCTGACGACGGTGGCCTGCGCGTACACGCTCACCCGGATCGGGATCGACACGTTCCATGCCTTGGCGCCCTGGGTGCAGCGCAGGCCGATGCGGGTCGCGCCCCAGACGGGCAGGCCGGGCGGCAGGTAGGGGTCGATGCGCAGGCAGGGCGCCAGCTTCAGGCGCGGGTCCAGCTTGCCCACCTTGACTTCCACGCGCACGCCGGAACCCTGCTCGGACGTGGCGGCGGCGGCGCCGTTGCGTGCCATCGTCTCGACCTGCTGGAGTAGGGCGTCGTCGGGGGTGTAGCCGGGCTCGTCCTGGGCGGACGCCGCGCCCGCGAGCGCGGCCAACGCCAGGCCGGCGAGGCGGCGGGCGGCGGGAGCGGCGGGGACGAGGGGAGCGCGCAAGGGACTGGGCCTGGGATTTTGGGGATGTGGCCACTTTAGGGAAGCCGGCGGGGCCGGGTGCTCCGAATTGAGGGCCGTTCCCCTGCTTTATCGGCCTTCAGTTTCCGGTCTTGACTTCCACAATCGCTCTCCATGGCCGCCCCTGCGTCCGGGATTCGCGTCTTCACGAGCCCGCCCGGGCCGGCAGGAACACCGAAACACCGAAGGTGACCCGATGAACCGCTTGACCAACTCGCTCGACTTCCAGGCCCAGGCGCTCACGCTCCGGGCGGAACGCCAGCGCCTGATCGCAAGCAACATCGCCAACGCCGACACGCCCGGCTACGTGGCGCGCGACATGGACTTCGCGTCCGCGCTGCGCGAGGCGACCGGCACGCAGGCCGCCGGCAGCACCATGACGGGCGACGCCGCCACCGCGCGCGGCCACATCCCGATCGGCACCCGCTCGACCAGCGAGCTGGGCCTGAAGTACGCCGCGCCCTCGCAGACCAACCTCGACAGCAACACCGTCGACATGGACCGCGAACGCGCCAGCTTCGTCGACAACTCGGTCAAGTACGAGGCCACGCTGCGCTTCATCAACACCGACGTCCGCACGATGCTGGACGCGATGAAGAGCCCGAGCCAGGGCTAAGGAGCGGGCAATGACTGCGTTCGTCACTTTCAACGCGCGGGATGGGAGTCGTCCATGAGCATGATGAAGATCTTCGACATCTCGGGCAGCGCGGTCTCGTCGCAGAGCCAGCGCCTGAACGTCGTCGCCTCCAACCTGGCCAACGTCGACACCGTCGCCGGCCCGGACGGCAAGGCCTACAAGGCGCGCGAGGTCACGTTCCAGACCGTGCTGATGAACACGCCCGACGGCGCCCCCGGCGCGGGCGTGCGCGTGGCCGGCGTCACCGAGAACCAGGCCCCCGGACGCAAGGTGCACGACCCGGCCAACCCGAGCGCGGACGCCGACGGCTACGTCACCTACTCGAACGTGAACGCGGTCGACGAGATGGTCAACATGATCTCGGCCTCGCGCTCGTACCAGAACAACATCGAAGTGATGAACACCGCCAAGACGCTGCTGATGAAGACGCTGCAGATGGGACAAGGCTGATCATGGCCATTTCGAACACCACCAACCCCGCGCTCAACGCGCTCAGCGGCTTCGGCGCCTCCGCGGCCACCAACGCCGGCACCGGCGCCAAGGCCGCCGCGAAGGCCGGCAAGTCCGCGGCCAGCGGCGCGGACGCCTCCAACCTCGGCGCGACGCAGTCGGCCCAGGACCAGTCGGATCGCTTCCTGAAGCTGCTGGTGGCGCAGATGTCCAACCAGGATCCGCTCAACCCGATGGACTCGGCGCAGGTCACCAGCCAGATGGCGCAGATCAGCACCGTGCAGGGCGTGCAGACCCTGAACAAGACGGTCAGCGGCCCGGCCCGGCGACCAGCGTCAACGTCGAGATCCTCAACCCGGCCGGCGCGGTCGTGGGCACCGTCAAGCTCGGCCCGCAGGGCGCCGGCAGCCACGCCTTCGACTTCGACGTGCCGCAGGACGCGCAGGGCCAGCCGCTCACGTTCCGCGTCAACGCGCTCAACAACGAGGCGCCGCTCGACTCGAAGTCGTTCGCCTTCAACAGCATCGCGGCGGTCAGCAGCGCCAACGGCAAGCTCGCGGTGGAGCTCGACGACGGCCGCAAGGTCGCCTACGCCGACGTCCGCGCCTTCTACTAATTTCCTCCAGGAGACTTCACCATGGGCTTCCAGCAAGGTCTGTCCGGCTTGAGCGCCGCTTCGAAGAACCTCGAAGTGATCGGCAACAACGTCGCCAACTCCAACACGTACGGCGAGAAGTCGTCGCGGGCGGAGTTCGCCGACATGTACGCCGCCGCGATGACCGGCTCGGCGTCGAACAACACCCAGGCGGGTATCGGCGTGATGGTCTCCACGGTGGCGCAGCAGTTCAGCCAGGGCAACCTCACGCCCACCGGCAACCCGCTGGATCTGGCCATCAACGGCAACGGGTTCTTCCAGACCCAGGATCCGTCCAACCAGATCCAGTACACCCGCAACGGCCAGTTCAAGGTCAGCAACACCGGCAACATCGTCAACGACCAGGGCAACAAGCTGCTGGGCTACCCCGCCGACGCGCAGGGCAACATCGTGCAGGGCGCGGCCCAGCCGCTGCAGCTGCCCACCGGCGGCATCGACCCGCAGGCCACCACCAAGAGCACGGTGGAGTTCAACCTCGACGCACGCGGCGCGGTGACGACGCCCGCCTCGGGCCCGTCGATCGACTTCACGAACCAGAAGACCTACAACAACGCCACCTCGGTGACGATGTTCGACGCCAAGGGCCAGGACGTCGCCGTCAGCTACTACTTCCAGAAGACGGGCACCGACACCTTCGACGTCTATGCGACCGCCAACGGCCAGACCGTCGGCGGCTCGGCCGGCGCGCCGGCGCCGGTCGCGTCGCTGCAATTCTCGGCCGACGGCAGCCAGGTCATCTCGCCCACCGGGCCGATCACCCTCGACGTCCCCGCCTCCACCAACGCCGCCGGCGCCGCGACGCTGCCGATCACCGGCATCCAGCTCGACATGTCCGGCGCGACCGAGTTCGGCTCGAACTTCGGCGTCACCAACATGACGCAGGACGGCTATACCGCCGGCCAGCTCACGGGCGTCTCGGTGGACAACACGGGCAAGCTGATCGCCCAGTACTCCAACGGCCAGACCAAGGCCGCCGGCCAGCTCGAACTCGCCAACTTCCGCAACGCGCAGGGCCTGACCCCGCTGGGCGGCAACGCCTGGAAGCAGACGGCCGCTTCGGGCGGCCCCACCGTGGGCATCGCCGGCGACGGCAACCTCGGCGTGCTCAATTCCGGCTCGCTGGAGGAATCCAACGTCGACCTGACCGCGGAGCTGGTCTCGATGATCACGGCCCAGCGCGACTACCAGGCCAACGCCCAGACCATCAAGACGATGGACCAGGCGATGCAGACCCTGGTCAATCTCCGCTGAAAGTGACGAGCCCGCGGCGTACCGAGGGCAGCGCCCCGAGGGCGCGCCGGGGCTCTTGCGGAGCGACCGGGCGCACGCCCCGGCAGTTCCACTGACAGACGCGTGTTGGAGTAGTCGCGATGGACCGCATGATCTACCTGTCGATGTCGGGCGCCAAGGCGGCCCTGCAGCGCCAGGATTCGCTCGCCAACAACCTCGCCAACGTCTCCACCAACGGCTTCCGCGCCGAGCTCACCGCCTTCCGCGCGGTGCCCATCCGCGGCGACGGCGCGTCCACGCGCGTGTTCTCGCTGGAGACCACGCCCGGCTACAGCGACGAGCAGGGCGCGATCAACGCCACCGGGCGCAATCTCGACGTGGCGATGACCGGCAAGTCCTGGCTCGCGGTGCAGTCGCTGGACGGCACCGAGGCCTACACCCGCGCCGGCGCGCTGGACGTCAACAACGAAGGCGTGCTGGTCACGCAGGGCGGGCTGCAGGTCAACGGCGACGGCGGCCCGATCACCGTGCCGCAGAACGCGCGCGTCGACGTCGCCGAGGACGGCACGGTCACCGCGAAGGTCGACGGCCAGAAGCCGCAGCAGATCGGCAAGCTCAAGCTGGTCACCCCCGACGTGCCGATGAACCGCGGCACCGACGGCCTGTTCCGCGCCGAGTCGGGCGATCTCGCCGCCGACCCGGCCGCGCGCCTGCAGTCGGGCGCGCTGGAAGGCTCCAACGTGAGCCCGGTGGCGACGATGGTCGGCATGATCGCCGCCGCGCGCCAGTTCGAGCATCAGATGAAGATGCTCGAGAACGCCGAGAAGCAGGACCAGACGGCATCGAAGCTGCTATCAGAGAATTGAGCCCCACGCTCTTGAGCCCCCACGCTCGCTGGCGCTCGCTGCCCCCCGAGGGGGCCGGCCGCGACCGGCCCGGCGGAGCCGGTTCCGGCGCTCCCTCGGACTTCGGGCCGCCGCACGAGCGGCAGCGCCGGGGAGAGGCTGCCCACCCCCGAGGGGGCCTGCCGCGACCGGCCCGGCGGAGCCGGTTCCGGCGCTCCCTCGGACTTCGGGCCGCCGCCCGAACGGCAGCGCCGGGAAAGGCCGCCCATCCCCGAGGGGGCCGGCCGCGACCGGCCCGGCGCTCCCTCGGACTTCGGGCCGCCGCCCATCCCCGAGGGGGCCGGCCGCGACTTCCACGGTCGGGATAAGAGCACCCTAAGCCGGCCTTATCCGGCGCATCCCACCCTCAAGTTTTCGGGAAGATGGCGTATCACTCGAACGAAAGTTCACGTCATGCTTCGCTCATTGTGGATCTCGAAGACCGGCATGGAGGCCCAGCAGCTCCAGCTGGACA
>JAEKKH010000049.1 GCA_019510465.1 Burkholderiales bacterium
AGCAACGGCGGCAAGGTCACGACCGAGCCGATGCCGGTGCCCGGCGGCGACTGGATCCTGTTCGGCCGCGACCCGCAGGGCGCGCTGTTCGCGCTGATGTCCTCGGCGAAGTGACGCGATGGCGGGCGGGCGAGTGCGCGTCGGCCTGGTCGGCTACGGCTACGCCGGCAAGACCTTCCATGCCCCGCTGATCGCGGCGGTGCCCGCGCTCGAGCTCGCCGCCGTCGCCAGCTCGGACGCGGCCAAGGTGCATGCCGACTGGCCTGGCGTCGCGGTGCACGCGTCGCCGGCCGAACTGATCGCGCGCGACGACATCGACCTCGTCGTCATCGCCACCCCCAACGCCACGCACCACCCGCTGGCGCGCGACGCGCTGCTGGCGGGACGCCATGTCGTCGTCGACAAGCCCTTCACGGTGCACCTGGCCGACGCGCGCGAGCTGGTCGCGCTGGCGCGCGAGCGCGGCCGGCTGCTGTCGGTGTTCCACAATCGTCGTTTCGACGGCGACTTCCTCACCGTGCGGAAGCTGCTGGCCGAGGGGGCGCTGGGCCGCGTCGTCGACGTCGAGTCGCGCCACGACCGCTGGCGGCCCGAGGTGCGCCAGCGCTGGCGCGAGAGCGCCGGGCCGGGTGCGGGCCTGTGGTTCGACCTGGGCCCCCACCTGGTCGACCAGGCGCTGCAGCTGTTCGGCTCCCCGCGCGCGATCGCGCTCGAGCGGGCGCTCGTGCGCGACGGCGCGCTGGCCGACGACTGGTTCCACGCCAGCCTGCGCTACGACCGCCTGCACGTCCACCTGCGCGCGAGCATGCTCGCCGCCGCGAGCGCCCCGCGCTTCACGCTGCACGGCACCCGTGGCAGCTTCGTCAAGCAAGGCCTGGACGCACAGGAGGACGCGCTCAAGGCCGGCGTTCGTCCGACCTGGCCGGCGCGCGCGGACTGGGGCGTCGACCCGGGCCGCGCGGCGATCGTCACGCGGGAGGCCGACGGTACGGCCGTCGAGACGCCGGTGCTGCTCGAGCGCGGCGCGCACCAGGCGTATTTCGCGGGCGTGGCCGCGGCCATCCGCGGCCAGGCGCCCAACCCGGTGCCGCCGGAGGAAGCGCTGGCGGTGATGGCGCTGATCGAGCTGGGCATCGCGAGCGCCGACAAGCGCCGCGAGCTCGAATGGCGAATCGAGGGCGCGCCAGCACGATAGCGGCGATAGCGGGATACTCCCGCCCCATGCAGCCCATCCTCTCCGTCAAGAACGTCTCCAAGACCTACGCGTCGGGCTTCACGGCCCTGCACGACATCGACCTCGACATCCGCAAGGGCGAGATCCTCGCGCTGCTGGGCCCCAACGGCGCGGGCAAGACGACGCTGATCAGCATCGTGTGCGGCATCGTCACGGCGAGTTCGGGCAAGGTGACGGTCGACGGCCACGACATCGTCGGCGACTACCGCCTGTCGCGCTCGCTCATCGGCCTGGTGCCGCAGGAACTCACCACCGACGCGTTCGAGACGGTGTGGGACACGGTCTCCTTCAGCCGCGGCCTGTTCGGCAAGGCGCCGGACCCTTCCCACATCGAGAAGACGCTCAAGGCGCTGTCGCTGTGGGACAAGAAGGACAACCGCATCCGCACCCTGTCGGGCGGCATGAAGCGGCGCGTGATGATCGCCAAGGCGCTGTCGCACGAGCCGCAGGTCCTGTTCCTCGACGAGCCCACGGCCGGCGTCGACGTCGAACTGCGGCGCGACATGTGGCAGCTGGTGCGCGAGCTGCGCGCCACCGGCGTCACCATCATCCTGACCACCCACTACATCGAGGAGGCCGAGGAAATGGCCGACCGCATCGGCGTCATCGCCAAGGGCAGGCTGCTGCTGGTCGAGGACAAGACCGAGCTGATGCGAAAGCTGGGCAAGAAGCAGGTGACGCTGCTGCTGCCGCAGGCGATCGCGGAGGTGCCCGCGGCGCTGGACGACTACGAGCTCGCGCTGTCGCCCGATGGCCACCAGCTGACCTACACCTACGACACCCGCAACGAGTCGCGCGGCATCGTCGATTTCATCCGCCACGTCAACGACGCCGGCGTGCAGTACGCCGACCTGCAGACCAAGCAGAGCTCGCTCGAGGAGATCTTCGTGAGCCTGGTGGAAGGGGGCCGGCATGAGCCCGTGCCACCGCCCGAAGGGCGCATGTTCCCGTCGGGCGCCGAAGCCCGCAACGCCGGGGGTGCACGATGAACGGCGCGAACTGGCACGCGGTGCGTGCGATCTACCGCTTCGAGATGGCGCGGACCTGGCGCACGATCATGCAGAGCATCATCTCGCCGGTCATCTCCACCTCGCTGTACTTCGTCGTGTTCGGCGCGGCGATCGGCTCGCGCATCCAGACGGTGGGCGGCATCCCGTACGGCGCGTTCATCGTGCCGGGGCTGATCATGCTGTCGCTGCTGACGCAGAGCATCTCCAACGCGTCGTTCGGCATCTACTTCCCGAAGTTCACGGGCACGATCTACGAGCTGCTGTCGGCGCCCGTCTCCTGGCTGGAGATCACCATCGCCTACGTGGGCGCGGCGGCCTCGAAGTCCATCCTGCTCGGGCTGATCATCCTGGCCACCGCCGGGCTGTTCGTGCCGCTGCGCATCGAGCATCCGTTCGTGATGGCGCTGTTCCTGGTGCTGACGGCCGTCACGTTCAGCCTGGTGGGCTTCATCATCGGCATCTGGGCCGACGGCTTCGAGAAGCTTCAGGTGATCCCGCTGCTGATCGTCACGCCGCTGACCTTCCTGGGCGGCAGCTTCTACTCGATCTCCATGCTGCCGCCGTTGTGGCAGACCGTGGCGCTGTTCAACCCGGTGGTCTACCTGATCTCGGGCTTCCGCTGGTCGTTCTACGGCACTGGCGACGTCAGCCTGGGGCTGAGCCTGGCGATGACGCTGGCCTTCCTGGCGATCTCGATGGGCATCGTGTCGTGGATCTTCAAGACCGGGTATCGGCTGAAGAACTGAGCGCCATGCCCGGGCGCCCGAAGGGCGTTTCAGGCCTTGGCCCGGTGCGCGACGATCACGACCCGCTGCATGGCCAGGTGCGTGGTGCCGTCGGCGGCTTCGGCCTCGTGCGTGGCGGCCACGAACTGCTTCGCGGCGATGCCGTTGGCGGCGGCGACGGTGCCCAGGGTGGTGAGGGCGGACAGGGTGAAGGCGACGGCCTGGACGAGGGTCTTGGTCATGATGGGCTCCGGGGTGTCTGGGGTGTCTGGGGTGTCTGGCGGGTCTGTCCGGAACGCGTTGCGTGTTCCGATGGATGCACTGTCTTCCTTCCGGAACCGGCTTCCCAGCGGCTTGCGACGATTGGCGAAGAGGCCGGCGCCAGCTGCGGATGCGCGCGATGGACCGGCGGCGAGACACCGCGGGCCGCATCGACGCCGGCGCGCCAGGCCGCCTCCGGCATCACGCAATGAAAAAGGCCTCGCACGCGGCGAGGCCTTGAGGCAGGAAGACGGGTCGCGCCTGCGGCGCGCGTTCGCTCAGGCGGCGCGATGGCCGACGATCACGACGCGCTGGTACGGCGCCGGGGCCACGACCTCGACGCGCTGCAGCGCCAGGTGCGTCAGCTCGTAGGCCTGCGCACTGCGCCCCGCGGCGGCGTACTGCTGGTTCGCGAGGCCGTTCGCCGCGGCGACGGTGCCGGAGGCAAGGACGATGGACAGCGCGAGGGCGGTGGCGTGGGCGGAGGTCTTGGTCATGGCAGGCTCCTTGGAGGTGGATCGGGACACGTGGCGTGTTCCGATGGATGCACTGTGATCCGATCGGGCCGTGGCGGGAAGCCCCTTGCGACGATCGGCGCCGGCGCCAGCGTGAAATGCGTCCTGCTGCGACGGACCGATGCCGGCGCCGGCGCCATGCCGACGGACCGCCCACCGCCCGCGGCCGGCCGCGGGCGATCCATGTCCGTCCTCCCGGCGCTGGCGGCGGCTCACGCCCGCCTTCACGGGCGGCCAGGGAACGCCGGTTGCCGCGACAGCGCATCGCGGCCCGCGCCGCGCCCCGCGCGAGAGGATTCCCATGGACATCAGGCAAGACCCCAACGCGATCCCGAATTTCAACGCCGGGGGCCGCGTCGGCGAGTTGCAGCGCAACGAACCGGAACAGACGCAGTCCAGCGTCGAGCTGGACCCCACCGCCGGCGGCGACGGCGCGACCAGCGAAGCCGCAGGACATGAATCGCTTTTGGGCGACGGCAGCGGCGAATCTCCCCGGCACGACGGCACCGGCACCGGCACCGGCAAGGGCGGGCGAGATCCGTCCAGCACCGGCCCGGGCGCGGTCGACGGCCTGGTCGGCGCGCCCTGACCCGCCGCCGGACGCCCTCGAAGCGGGCCGCGTCTCAGCTCGACAGTGGCAGGTGCAGCGTCGCGCAGAGCCCGCCACCCAGGCGCGCGGCCAGTTCCAGCCGGCCGCCTTCGCGTTCGGCGAGCGCGCGGGTGATGTAGAGACCCAGGCCCAGCCCGGCGCGGCGACCGCCGTCGGTCTCCAGGCCGGCCCAGCGCAGGAACGGCGTGCCGGCGCTGGCGATCTGCCCGGCGCTGAGCCCGGGGCCGCGGTCCATCACCGTCACGCAGACGTTGGTGGGGCCGGCCGTCACCTCCACCTCGACCGCGCCCTGGCCGCCGCCGTGGCGGATGGCGTTCTCGATCAGGTTCTCCGCCATGCGGCGGAAGGCGGCCGGCGGACAGGGGGTCGTGGCGGAGCGGCCGGAGAGCGCGACCTCGGGGCCGCCGGGCGCCAGGTCGTCGACGATGGCCTGCACCAGGGCGAAGGCGTCGATGCGCCCCGCGCCACCGGGCGTGGCCGGCGCGGGCGGGCGGAACAGCGCCAGCAGGCCCTCGATCAGCTCGTCCATCTGGCGCACGTCGTCGATCGCGCGCCGCGCCGCCGGGTGCGCCTCGAGCTCGGACAGCCGCATGCGCAGGCGCGTCAACGGCGTGCGCAGGTCGTGCGAGACGGTGGCCAGCATCAGCCGCTGGGTGTCGAAGTCGCTCTTGAGCTGGCGCGACAGGTCGTTGAACACGCGTGCCGTCTCGCGCACCTCGCGCGTGCCGCGTTCCTCGTCGAGCTGCGGCGGCGCGACGGCGATGCCCACGCCGGCGCTCGGCGACACCGACTGGCCGAGCCTGCGCGCGGCGTCGGCCAGGCGGCGCATCGGCCGCGACAGCGCCCGCGCCGCCACCCATGCGGCCAGCGCCACGGTGATGACCTTGATGACGGCGTCCAGGCCGATGAACAGCCAGGGCTGCTGGTGCGGGTGCGGCCGGCCGGGCCAGCCCTTGCCCGGCGGCGGCGCCGGCGGCGTGCTGCTGCCTGGCAGCGGCTGCATCGACGGGCGCATCGGCGCTGCGTCGCGCCACGGCGGCGGCGGCGCGGTCGCCCGGAAGACCTCGAACGCCAGCCACGAGCTGACCGAGAACGCCACCAGCAGCAGCAGGAAGATGCGCAGGAACAGCGTGTCGGCGTCCTTCAGCTTCACGGCCCGCCCTCGCGCGTCAATAGTGGATGGCGCGCGGCGCGCCGCCGCCCACCGCGATGGCGTCGCCGTTGATCGCGCGCGAGCGCGGCGAGCACAGGAAGGCGACGACGTCGGCCACCTCGCGTGCGTCGACCAGGTGGTGGATGCTGTTGCCCTGCGCCATCTCGCGTTCGACTTCCGCGACGCTGCGCCCCGAGGCGGCGGCCTTCTGCGCGATCAGCGGCGCCGTGCGCTCGGTGCGCGTCACGCCGGGGTGCACCACCGTCGCCTGGATGCCGGCGGGGCCCAGCTCGTCGGCCATGTTCTTCGTGAGCGCGGCCACCGCGATGTTGCGCATCGAGCCCACCGCGCTGCCGCTCTGGCGCGCGGCCAGGCCGCTGATGTTGACGATGCGGCCCCAGCCGGCCGCGCGCATGCCCGGAACGACCTCGCGCGCGCAGCGCACGTAGCCCATCACCTTGGTGTCCATCTCGCGGTGGAACGCGTCGGCGGCGATCTCCTCGAGTTTCGGCGGGTTCGCGTAGCCGGCCACCTCGGCGGCGGCGTTGACGAGGATGTCGATCGAGCCGCCCAGCTGCTTCGCCGCGGTGGCCACCGCCTGGCGCACCTGGTCGTCGCTGGTGGTGTCGGCAACGACCGCGATGACTTCGCCGCCCGTCTGCAGCGCCAGTTCGGAGACGGCGTCCAGCAGCGCCTGCTCGTGGCGCGCGAGCAGCGCCACGTCGGCGCCCTCGAGCAGCAGCGCCCGCGCGACGGCCTTGCCGATTCCCTTGCTGCCGCCGGTGACCAGGGCGCGCTTGCCTTTGAGCTGCAGATCCATGTCGAACTCTCGTGGATGAAGATGGGCCGATTCTGACGCGCCCACGAAGGGCGATGGGCGGGCAGGGCGACGCGGGCGCGAGCCAGGCCGCCTATCATTGCCGGGCAACGTGATCTCCATGTTGCTGCCGCCCCGTCCATCGCCATGTGCCTTGCCCGCGACCGTTCTCCCGCCTCCCGCGCATGGGGCCGCGCATGAGGGCGTGGGCGCGCGCGCTGGCGTTCGCGATGCTGGCGCTGGCGTTGCAGGGTTGCGCGTCGCTGGCGGAGCTGCAGAAGACGCCCAGCCACGCACTGCCGGCCGCCGCCGACGGGCCCCTGGCCGCGCTGGCCCCGCCCGACCTGGCGCCCGGCGCCGGCTCCGCGTTCCGGCCGCTGGCCTTCAGCTCGTTCGCGATGGACGCGCGCCTGACGCTGATCCGCCAGGCCCGCCACAGCCTCGACATCCAGTACTACCTGATCGCCGACGACCTCACCGGCCGTGCCTTCCTGCGCGCCGTGCGCGACGCCGCCGAGCGGGGCGTGCGCGTGCGCATCCTCGTCGACGACCTCTACACCGCCGCCAACGACCAGCTGCTGCAGGGCATGGCCGCGACGCCCAACGTGCAGATCCGCCTGTTCAACCCGTTTCCCGCGGGACGGGCGCTGAACGTGACGCGCTGGGGCCTGTCGCTGCTCGATCTCGCGCGGCTGAACCACCGCATGCACAACAAGCTGATGATCGCCGACGGCCTGTTCGCGATCGCCGGTGGCCGCAACATCGCCGACGAGTACTTCTTCCGCAGCCCGCGCGGCAACTTCATCGACTTCGACCTGCTGGTGGCCGGCGACGCCGTGCCCGAGCTCGCCGCCACCTTCGACCGCTACTGGAACAGCCGCCACGTCTACACGCTCGACGCGCTGGAGCCGGGCGCGCCCAAGGCCGAGGCGCGGCGCGCGCAGTTCGAGCGCCTGACCGCGCCGGCCGACAAGCTGTTCGGCCCCATCATGGCCGGCGCGCGCGACTTCCTGAACTACGGCCCGCTCAGCCAGGACATGGCGCGCCCGCCGCTCCGGATGCTGCGCGGGCGCATCGAGGTGGTGGCCGACAGTCCGGACAAGGTCAGCGGCGAGTCGGCGTCGGGCAAGGATCCGACGACGGTCATCTCGCACCTGAACAGCGCCATCGAGCGTGCGCGGGACCAGGTGCTTCTCGCCTCGCCGTACTTCGTGCCGGGGCGCGCGGCGCTCGACGGCCTGGAGGCGGTGCGCAAGCGCGGCGTGGCCGTGACGCTGGTCACCAACACGATGGCCTCGAACGACGAGCCCTTCGTCAGCGCCGCCTATGCGCGCTACCGCCGCCGCATGCTGGAGGCGGGCGTGCGCATCTACGAGGTGAGCCCGCGCATCCTGCGCATGGACAGCACCTTCGACGACTCCTTCGGCGCGATGCTGGGCACCTCCACCGGCCGGCTGCACGCGAAGATGATGATGGTCGACTTCCACACGACGATCGTCGGCTCCATGAACCTCGACTTCCGCTCGTCGCGCGCCAACACCGAGCTGGGCTTGTTCGTCGAGTCGGGCGAGCTGGCGGCCGACGTCTCGCTGCTGGTGGACGACCTGCGCTCGGCCGGCACGTACCGCATGCGGCTGGGCGGCACGTCGGGGCGCGACGTGCAATGGGTCGACGACGAGCCGGACGCCGAGAAGATCTACGACGCCGAGCCGGAGATCTCGCTGTCGACGCTGCTCGAGGTCTGGCTGTTCTCGCCGCTCATCCAGGAAGACCTGCTGTGAGCGCCAGCGCGCGCCGGCTCGTGAAGCGGCGCGCCTGGCCCGTGACCGGGTCGGCGAACGCGATCTCGCGCGCGAGCAGTTGCAGCGGGTGCGACCAGTCCGGCGCGGCGCCCGGCGCCGGCTCGGGCCGTAGCACGGGATAGATGCGGTCGCCGACGATGGGCAGGCCCAGCGCGTTCATCTGCACGCGCAGCTGGTGCGTGCGGCCGGTGCGCGGCTCGAGGCGGTACAGCGCGTGGGCGTCGCCGAGGCGCTCGACGAGCTCGACGCGCGCCTCGGCGTTCGGCTCGCCGGGCACCACGCGCACCTGCATGAAGCCGTCGCGCTCGGGCTGTTCCAGCCGGTGGCGCGCGAGCAGCGGCAGGGCGAGGCCGTGGGGCCAGGGCGCGATCGCCTCGTAGACCTTGAGCACGGCGCGCTCGCGCAGCAGCGCGTGGTAGGCGCCGCGATCCCGCGGCCGCACGCTGAAGACGAGCACGCCCGCGGTCTCGCGGTCGAGCCGGTGGATGGGCGCCAGCGTCGCGATGCCGAGCGCGGCGCGCAGTCGCACGAGCGCCGTCTCGCGCAGGTGGCGTCCGGCCGGGATCGCGGCCAGGAAGTGCGGCTTGTCGACGACGACCAGATGCTCGTCGCGATGCAGCAGCTCGAGGTCGAACGGCACGCGCGGCTCGGGCGGCGGGTCGCGCCAGTACCAGAGCAGGTCGCCCGTGGCGACGCGCGCGTCGGCCGCGAGAGGGCGGCCGAGCGCGTCGAGCACGTCGCCGCGCGCGAGCCGCGCGGGCCAGTCGGCGACGGCGGGAAAGCGCGCCTCGAGGAACGCCAGCACGTTCGGCAGGCGCCCGTCGCCCACGCCCACGCGGCTGGCGGCGACGCCGTCGCGCAGCGGCGGCGCGAAGGGTTCGGGACGGGACGGCGACGGGCTCACGCCCGGCATTTTCGCAGGGGCGTCGAGCCGCCTTGCGCCACCGGGCCGCGCTCCTCGCGTCGACGGCCGCGACCGTCCAGGCCGCGCCGCCCTCGCCCGAAGATGTGGTGCGCGCCTACGCCGACGCCGCCAGCCGCCACGACGTCGAGCGCAACTTGCGCCGAGGCCGCCGAAAGGCGGTGGCCGGGCCGGCCGCGGACGTCGCCCGCGCGTGCCGGCGCCCGGCGTCCCGGCGTGCATGGCCGGGTTGCGCCGCGCCAACACGCCTGCCGGCCGGTCCCGTCCGCACGCACGCCGAGACCCTGGCCGCCGCGCCGCCCGGGCGAGGCCGGAGCACGCGCGCCCCGTCCGCCACCGTCCTTCTCCAGCGATGACGTGCGCTGCAGGCCGGCATCGGCGCGCCATCCCCCGGCCGGGGGGAGCGGCCAGCCGTCCGTCACGATACCGAAGGCGGTATGCTGCGGCTGCGGCCCCCGACGACGACCCTGGAGAAGCGATGCAAGACGGCCCTCGCGCCCCCGACCCGAGCCCCGCCGCGGCCCCCCGGCCGCGCGAGGACGCTCGCGCGCGGACGCCCGTCGACGGCGACGAGCGCTATCGCCAGCTGTTCGAGTCGAACCCGCTGCCGATGTGGATCTACGACCTCGAGACGCTGCGGTTCCTCGATGTCAACGAGGTGGCCTGCGCCCGCTACGGCTGGTCGCGCGACGAATTCCTGGCGATGTCCATCCTGGACATCCGTCCCCCCGAGGACGCCCCCGCGGTGCAGGATTCGGTGCGCGACACGCCGGCCAGCGTCTTCAGCTCCGGCGTCTGGCGCCATCGCCTGAAGAACGGCGAGATCATCCTGGTCGAGATCCGGTCCCACGAGATGACGTTCATGGGGCGCCACGGGCGCTTCGTGTGCCCCATCGACGTGACGCAGCGCATGAACGACGCGGCCCGCCTGGCCCGGCATGCGGAGGAACTCGAGGAGCGCGTTCGCCAGCGCACCGCCGAGCTGCTGGTGTCCAACCGCGAACTCGCGCAGGCCACCGCACAGGCGCAGCAGGCCTCGATCGCCAAGAGCCGCTTCCTGTCGACCGTCAGCCACGAGCTGCGCACGCCGCTGAACGCGATCCTGGGCTTCGCCCAGTTGCTCACGTTGAACCGGGACCAGGCGCTCGCGGCGTCGCAGCAGGCCTCGTACGGCCAGCACATCGTCGACGCCGGCAAGCATCTGCTGGACCTGATCAACGAGCTGCTGGACCTGGCCGCGATCGAAGCCGGCAAGACCGCCCTGGCCATCGAGGCGCTGGAACTCGGCGCGGTGCTGGGGGACTGCGTGGCGCTGATCCGGCCGATCGCCGAGCCGCGCGGCATCGCGCTGCGGACCTTCGACGACCGGACGGTGCGCGTGATGAGCGACCGCACGCGACTCAAGCAGGTGCTGATCAACCTGCTGTCGAACGCCGTGAAGTACAGCCCCGAGGACGCCGTCGTCGACGTCGCCTGCCAGCACCTGGGCGACAACGTGCGCCTGTCGGTCATCGACCACGGCGCCGGCATGACGCCCCAGCAGGTGGATGCGCTGTACCAGCCGTTCAACCGCCTGGGCCGCGAGGCGGGCGCCACGCAGGGCAGCGGCATTGGGCTGGTGGTCAGCAAGGGGCTCGTCGAGTTGATGGGCGGGCGCATCGGCGTCGACAGCGTCCCCGGCGTGGGCAGCACGTTCTGGATCGAGCTGCCGGCATCGGCCGAACGGCCAGCGGCCGTGCCGGTGCTCGACGCCGCCGCACCGGCGGCGTCGACCGGCCCCGGCGCGGCCGCGCCGGACGTCACCGTCCTGTGCGTCGATGACGACCTGCTGAGCCTGCGCCTGCTCGAGAACGTGCTCGCCATGCGGCCCGGCGTCCAGGTGCTGACCGCCAGCAACGGCCGCATCGGCGTCGAGCTCGCGCGGCGCCACCTGCCGACCGTGATCGTGATGGACAACAACATGCCCGAGATGACGGGGCGCGAGGCGCGCGAGCTCCTGCGCGCCGACCCCTCGACGGCGGCGATCCCGATCATCGCGCTGAGCGCCAACGTCACCGGCACGCCCGGCGCCGTCGCCGGCGTCGAAGGCGTCTTCCGGGCGATCCCCAAGCCGTTCGAGGTCGGCCCCGTGCTCGAGGCGATCGAGGACGCCGTCAAGGCCGCCCGCCGGCGCCCGGGCTAGCCGCCCCGCGCCGCGTGCGCCAGCGCCTCGGCCGCCTCGTGATCCATCAGCCGCGACTGCGCGGCGTCGGCCTGCAGGCCCAGTTCGCCGTAGCGCCAGGCGATGGCCAGCGCCTGGATGGCGGGCGCGTAGTCGGCGTCGGCCGCGGCCTGGTACAGCGCGAGGGCCTTCGCGTCGTCGCGCGGCGCCCCCTGGGCCGCGCGCAGCATGTTGGCGAGCAGGAACATCGCGGGCGCGTCGCCCCCGTTCGCCGCCTCGGCCATCCATGCGACGGCGCGCGCCGGATCGGGCGTGCCGCGCGCGGGATCGAGCGCGCGCAACGCCAGCAGGCGCGCGGCCGCGGGCACGTGGCCCGCTTGGCCTTGCGCGAGCAGGCGCGCCACGCGCGCGTCCTCGCGCGACGCGCCCGCGTGCGAAGCCTGCGCGAGCAGCTCCGCCAGCCAGGTCGCATCCGCCGCGTCGCCGGCGTCGGCGCCGTCGGCCAGCAGCTGCTCCAGCCGCTGGCGCGACGGCGCGTCGGCGCGGTGCGACAACAGCGTGGCGTACGCGTGGCGCGCCACGGCGTTGCCGCGCGCCGACCAGCGCGCGAGCGACGCCTCCGCCCCCGCGTCGCGGCGGTCGGCCGCATCGCGCAGCCACGCCTGCGCCTGCACGGCGTCGGGCGCGACCCAGAAGGGACGCGTCGCCGCCGCCGCGACCACGAGGGTGGCCGCCAGCGCGACGCCGGCGATCGCGCGCTTCACTGCACGCCCAGGTCGATCTGGTAGCGCGCCAGGCCCAGGCCCGCGCCGTCGTCGGCCAGCACCTGCGTCACGCCGGGCACGCCGTCGGCGGCGGCCAGCGCGGCGAGGCCGGGCGCCGAGCTGAACTGCACCGGGCCGGCCGTGGTCACGCGCGTGAAGTGCCAGCTGCGGTCGCTGCCGTTGGTGACCTTGGCCAGCGTCGCGGCCTTCCTGATGTACCTGATCAGCACGTCGCGGTTGGCGTCGGGGCTCTGGTAGATCGTCTTGCTGCCGTCCAGGCCGGGGAAGCCGCCGCCGCCGCTGGCGCGGTAGTTGTTCGTCGCGACGATGAACTGCGCCGCCAGGTCGACCGCGTTGCCATTGATCGTGAGGTTCCTGATGCGGCTGCCCTGCGGCTGCGTCACGTCGATCTCGTACCTGATCGAGCCGTCGCCGTCGAGCACGTCGAAGTTGTAGCCCGGGAACGTGCTCACCAGCGATTGCGCGCTCGTCTTGGCCGGGTCGATCTGGTTGAAGCGCGTGGCGGCCTTCTCCAGCCAGGCCTTGACGTCGGCGCCGGTCACCAGCACGGCCTGGATCGTGTTGGCGTACAGGTACAGGTCGGCCGCGTTGAAGATCGCCAGGTCGCCGCCGGCCACGTCGGTGTAGTCGGTGGCGCCGCCGAAGCCGCTCTTGAACGGCGCGCTGACGGACAGCACCGGCACGTTCTTGTACTGCGGCAGGTTGGCCGTGACGTAGTCCTTCACGTACTGCGCCTGCGCCTGGTTGACGACCTGGATCGCGGTGGTGTCGCCCACGTCCGCGAAGTAGGTCGCCATGCGGAAGTCGCTGGTGCCGATGGGCGTCCTGACGTAGGCGATGGTGCCGGCGTGCTCGGTCTGCACCAGCGGGGCGATCGCGGGGTCGGCGGCGACGTAGCTCTTGTCGGCGTTCTGGGTCGACATCGTCGCCGTCGTCGTGGCCGTCTTGTCGACCGCCCAGCCCGAACTGCCGTAGGTCAGCTTGAGGTTGACCACGCCCAGGTTCTTGCCCCAGAAGTTGGCCATCACGGCGGGCACGCCGGCCACGGTGCCGGCCTTCTTGTCGACGCCGGCGATGTTGAACGCGGCCACCGTGCTCGTGGCGTTGGGGAACACCTGATGCTGGTGGCCCATCATCAGCACGTCGACGCCGGGCACCTGCGCCAGGTACAGCGCGCCGTTCTCCATCGTGGCGGAGTAGGCCGCGCCGTCCGGGCCGCCGTGGGCGATGGCCACGATGACGTCGGCGCCCTTGGCCTTCATCTCGGGGATGTACTTCGCGGCCGTCTCCTGCAGGCCCGTCGTGGTGACGTTGCCGTCGAGGTTGCCCTTGTCCCAGGCCATGATCAGCGGCGGCGTGAAGCCGATGACGCCCACCTTGACGGGCACCTGCACCGTCTTGCCATCCGGCGTCGTGGCGCTGAACGTCTTCGTGACGATCACGTACGGATCGAAGATCGGCTTGGCGTCGGTGGTGCTCACCACGTTGGCCAGCACCTGCGGGTAGGCCGGGCCCTGGCACTTGGGCTGCGTGGCCACGGGGTCGAGGTTGGGCGTGTTGAACTGGTGGCCGGTCACCTGCGCGAGGTACTTCAGGCCGTAGTTGAACTCGTGGTTGCCGATCGTGCCGGCGTCGTAGCCGATCGCGTCCATCGCCTTGAAGATGGCCAGCTTGTCGGTGCACGGCAGCTTCTTGACGAGGGCCTGGTAGTCGCCGAGCACGGTGCCCTGGATGATGTCGCCGGCGTCGAACAGCATCGTGTTGGCGTTGGCCGCGCGCACCTGCTTGATCAGCGCGGACGTGCGCTCGATGCCCACCGACTTGTCCTCGGCCAGCTTGTAGTAGTCGTAGCCGAGGATGTTCTGGTGCAGGTCGGTCGTCTCCATCATCGTGACGTTGACGGTGGTACCCGCGGCCGGGGCGTCGGCGCCCGAGCTCTTGTCGCCGCCGCACGCGGCCAGGCTGGCGGCCGCGAGCAGCGTGACGGCGAAGGCGGGGTGGCGCGGTTTCGTCGCGGTGGTGAAGAAGTTCATCTGGATTCTCGTGAAATCGACAAAAGCGCGCACGTTAGGTGGCGTTCGTGACGACGTCATGACGCAGGGTCGTGACCGAGAGCGATGAACCGCTTGCCGAGACTGCAACTGGAGGTGGGGATCGCCGCCGAGCCGGCGGGAAGGCGTCGCCAGCCAAGCCAGGCGAACGCCATCCGGAGACGGTCGCCCTGCGGGAATTCATCCCCGCGCAAGGGGCTGCGCGGGGTCGGGCCCGCGGACACGCCGGTGCGTGTCCGGGGCTGGACGACCCCGCTCGCGGCCGCTACTGCAGGCGACAGATCGACTGCGAGTTCGACCATTCCTTCTGCACCGTGTAGGTCACGCCGTCCGTGCCCACGATGCTGCCCTGCTGGGCGTTGCAGATGTCGCCGATCTCGCCGTACGTCCGGTTGTACCAGGCCAGCGGCGAGGCATAGGTCGTCGCGAGGCCGACATCGGGATCGGTGACCGTCTCGATCATCTCGTGCGAGGCGACGGAGCTCATGTTGTTGAACGGTGTGCTGGCGCCGCAGCCGGCGTCGCAGCCGGAGCCGGCGCTGTTGTCCGGATGCACGCCGTACGTCCACGTCGCGGAACTTCCGGCCACGGTGCCGTGGTAGGCGCAGAAGCCGCCGGAGACGCACGAGTTCGAGCCGCCCTGGTTGATCGACTTGCCTTTCGGGAAGAACACCGCGTAGTAGGTGTTGGCGTTGGGCGCGGCGAGGTGGCCGGCGCTGATCTGCGCGGCCAGTTCCGCCTGGATCTGCGCGTCGGTGATGGTGCTGCCGTTGCGGGCGCTGGAGGGCGTGATCGTGACCTGGCCGGCGAAGCTGCCATAGCCGATCGACTGCGTCGTCTTGCCGCTGCCGGTGCCGTAGTCGCCGTTGAGCCACGTGAAATACGGGCTGCCGACGACGCCGCCGTAGAACGCGGACATCGTGCCGGAACCGGTGCCCTGGACGAAGGATTGATACGTGCCGCTGCCGTACAGCACCTGGATCACCTTGATGTTCTTGACGATCGGGCCGCCGTAGTAGGTCAGCGTCTTGCCCGACGGGCGAGCGGCCACGCCGGCGTGCAACTGGGCTTCGGCGGCAGCCCGCTGGGCGGCCACCGAACCAGGCACCGCGATCGACTGCGGGTCGTTCTTCCAATGGATGCCCCTCGGCACGTCCGCGTTGGCGGCGGTGTCCGGCATGGTCTTGATGGGCTCCTGGCCCAGGGCGCTGAATGCCGCCGCGGCGAGCATGGACAGGACGATGGGACGGGCAAGACGACCGGAGACGTCGAAATTCATGGCGCAATCCTCTCGGGTGGATGGGATGGGGATGAGTGGCCACGGCTCGATCGGAGAATGGCCACCATGCACATTAGTCCGCCGTTGCCCGGCGCGGCATCGGGCTGGGCCCGAGGTTGCGCGGATGCCATACCTGAATCCGGGTATGGGAGGGGCCGGACCCTGCTGGCAGGGACCTGCCATGCCCTGCAAGCGCCGGCGCCCTGCGCCTGCCGATGGCCTGCATCGAGGACTTTCCCTGCCCCGGCCGATGCGTCGTCAGCCGGCGTCGCCGCGAGGAGGGTGCAAGAATCGACGCCGAGGTCATGCCGATGTCCATTCAACGAACCCCTTCGATCCTTGCCGCGGCCTTGCCGCTCGTGCTGGCGAGCGCCGCCGCGTTCGCCGACGAAGCGGCCCTGCGTCATGCGCTCGCCGAGCGGCTTCCGGACCTGCCGCACATCGACGAGATCGCGAAGTCACCGGTCGCGGGCCTCTACGAAGTGCGCTACAACGGCACGGAGATCCTCTACAGCAGCGAGAACGGGGACTACGTGTTCGTCAACGGATCGCTCGTCGAGACCCGCTCGCGGCACAACCTGACGGAAGCCCGCAGCCAGGCCTTCATGGTCACGGACTTCGACAAGCTGCCGTTCAAGGACGCCATCGTGATCCGCCAGGGCAACGGCGCTCGACGCATGGCCATGTTCGTCGACCCGAACTGCGAATACTGCAGGAACTTCGAGCGCGACCTGGTCAACGTCCATGACGTGACCATCTATGCGTTCATCATCCCGATCCTCGGGCCGGACTCGAAGACCCGGGCGCGCGACATCTGGTGCGCCGGCGATCCGGCCAAGGCCTGGCGCGACTGGATGCTGCGGCGCGTCGAGCCGATGCGCGCCATGAAATGCGACGTGGCGCCGCTCGAGCGCAATGTCGCGTTCGCCAGCCAGCAGCGCCTCTCGGTCACGCCGTCGCTGTTCTTCGGCGACGGCTCGCGCAAGAAGGGCATCCTCACGGCCGAGGCCGTGGAGGCGCGCCTGCGCGAAGCCGCGCCGCACGCCACGGCCGCACGCTAGCCCGGGCTGGCCATGGCAAGGTGGCTGGCGTGCAGGGAGGGGCCGTGACGGCGGGTGAAGCGCTGCGTGGGGCATGCGCCGCGGCTGCGGGCGCGCTCCTGATGTCCGTGGCCGGTCCGGCCAGGTGCGCCTCGCTGAGTGTTCGTGACGCGGCGGGCAATCAATGGCGGGCCGTCAGCGATCCCGCGGACGAGGCGCAGGGCTACGTGCTCGAGCACCTGGGCCCGAACGGCCGCTTCGATGCCGGATTCGGTCGCGACGGCCGCCGCCCGCTTACGATCAGCGCAACGGACGACGCACCGTCCGCGCTCCGCGTCGACGATCACGGACGCATCTGGGCCACCGGCGCCAGCATCGCCGGAGGACAGCCGCAGGTCGTGATCCTGCGCTACCTTTCCAATGGCGCCCCGGATCTGCGCTGGGGCGTGCAGGGCAAGGTGCAGGTCGGTCCGGGTGGGCTGGCCATCAAGCCGAACGACATGCTGCCGCTGTCGGATGGCTCGCTGCTCGTGGCGGGCGTGGCCGCCAACGTGGAACCGGTGCGCGCCGTGGTCTTTCATCTGAGGAGCGACGGCGCGCTCGACACCTCCTTCGGGACGGCGGGAACCTGGCAACGCTCCGGTGCCACCGACGGGTCGACGGCGACCAACCTGTCGGCCGCCGACGATGGCGCCGTGGCCGTGTGCGTGGTGGCGCATGGCGAGCATCCGGTCGCCGAGGTCTGGTCGATCGCGGCGGCGGCGCAGAAGCGGGTGCGGCAGCAGGCACTCGATCCGGACAGCGACGGCGAGGAGCTGCGCGTGGCCTGGTCGAACGGACGCTGGTCCCTGGCCACCGGCGATGCGCCGACCGTCGCGGGCCTGTTCGCCACGCTCGAGCCGACGGCCCTTGCCGGCGGGCCTGGCCGAGCCCATCCTGCGTCCGCTTCGTCGGATCCGGGCCAGGGCGGCTTCAGCCCGTTTGTCGCGGAGCGCCAGGGCGAAGCGCCCGTTGCGAGCGCATCCGACGTGGCAGCTTCCACCTCCCCGGAGCTCGAATGGGCGCGATGGGCCGGTGTGGGCGCGGTGGTCGTGTTCGCGGGCATGTTGTTCCGGCATCGCCTGCGCGGCAAGGGTCCGTCGTCCTGATTCGCTTCGCATGAGGCGGCGTCGCGGTATCCGCCTTCACTCGGGGGAGGGCGCGGCGAGGGGCGGCCCGCGTGAGCGGGCGGGGGCACGCGACGCGTCACGCGCGCCCGCGCCGGCGGGTCCGCGCGCGAGGAAGTCCAGCACGATCCGC
>JAEKKH010000453.1 GCA_019510465.1 Burkholderiales bacterium
CCTTGACGATGTCCTGGCAGTCATCGAACACGCCGTCGACGGCGATGTTGTGGATGTTGGCATCCTGCAGGCTGAACATCTGCGCCTGCTGGAAGGGGCTCATGCGGCCGTTGGGGCTGAGCATGAAGACGTTGACGCCGCGCTTGCCGCGCATCGCGTACTCGGCGGCGCTGCCGGTGTCGCCCGAGGTGGCACCCAGGATGTTCAGCGTTTCGCCGCGCCGGCCCAGCTCGTACTCGAACAGCGCACCGAGCAGCTGCATGGCCATGTCCTTGAAGGCCAGCGTCGGGCCGTTGGACAAGCCTTGCAGCGCGATGTGGTCGCCGAGCCAGGTCAGCGGCGTGATTTCCTTTGTGCCGAAGACCTCGGCCGTGTAGACCTTGCGCGTGATGGCATGCAGATCGTCGGCAGGAATGTCATCGATGTAGAGCGACAGGATCTCGAAGGCCAGGTCGGCGTACGACAGACCGCGCCACCGGTTCAGCGTCGCGTCGTCGACCTGCGGGTAGATCTTGGGCAGGTACAGCCCGCCGTCGGGCGCCAGGCCTTCGAGCAGGATGTCGCAGAAACGGCGCGGCGTGGCGTCGCCACGGGTGGAGAGATAGTTCACGGAGCGGTGGGCGGAGTGGAGCTTGGATTGTCGGCGCGGAGCTTAGCCAGCGCATCGGCATAGCGCTTCACATCCGGATAACGCTGAGCAAGGGCCTCGCGAATCCGCAACGCTTCGTTTAGCGCCGCAGGATCGCCATCTGGCAATGAAGCGATGTTGATCAACGAGATGGCCAGATCATCCAGCGCTTCGGGCGTGCCACCCAGGCGCTCCACCAGTTGCCGACTCAGCATGAGGCTTTCCCGGTAGACGCTTTCGGCCAGCACCCAGTCGCGCTGCGCCCGGGCAACCCCTCCGAGGTTGTCGAGCGAGACCGACAGGTCGCGCAGCGCCTCGGGCGTACCGCCCAGGCGCTCTAGCAGCTGCCGACTTAGCATGAGGCTTTCCCGATAGACGCTTTCGGCCTGCGCCCAGTTGCCCTGTGCCTGGGCCACCCCGCCGAGGTTGTCGAGCGAGACCGACAGATCGCGCAGCGCCTCGGGCGTACCGCCCAGGCGCTCCACCAATTGCCGTCTCAGCGTGAGGCTTTCCTTGTAGACGCTTTCGGCCTGCGCCCAGTCGCCCTGCGCCTCGGCCACCCCGCCGAGGTTGTTGAGCGAGACCGACAGGTCGCGCAGCGCCTCGGGCGCGCCGCCCAGGCGCTCCACCAGCC
>JAEKKH010000454.1 GCA_019510465.1 Burkholderiales bacterium
ACGTCGTCGTGTTCCCGCACATGGTGATTCCGCTGTTCGTCGGCCGTCCCAAGTCCATCAAGGCCTTGGAAGCGGCGATGGAGGCGGGTCGCCAGATCATGCTCGTGGCCCAGAAGGCCGCCGGCAAGGACGAGCCGCGTGCGGACGACATGTTCGAGATCGGATGCGTCTCGAGCATCCTGCAGATGCTGAAGCTGCCTGACGGCACCGTGAAGGTGCTGGTCGAAGGCATCCAGCGCGCTTCCACGCGCGACATCAACGACAACGGCGAGCACTTCGTCGCCGAGGCCATCCCCGTCGCGCCGCAGACGGAGACGTCGCCCGAGGTCGAGGCGCTGCGCCGCGCCGTCACGCAGCAGTTCGACCAGTACGTCAAGCTCAACAAGAAGATCCCGCCGGAGATCCTGACCTCCATCGCGGGCATCGACGATCCGGGCCGCCTGGCCGACACCATCGCGGCGCACCTGCCGCTCAAGCTCGAGGCCAAGCAGTCCGTCCTCGACCTGTTCGACATCGCCCAGCGCCTGGAAAAGCTGCTGGAGCTGCTCGAGCACGAGGTCGACATCCTGCAGGTGGAAAAGCGCATCCGCGGCCGCGTCAAGCGCCAGATGGAGAAGAGCCAGCGCGAGTACTACCTGAACGAGCAGGTCAAGGCCATCCAGAAGGAACTCGGCGACGGCGAGGAAGGTGCCGACCTCGAGGAACTGGAAAAGAAGATCAAGGCCGCGCGCATGCCCAAGGAAGCGCGCAAGAAGGCCGACAGCGAGCTCAAGAAGCTCAAGCTGATGTCGCCGATGTCCGCGGAAGCGACGGTGGTGCGCAACTACCTCGACACGCTGATCGGCCTGCCGTGGGCCAAGAAGACGAAGATCAAGCACGACCTCGGCCACGCGTCCGACGTCCTGAACGAGGATCACTACGGCCTGGAGAAGGTCAAGGACCGCATCCTCGAGTACCTCGCGGTGCAGCAGCGCGTCGACAAGGTCAAGGCGCCGATCCTGTGCCTCGTCGGCCCCCCGGGCGTCGGCAAGACCTCGCTGGGCCAATCCGTGGCACGCGCCACGGGGCGCAAGTTCGTGCGCATGGCGCTCGGCGGCGTGCGCGACGAAGCCGAGATCCGCGGCCATCGCCGCACCTACATCGGCTCGATGCCGGGCAAGGTGCTGCAGAACCTGACCAAGGTCGGCACGCGCAATCCGCTGTTCCTGCTCGACGAGATCGACAAGCTGGGCATGGACTTCCGCGGCGACCCGTCGTCGG
>JAEKKH010000050.1 GCA_019510465.1 Burkholderiales bacterium
TCGGCGCCGCGGAGGACTGCTGGCACACCGCGCGCCAGTACGTGCTCGATCGCAAGCAGTTCGGCAAGCCGCTCGCGGCCAACCAGCTGGTGCAGAAGAAGCTGGCCGACATGCAGACCGAGATCACGCTGGGCCTGCAGGGCTGCCTGCGCCTGGGCCGCATGAAGGACGAGGGCACGGCCGCGGTGGAGATCACGTCGATCATGAAGCGCAACTCGTGCGGCAAGTCGCTCGAGATCGCGCGCCTGGCCCGCGACATGCTGGGCGGCAACGGCATCTCCGACGAGTTCGGCATCGCGCGCCACATGGTCAACCTCGAGGTGGTCAACACCTACGAGGGCACGCACGACATCCATGCGCTGATCCTGGGCCGCGCCATGACCGGCATCGCGGCATTTTGAGATGACGTCCCCGCGCGCGCTGCAAGGCGTCAAGGTTCTCGACCTCTCGCGCGTGCTCGCGGGGCCGTGGTGCGGGCAACTGCTCGCCGACCTCGGCGCGGATGTCGTCAAGGTGGAGCGGCCCGGCGCCGGAGACGACACGCGCTCGTGGGGGCCGCCGTGGCTCAAGGATGCGAACGGCGAAGCGACCCGTGACGCGGCGTACTACTTCTGCGCCAACCGCAACAAGCGCTCGGTGACGATCGACATGGCCACGCCCGATGGCCAGGCGCTGGTGCGGCGGCTGGCGATGGAAGCCGACGTCGTGCTCGAGAATTTCAAGGTCGGCGGCCTGGTGCAGTACGGCCTCGACCAGGCGAGCCTGCTGAAGATGAAGCCCTCGCTCGTCTACTGCTCGATCACCGGGTTCGGACAGACCGGCCCGTACGCGCAGCGCGCCGGCTACGACTTCCTGATCCAGGGCATGGGCGGCCTGATGAGCGTCACCGGCCGCGCCGAGGGCGAGGAGGGGGCCGGCCCGCAGAAGGTGGGCGTCGCGCTGACCGACATCCTCACCGGCCTGTACGCCACGGTCGGCGTGCTGGCCGCGCTCGCGCACCGCGATCGCACGGGCGAGGGCCAGCACATCGACCTGGCGCTGCTGGACGTGCAGGTCGCCTGCCTCGCCAACCAGACGGCCAACTACCTGATCGGCGGCACCGTGCCGCGCCGCATGGGCAACGCGCACCCCAACATCGTGCCCTACCAGGACTTTCCGACGGCCGACGGCGACATGATCCTGGCGGTCGGCAACGACGGCCAGTTCGCGAAGTTCTGCGAGGTGGCCGGCAAGCCCGGATGGGCGAGCGACGAACGCTACGCCACCAACGCGGCACGCGTGAAGCACCGCGCCGAGCTGGTCGTGCTGCTGCGCCAGGCCACCGTGATGCGCACGACGCACGACTGGATCGTCGCGCTGGAAGCGGCCGGCGTGCCTTGCGGCCCGATCAACCGCCTCGACGAAGTCTTCGCCGACCCGCAGGTCGTCGCGCGCGGCCTGCGCATCGACCTGCCGCACGCGGTGGCCGGCACGGTGCCGGGCGTCGCCAATCCGATCCGGCTCTCGGCGTCGCCGGTGGCCTACGACCGCGGGCCGCCGGTGCTGGGCGAGCATACGGCCGACGTGCTCGAACAGTGGCTGGGCATCGGCGCCTGACCGGCGGCCAATGATCCGTCCCTTGCCTCGAAGCGCGGGCGAGACCTCGGCTTGACGCCGCCTCGTGGCGCGATTTCAAGCAGGGGCCGGCCCCTCCACGACCTCGGCTTCGTCCGGCCTACTCGCCTTCCGAATCCTGCTCGTCGACCGGGTTCTGCGCCGCAGCCACGCGGTAGGACTCGGTGGCCCACGCGCCGAAGTCGCCGTTGCGGCAGCGGTCGCTGCAGAACGGGCGCGACGGGTTGGAGGGGCCGTACTTGCAGGGCTTGCCGCAGCCCGGGCACTGGATGTCGCGCTCGGGGCCCTCGAGGCCCGGAGGGATGGCGGAAGCGGTCATGCGGAAAACTCTCGTGAGGCGGGCGTGCGTCAGGAGCACAGCGCCAGTTCGAAGGCGCAGTCCTCGGCCAGCGGCCGGAGGCGGCCCTCGCTGTCGGACTTCATCAGGCGGATCGACACCATCAGGCGGTGGCCGCTGATCTCCGGGACGAGGTCGGCCTCGCGCGGCAATCGCACGCGCAGCAGGTGGTAGGTGCGCGCGGCGGTCAGGCTCTGCTGGTACTGGCCGCCGATGGCCACCACCTTGTGCGGCACGCCGGACTCGCGCAGCAGGCCCAGCAACACGTGCAGCGACGTCGACAGCGGCGCGAGCGTGTCCGTCCAGCGCTGCAGGTCGGCGCGCCGGTGTTCGGGCGCGTACTGCTGCCACGCGTAGTAGGCCGGCAGGTCGAATGCGCAGGTACCCCCGGGAATGCCGATGCGGCTGCGGATGCTCATCAGCCATTCGTTGGACGTGAGCGCCTGCCCGGCCTTGCCCGGTGATTCGTTGAGGCTGGTGAAGGCGACGTCGATGCGGCCGATGACCGCGTCGAGCGCGCCTTCCGAGATGGCCGGGTTGCCGCGATAGCTCAGCAACTGCTGCTTGTGGCGATCCAGTTCCTTGAGCACGTCGGACTTGAGATCGGCCCGCGCCGCGACGTCCATGATCTCGAACATCGAGGCCAGCGCGTAGTGGTGGTCGACCGGTTCGTCGCGCGCGATGAGGCCGGCCATGCGGTCGAACAGGTGTTCGAGCCGGAGCATCGTGCGGATGCCCTCGTTGAACGGATATTCGTATAGGACCAAGGCGTTCTCTGGTTCGGCGGTGAGCGCGATTGTTTCACACGCGTTACGAGCTTCGCTCCCCTAGACGCGCTCGTGAGCGCAATCTGCAGCTTTGTCCTACAAGATCACGCTGCGCTGCCGAGGTTCCATGCCCGGCACAGCGCGTCGACTTCGCCGTCGAGCTGCGCGAGCGTGATCGCGTCGTTGACGATGACCGCGTCGGCGATCGCCCGTCGCTGCCCGCGCGTGGCCTGCTGGGCGATCACGCGCTGCACGGCCTCGGGGGTCCAGCCGGACCGCGCGACCACCCGCTCGAGCTGCGTGGCCGTCGAGCAGTCGACCACCAGCACGCGGTCGACGCGCGCGCGCCAGCTGCCCGACTCGGCGAGCAACGGCACGTCGTACACCACGGCTTGGCCGGCCCCCGCGCGCGAGGCCTGCGCGCGCGTGGCATCGCCGATCATCGGGTGCAGGATGGCCTCGAGCTCCAGGCGCCGCGCCGGATCGGCGAAGACGAGCGCGCGCATCCTCGCGCGGTCCATCGCGCCCTCGGCGCCGATCATGTCGTCGCCGAAGGCGGCGGCGATGGCGGGGATGGCGCGGCCGCCCGGGGCGGTCAGCGCGTGGGCGAGGGCGTCGGTGTCGACCACCAGCGCGCCGTGCGCGGCCAGCCGCCGGGCGACGCTGCTCTTGCCGCTGCCGATGCCTCCCGTGAGGCCGAGCCTCAGGCCCCGAAGCTGATGCCCGCCCATGACAGCAGGGTGTCGTTGCCGACGAACATCACGAACAGGCCGGCGCCGGCCAGGAACGGGCCGAACGGGTATTGCTGGTGGCGTTCGTGCTTGCCCAGCAGCATGCGCGGCACGTTGACGCACAGTCCCGCGAGGGAGGCGATCAGGATGATGGGCAGGATCGCCTGCCAGCCGAGCCAGGCGCCGAGCGCGGCCAGCAGCTTCAGGTCGCCGCCGCCCATGCCCTGGCGCTTCATCAGCAGCGCGAAGCCGGTGGCGATCAGCCACAGCGGCACGTAGCCGGCGATGGCCCCCCACACCGCGGTCGACAGCGGAACCGTTCCGCCGAGCGCCGCCATCAGCAGCCCGAGCCACAGCAGCGGGTAGGTGAGGTCGTCGGGCAGGTACTTGGTGTCGAGGTCGATCAACGCCATCGCCACCAGCAGCGCGATCGCCGCGCACCAGCCCAGCGTGGCCAGGTGCGGCCCGAACTTCCAGCCCGCGAGACCGAACAGCAGCCCGGTGCCGAGCTCGACGAGCGGATAGCGCACCGAGATCGGCGTGCCGCACGCCGAGCACTTCGCGCGCAGCGCGAGCCAGCTCACGAGCGGGATGTTCTCGTACCAGCGGATCGCGTGGCCGCAGGCGCCGCAGCGCGAGCGCGGCGTGGCCAGGCCCAGCGGCGTGAGGACTTCCAGGTGGGCGTCGATGTTGCGCCCGGCCTCGGTGATCTCAGCCGGCTGCGCCTTGCCGAAGACCTGCTTCCAGACGTCGCCGTCGCCCAGCATGCCGCCGAAGTCGAGCAGCCATTCGCGCATCATGATGATCGGCTTGCGATGGATCACCACGTTGAGGAAACTGCCGACCAGGAGTCCGAAGACTCCCAGCACGACGGGCGAACCGCAGACCCACTGGAGGTCGGTCAGGAACTCGTCCAACGCTCAGACCACTTGGCCGATCTTGAAGATGGGCAGGTACATCGAGACGACGATGCCGCCGATCAACGTGCCCAGCACGACGATGATGATCGGCTCCATCAGGGTCGACAGGCCCTTGACCATCTCGTCGACTTCGTCTTCGTAGAACTCGGCGGCGCGGGCGAGCATGTCGTCCAGCGCGCCGGACTCCTCGCCGATGGCCGACATCTGCAGCACCATCGTCGGGAAGACGTTGGCGCTGGTCATCGAGGTGGTCAGCGCCGAGCCGGCCGCGACGTCGCGCTGGATCTGCTGCGTGGCATGCGTGAACACGAGGTTGCCGGCGGTGCCGCCAACCGAGTCGAGCGCCTCCACCAGCGGGACGCCGGCGGCGAACATCGTCGACAGCGTGCGCGTCCAGCGCGCGACCACGGACTTCAGCACCAGGTCGCCGAAGATCGGCATGCGCAGCAGCAGGCGGTCCATGAAGAACTGCACCTTCTCGGAGCGCTTCCACGACTGGATGAACACGTAGCCGCCGAGGAAGAGGGTGCCGAAGATCAGCCACCAGTAGTGGATGAAGCCGTCGCTCATGGCCATCACGAACAGCGTGGGCGCCGGCAGTTCGGCGCCGAACGACGTGAACACTTCCTTGAACGACGGGATCACGAAGATCATGATCACCGACAGCACCGCGAACGCCACGACGATGACGGCGGTCGGATAGATCAACGCCGACTTGACCTTCTGCTTGATGGCGATCGTCTTTTCCTGGTAAAGCGCCAGGCGGGCCAGCAGTTCTTCCAGGATACCGCCGGCCTCGCCGGCCTCGACCAGGTTGCAGTACAGCGCGTCGAAGTATTGCGGGTGCTTGCGGAACGCGGACGACAGGCTCGTGCCGGTCTCCACGTCGCCGCGGATCTCGTTGAGCAGGCGCGTCATGCGCGGGTTGGTGGAGCCCCGGCCGACGATGTCGAAGGCCTGCAGCAGCGGGACGCCGGCCTTCATCATCGTGGACAGCTGGCGCGTGAAGACCGCGATATCCTTCTGCTTGATGGAGCTGCCGCCGCTCACGCGACGCTTGCGCACCTTCGTGACCATGATGCCCTGGCGACGCATGCTGGCGCTGACCGCCGCTTCGCCGCCCGCGCGCAACTCGCCGCGCACCAGCTTGCCGGTGCGGTCCTTGCCTTCCCACTCGAAAATGTGATCCGGGGCGCTCTTCGCCGCCATCGCAGTAGCCATCAGTCCTCCAACCGCCCTGTCGGGCATGGTTGCGCGATTCTGCCTTGGAGAAGGCGTGATGTGAGCCCGACTTGTAAGCGACTCATTCGTTCGTGCAGGAAATGACTTCTTCCAGCGTCGTCACTCCGAGCCGCACCTTGACCAGGCCGGACTGGCGCAGGTCGCGCACGCCATCTTCCTTGGCGCATTGGGCGATGTCGGGCGCATTGCCTTGCGCCAGGATGATCTGCTGCATCTTCTCGGTGATGGGCATGACCTGGTAGATGCCGACGCGGCCGCGATAACCGTTGTTGCAACTGGAGCAGCCCACGGCGCGGTACGGGCGCCACGTGTCGTCCAGGTCTTCCTCGGTGTAGCCGGCGCGCAGCAGCGAGGCGCGCGGGTAGTCGGCGGGCACCTTGCAGCTCTCGCACAGCCGGCGCGCCAGGCGCTGGGCGGTGATCAGCAGGATCGACGATGCGATGTTGAACGGCGCCACGCCCATGTTCTGCAGGCGGGTCAGCGTGGTGGGCGCGTCGTTCGTGTGCAGCGTGGACAGCACCATGTGGCCCGTCTGGGCTGCCTTGATGGCGATGTCGGCCGTTTCCAGGTCGCGGATCTCGCCGACCATGATGACGTCCGGATCCTGGCGCAGGAACGATTTGAGCGCCGCCGCGAAGTTCAGGCCGGCCTTGTCGTTGACGTTGACCTGGTTGACGCCCGGCATGTTGATTTCGGCCGGATCCTCGACGGTCGAGATATTCACGCCCGGCTGGTTGAGCATGTTCAGGCAGGTATACAGCGACACCGTCTTGCCGCTACCCGTGGGGCCGGTGACCAGCACCATGCCGTAGGGCCGGACGATGGCAGTCATCAGCCGTTCCTTTTCCGCCGGCTCGTAGCCCAGCGCCTCGATGCCCAGGCGCGCGCTGGACGGGTCGAGGATACGGATGACGATCTTCTCGCCGTACAGCGTGGGCAGCGTGCTGACCCGGAAGTCGATCGACTTGCTGCCGAACTTGAGCTTCATGCGGCCGTCCTGCGGGACGCGCTTCTCCGAGATGTCCAGCCGCGAGATGACCTTGATGCGCGACGCCAGCTTTTCCTTGATGGCGATCGGCGGCTGCGTGATCTCGCGCAGTTCGCCGTCGATGCGGAAGCGCACGCGGTAGTTGAATTCGTAGGGCTCGAAGTGCAGGTCGGACGCGCGCATGTTGATCGCGTCGATCAGCATCTTGTGCAGGAACTTGACGACCGGCGCGTCCTCGACCTCGGAGGTCGTCTCCTGTTTTTCCTGCTGGGCGGCCGGATCCTCGTCGGTGACCTCGAACTCGAAGTCGGAGGTGGCCAGCGCCTCCATCGTCTCCTTGGCGGACGTCGACTGGTCGTTGACCAGGCGCATCAGCTTGTCGTATTCGACGACGATCCACTCCGGCGCGAGCTGGGTGGCGAACTTGATGCGCTCGACGGCCTCCTGGTCGGTCGGGTCGGCGCAGGCGATGAACAGGCGGCCGCCGCGCTTGCCCAGCGGGTAGACGCGATATTGGGCGATCAGCTTGGCATCGATGATGCCCTGCGGCAGCGACTTGGCGTCGACGGCGTCCAGATCGAGCAGCGGCACCGCCAGCGCGTTCGACAGCGCGTGCGCCAGCGCGAGCGGCTTCATCGTGCCGGTCTCGATCAGCTGGGCGACGAACGGGATGCGCTTGTCGTGGGCAGTCTTGGTCAGGTCCTCGGCCTGCTTGGGCTCGATCCGACCCGCGCGCACCAGGATCCGCGCGACCCCGGCGAGGTTGGTTTGGGGTGCGTCGAGGAAAGTGTCAACAGCCATCTTCGAGGAGCCGCAGCGAAGTGATGGGCGCCCACGGGCGCCGAACGGCGATCATCGCCCAGGAATAAGGTGAAGTAAATCGCGAAAAGCCTACGATAACTCGCCCGTTTCGCCGTGGCGGCAAAAGCTTGGGTACTCGTCAGTTGGAATCGTCAGTTAATTGGCGAAATCCAATGAAATTGGATTCAGGAAGTAACTCGACCGCAGAAATGGAAAAAGGAGCCCGCGGGCTCCTTTGTCGTCTTGCGCCGGGGCCGGGGCCCCGCGCGTCGCACGGGGCCGGACAGGCCGGCGCCATGCGTTGTGATCTGGTCGGGGTGAGAGGATTCGAACCTCCGGCCTCTACGTCCCGAACGTAGCGCTCTACCAGGCTAAGCTACACCCCGATGTTTCAGCGAAGCTTGTTCGGCCTCTGGCGTCGCCCTCGCGGGCCAGCCTTGCCGGCTGTTCGCTCGATTCGTCGCGCTGCTTGTCATGCGCTCCGTTTCGCTGAAGCTAAGGATTCTCGCACAGTTCCCGCAGGCTCGACAAGTGCCAGCGTGCCGACCGCATCAGGACGAGCGTTCGACCGAGCGCACGCACAGGTCCAGCAGCAGCTGCTTCGTCTCGGAGTCGGGCAGGAGGGCGAGCTGTTCGCGGGCGTGATCGGCCTCGCGGCGGGCGGCTTCGCGCGTGGCGTCGATCGCGCCCGTCCGGCGCACGATCTGCACGATCTCGGACAGGCGCTCGACCTCGCCCTGCTCGATGGCGTGGCGGATCAGCGCGGCTTCCTCGGGCGTGCCGTGGCTCATCGCGTACAGCAGCGGCAGCGTCGGCTTGCCTTCGCGCAGGTCGTCGCCGACGTTCTTGCCGAGCGCGGCGGTGTCGCCTTCGTAGTCGAGCAGGTCGTCGACCAGCTGGAACGCGGTGCCCAGCGAACGGCCGAAGTTGGCGCAGGCGTCCTCGATCTCGCGCGGGGCGTCGGCGATGACGGCGCCCAGGCGGGCGCTGGCCTCGAACAGCTTGGCCGTCTTGTAGCGGATCACGCGCAGGTAGTCCTCGACGGCCAGGTCGGCGTCGTGCATGTTCATCAGCTGCAGGACCTCGCCTTCGGCGATGACGTTGGTGGCGTCGGCCAGCACGTCGAGCACGCGCATGCGGCCGATCTCGACCATCAGCTGGAAGGCGCGCGAGTACAGGAAGTCGCCCACCAGCACGCTGGCGGCGTTGCCGAACAGGGCGTTGGCGGTGGCGCGGCCGCGGCGCAGCGCCGATTCGTCGACGACGTCGTCGTGCAGCAGCGTGGCGGTGTGGATGAATTCGATGATCGCGGCCAGCTCGAACCGGCTGTCGCCGTTGAAGGACAGCGCCCGCGAGAACAGCAGCACCAGGCGCGGCCGGATCCGCTTGCCACCGGCGCCGACGATGTAGTTCGCGATCTGGTCGACGAGCGCGACCTCGGACGTCAGCCGGCGGCGGATGACGTCATCGACGGCCTGCATCTCGGCGGCCATCGGGTCGACAGGCAGGGGCGCGTGGGTGAGGGGGGCGTTCACGACGACGGTTCGCGGGGGGAGGGGAATCGATCATTATAGGTAGGCTGGCGGGGCGCGGACGGGCCGTGCCAGCATGCTTTGACGTTCCGGCCGGCCGATGGTATGATCGAGGGCTTCGCCGACCCATGGTCGGTCTTGGTGTGTCCGGACTGGACGCCACCGCAGGCAACAAGCGGGGCTTTTCGGTCGGGGCGGCAAGCGGGAATCCTGGATTCCCGCCGTCGTCCGGGAGGCGGGCAACACCGGATCTCACTGCCGGTCGGCGAGCGAAGTCAACTGAAAGGTCATATATGTACGCGGTCGTAAAAACCGGTGGCAAGCAATACAAGGTTGCTGCCGGCGAAAAGATTAAGGTAGAACAGATTGCTGCGGACGTTGGCCAGGAAATCGTGCTGGATCAGGTTCTCGCAGTCGGCAACGGCGCGGAACTGACGGTCGGCGCGCCCCTGGTCGCCGGTGCCAGCGTGAAGGCTACCGTGGTTGCGCAAGGTCGCCACGACAAGGTCCGCATCTTCAAGATGCGCCGTCGCAAGCACTACCAGAAGCATGGCGGCCACCGCCAGCACTTCACCGAACTCGAGATCTCGTCGATCAACGCCTGAGCGTTGCGTCCGAGAAATCACTGCACAGGAGCTAATGCACCATGGCACAGAAAAAAGGCGGCGGTTCCACCCGGAACGGCCGTGACTCCCAACCGAAGATGCTCGGCGTGAAGGCCTACGGCGGCGAAACCGTTTCGGCGGGTTCGATCATCGTCCGCCAGCGCGGCACCAAGTTCCACGCCGGCGAGAACGTCGGCATGGGCCGCGACCACACGCTGTTCGCGCTGGTCGACGGCAAGATCTCGTTCGGCGTCAAGGGCAACCTGAATCGCCACACCGTCACGGTGACCCCGCTGTAAACGGCGGCCCGTCAGCGGAGCATCGCTGCCAGTCCCCGAGAGGCCCCGTCCTCGCACGTCGGGCTGGCACGGCGGCCTGATGGCATTCGCCCTCCGTTTGACTCGTGTTGCGTGAACAAGCCCCGGCATGCCGGGGCTTTCTCGTTTATTGTTCTCACGTTGGCGCCGTCCAGGCAAGGATCCTTCCCATGAAATTCGTTGATGAAGCCGTGATCGACATCGCCGCCGGCAACGGTGGCGCCGGCTGCATGAGCTTCCGTCGGGAGAAGTGCATTCCATTCGGCGGCCCCAACGGCGGCAATGGCGGCAAGGGCGGCAGCGTGTGGTTCATCGCCGATCGCAACCTCAACACGCTGATCGACTACCGCTACAACCGCCGTCATGAGGCGCGCAACGGCGAGGCCGGCCGCGGCTCCGACCAGTTCGGCGCTGCCGCCGACGACATCCTGTTGCGCGTGCCCGTGGGCACGATGATCAAGGACTTCGAGACCGACCAGATCCTGGCCGAGCTCATCGAGCCCGACGTGCCCGTGCTGCTGTGCAAGGGCGGCGATGGCGGCTTCGGCAACCTGCACTTCAAGACCAGCACCAACCGCGCGCCGCGCCAGAAGACGCCGGGCTGGCCGGGTGAGCAGAAGAAGGTGCGGCTGGAACTGCGCGTGCTGGCCGACGTCGGCCTGCTGGGCATGCCCAACGCCGGCAAGTCCACGCTGATCACGGCCATCTCGAACGCGCGCCCGAAGATCGCCGACTACCCGTTCACCACGCTGCACCCGAATCTCGGCGTCGTGCGCGTCGCGCCGGAAAAGAGCTTCGTCGTGGCCGACATTCCCGGCCTGATCGAAGGCGCCGCCGAAGGCGCCGGCCTCGGCCACCAGTTCCTGCGCCACCTGCAGCGCACGCGCCTGCTGCTGCACGTCATCGACGCGGCGCCGGTCAGCGACAGCATCGACCCGGTCAAGGAAGCCAGGGCGCTGGCCAAGGAACTCGAGAAGTACGACGCCGAGCTGGCCGCCAAGCCGCGCTGGCTGGTGCTCAACAAGCTCGACATGGTGCCGGCGGACGAGCGCGCCGCGCGCTGCAAGGACATCGTCAAGCGCCTGAAGTGGAAGGGCCCGGTGTTCGAGATCTCGGCGCTCGCGCGCGAGGGCCTGCAGCCGATGCTGCACGCCATCTACGAGCACGTGCGCGCGCAGGTCGAGCAGCCGGCCCCGCCGGTCGACCCGCGCTTCGAGGCGCCGGCCGCGCCCGCCCCGGCGGTCGAGGAGACGGTGCGGCCCGCGCGCGCCGCCAAGAAGGTGGCCAAGGTCGCCAAGTCGACGAAGGCCGACAACGACGAGCCGGTCGATCCCCGCTTCGCGCCGATCGAGCCCGAGGCGGACGAGGCGCCCGCGCCGCCGGCGCCCGTCCGGCGACGCACGCGCGCGGCATGAGCGCCGGCGAAGCGTCTGCCGTGGCCGGCGTCGCCACGGTCAACGAGGAACTGCGCGCCGCGCGGCGCATCGTCGTCAAGGTCGGCTCCAGCCTGGTCACCGACGAGGGCCGCGGCGTCGACGCCGAGGCGATCGGCAACTGGTGCCGGCAGATGGCCGCGCTCGGCCAGGCCGGACGCGAGATCGTGATGGTGTCCTCGGGCGCCATCGCCGAAGGCATGAAGCGCCTGGGCTGGACGGCGCGGCCGAAGGAGCTGCACGAGCTGCAGGCCGCCGCCGCCGTGGGCCAGATGGGCCTCGCCCAGATGTACGAGAGCAAGCTGCGCGAGCACGGCTTCGGCAGCGCGCAGGTGCTGCTCACCCATGCAGACCTGGCCGACCGCGAGCGCTACCTCAACGCGCGCTCCACGCTCGTCACGCTGCTCGGGCTGAAGGTGATCCCGGTCATCAACGAGAACGACACCGTCGTCACCGACGAGATCAAGTTCGGCGACAACGACACGCTCGGGGCGCTGGTGGCCAACCTCGTCGACGCCGACGCCTACATCATCCTCACCGACCAGCCCGGCCTGTACACCGCGGACCCGCGCAAGGACCCGGACGCGATCTTCGTCGCGCGAGCCCGCGCGGGCGACCCCGAGCTGGAACGCATGGCCGGCGGCGCCGGCTCGGCGATCGGCCGTGGCGGCATGCTCACGAAGATCCTGGCCGCCAGGCGCGCGGCCGGCTCGGGCACCAGCACCGTCATCGCCTGGGGCCGCGAGTCCGATGTGCTGATGCGCCTGGCCGCGGGCGAACCGATCGGCACGCTGCTGGTGGCGCAGACCGCCAAGGTCGCGGCGCGCAAGCGCTGGATGGTGGATCACCTGCAACTGCGCGGCGCGGTGGTCGTCGACGACGGCGCCGCGATCAAGCTGCGCGAGGAAGGCAAGAGCCTGCTGCCGATCGGCGTGCGCGAGGTCGAGGGCGAGTTCCATCGCGGCGACGTCATCGCCGTGCGCGCGCTCGATGGTCGGATGGTGGCGCGCGGCCTGGCGAACTATTCGTCGGCCGAGGCCCGCCTGATCGCGCGCAAGCCGTCCTCGCAGATCGAGGCGGCGCTCGGCTACGCCAACGAGCCCGAGCTGGTGCACCGTGACAACCTTGTCCTGGGCTGACGCTGTCGCATCGCCGTCGATTTCCCGGCGGAACGCTCCCCTAATTGGGTGAACCGACAGGCCGGCTTCAGGTGCGCCACGCCCGGTCGGAACATTCTCGACTGTGCAAGGTTCACACGCGGCTTCCGCGTGTGCCGTGGCAACGCGGGAAGTCAGGGCCATCATGGCTGCGGGTCGCATGGAACAACAGAGGGTGCCGGTCGTCGTCGTTGGCGAGAGCCTCACCAGCCTGGGCATCGTGCGCAGCCTCGCCGGCCGCGGCATCGAGATCCACCTGGCCGCGACCACGCGATGGTGCCCGGCCGGCCTGTCGCGCCACGCCCGCGTCGCCATCGTGCCGGCACTCGACGGCCGGCCGCTCGTCGAGGGCCTCAAGGCGCTCGCGCGTCGGCTCGGGCGCCGTGCCGTGCTGATGCTGTGCGGCGACCGCCAGGTCGACGCCGTCAACGACCATCGCGACGAGCTCGCGGCGTTCTACCAGTTCACGCTGCCGCCGGCCGGGATGCTGCGCACGCTGGCGAACAAGGCGACGTTCCAGCAGTTCGCGCTGGAGCACGGCCTCGACGTGCCGCGCACCGCGATCATCCGCGCCGGCGAACCGGTGTCCGCGGCGCTGCGCGACCTGACGCTGCCGCTGGTCATCAAGCCCGCCGACAAGGCGCGGGTGCTCACCGGCCACGCGGAACGCGCGGTGCGGGTGCACACGCGCGCCGAGGCCGACGCCGTTGCCGCGCGCATGGTCGCCAGCTCGGGATGCGTCGTCGCGCAGGAATGGATCGTCGGCGACGACGCCGACATCTACTTCGCGCTGTTCGTCTGCGACGCCGGCAGCCGCGTGGCCGGCATGTTCTGCGGCCGCAAGCTGGTGTGCGACCCGCCGGACGTCGGCAGCACGGGCATCTGCGTCGACGCCGGCGAGCAGTCGGCCACGCTCGTGCGCGAGGCGCTGCGCTTCATCCAGGCGACCGGCTACCGGGGCATCGGCAGCGTGGAGTACAAGCGCGACCGCCGCAGCGGCCGCTTCGTGATCGTGGAGCCCACCGTCGGCCGCAGCGACTGGCAGGAGGAGATCGCCACGCTGTGCGGCGTCAACCTGCCGCTGCAGGCCTGGCTCGCCGAGTGCGGGCTTCCGCCCGAGCCGCCGCGGCCGATCGCCGCGCCACAGGCCTGGAGCGCATCGCTGTTCCATCCGCGCCCGGCGCTGCCCGAAGGCGCGCGCCTGCGCGATGCCTGGCTGCGGCTGGACGATCCGCTGCCGGGGCTGCACCACTACCTCGTCGAGGAGCTGGCACGGCGCGTGTTGCGCCGTCTCGGCCGGTTGCTGCACGCCGCGCCGGCGCCCGCGCGCGCCGCGGCGGCCGCGGTGGCGGTCGAGGTGGAGACCGTCGCCGCTCGCAAGGCCCGGCCATGAGCACGGTTCAGGCTGCCATCGTCGGCGCGGGGCCCTACGGACTGTCGATCGCCGCCTACCTGCGCGCCGCGGGCGTCGGGCATCGCCTGCTGGGCCAGGCCATGCACAGCTGGGCGCACTGCATGCCCAGCGGGATGATGCTGCGCTCGGAGCCCTTCGCGTCCAGCCTGTGGGATCCGCGGCGCCGCTACACCTATGCGCGCTTCTGCGCCGAACGCGGCCTGCACTACGAGCCGATCGGCCTGCCGCCGACACTGCAGCGCTTCCTCGAGTACGCCACCTGGTTCCAGCAGCACGCCGTGGGCGACGTGCCCGGCGACATGGTGCGCCACATCCGCCGTGACGCGAAGGGCTTCGCCCTGACGCTGGCCGACGGCAGCGAGCTGTTCGCGCGCAAGGTGGTGCTCGCCACGGGCCAGATGGCCTTCCGCAGCGTGCCCGACGAGCTCGCGAAGCTGGCCGCCCCGCACGTGGTGCACAGCGCGCTGATGGACGAGCCCGACACCTACCGCGGCCAGGACGTGATCGTCGTCGGCCGCGGCCAGTCGGCGCTGCAGTGGGCCGCGCTGCTGCACGAGGCCGGCGCGCGCGTGCGCGTGCTCACGCGCGGCGACCGGCTCAAGTGGAACGGCGGGCCCAAGCCGGACCGGGGCTGGATCGACCGGGTCAGGAAGCCGTACTCAGGCCTCGGCCCGGGCTGGAGGGACATCGCGATCGCCGAGCTGCCGCAGGTCTACCGGGCGATGTTCCCGGCGCCCAAGCGGCACCGGCACGTCGGCGAGAGCTTCGGGCCGTCCGGCGCGTGGTGGCTGCGCTCGCGCGTGGAGAACCGCATCCCCACCGACTTCGGCTCGACGCTCGTCGACGCCCGGCTGGCCGGCGGCCAGGTGGCCCTCACCGTGCGGCAGGGCGGCATCGAACAGGAGCTGCGCGCGGACCGCGTCATCGCGGCGACCGGCTTCCGGATCGACCTCGATCGCATCGACTACCTCGATCCGGCGCTGTCCGCGTCGATCGAACGCGAAGGGCGCGCGCCGCGGCTGGATCGCCACTACCAGACATCCATCGCGGGACTGCACATCGTGGGTGCTGCCAGTGCGCCGACGTTCGGCCCGGTGATGCGCTTCATGTTCGGCGCCAAGCACGTCGCGCCGACCCTGGCGCACCGACTGCGCCGCTGAGCCCGGCGCTCAGCGCCCGGCGCAGTCGCGCGCGAGCGACCTGGCGAGCATCTCGTCGTTGGCGCGGCTCCGTTCCGGATTCGGCACGAGGGTCTCGGCCCGCCGGTGCGCCGCCTCCGCACGGCGGATCCACTGGCACGCCGTGGCGTGATCGGGCGGCACGCCGCGTCCCTCGTAGTACGAGTTGGCCAGGTTCATCTCCGCGAGGGCGTAGCCCTGCGCGGCCGAGCGCCGCAGCCATTCGACCGCCGCCCGGTCGTCGCGCGGCACGGCCTTGCCCTGCGCCAGCAGGATGCCCAGGTTGTTCTGCGCCTCCGCCAGGCCCTGCTCCGCGGACTTGCGAAGCCACTGGACGCCCAGCGCCTGGTTGGCGATGCCCGGGTCGTTGCCGAGGTACACGAGGGCGAGATCGTACTGGGCGCGCGCGTCGCCCTGGTTGACGGCCTTGGTGTACCACTCGACGGCCTGCCGCGGATCGCGTGGCACGCCCAGCCCGTTGGCGTAGAGCATGCCCAGGCTCGTCTGCGCGGCGGCCAGGCCCTGCTGCGCCGCCTGCCGGAACAGCGTGACCGCCGTCGAGAGGTCGCGCGGCACGCCGCTGCCGGCCGCGTAGTGGTGCGCCAGGTTGTTCTGCGCCAGCGGCGAGCCCTTGTCGGCGGCCTTGCGGTACCAGGCGACGATCTCCTCGGCGCTGACCGGCACGGGGCTGCCACCGCGGTCGGCCAGCGACGCGAGGTTGTACTGCGCCTCGGCCAGGCCCTGGTCGGCCGCCTTGCGATACCACTCGAATGCCTGCGCCTTGTCGCGCGGCACGCCGTCGCCCTGCTCGAGCAGGTAGCCGAGGTTGAACTGCGCCTCCGGCATGCCCTGCTCCGCGGCCTGGCGGTACCACTTCGCCGCGGCCCGCTGGTCGAGCGCGGCCCCCCGGCCCTGCGAGTACATCTGGCCCAGCGCGTACCGGGCTTGCATGTCGCCCTGTTCGGCGGCCTTCGTGAACCAGCCGAACGCCTCGGCGTCGTCGGCAGCCGTCCTGTGGGCGCTCAGCAGGCGGCCGAGGTTGTATTGCGCGACGGCTACGTCCTGACCGGCGGCCTGGTGCAACAGCACGATCGCCTGTGCCAGGTCCTGCGGCACGCCCCGGCCGTGCTCGTACATCAGCGCGAGATTGTTGGCCGCGTTCGGCTCGCCGCCGTCGGCGGCCCTGCGGTAGTCGGCCGCCGCGGCGGCCGGGTCGGCCGTCGTGCCGCGACCCTGCTCGGTCAGGCGCGCGGCGTTGTACAGGCCCCGCATGTGGCCGCCGTCGCCCGAGCGGCGGTACCAAGCCAGCGCGAGCCTCAGGTCGGCATCCACGCCCTGGCCGTCCTCGTAGTAGACGCCCAGCTGGTTCTCCGCCGCCGCGTCGCCTTGCTCGGCGGCCTTGCGCGTCCAGGCGAACGCCTGCGACGCGTCCTTGGGCCGGCCGCCTTCGCCGCGGTCGTAGCACAGCGCGAGGCTGAGCTGCGCGTGCGCATAGCCCTGGCGCGCGGCCTTGTCGTACCAGTCGCACGCCTTGGCCACGTCGCGCGCGACACCGGTTCCGTACGCATAGAAGATGCCCAGCGCGTCCTGTCCCTCGGGCACCTCCTGCGCGGCGGCTTTCGACGCCCAGCCGAACGCCTGCGCGTCATCGTGCTCCGCGCCGTCGCCCGTGGCGTAGCGGCGCGCCAGGTAGAACTGGGCGATGCCGCTGCCGCCCTCGGCCAGCTTCTGCAACTCCGGCAGCGACAGGCGGGGCGCCGAGGCCGCGGCGCCGGTGTCGGCGCGAGCGGCCTGGGCAGGCCACGCGAACACGCAGGCAAGCGCCGTCGCGACGACGGCGCGGGGTCGATGGCGGATCATGGAGTCTCTCCCTTTGTCGCGCCCGCGTGGCGGGGGCGTCCTCTGGCGCGCCGCGGCTCTGCGTCCGCATGCGTCGCGTCTCATCGTGCGGCTAGTGGGCCGTCTGGTCGAGTTCGTCGGGGCCGAGGCGCGGGCCGGCCAGGCCGCCGTTGTCGGCGGCGTCCTCGGGCAGGTCGCTGGCGCGGTCGTCGCGCGGTCCGCGCGGGCCGCCGCGCAGGTAGCGGTTCTGGTAATTCTGCTTCGGCAGGAAGCGCGCCAGTTCGGTCAGCGCCATCTGGTAGACGCCGCGCTTGAACTCGATGACGACGTCCAGCGGCACCCAGTAGTCGTTCCAGCGCCAGGCGTCGAATTCGGGGTGGTCGGTGGCCCGCAGGTTCATGTCGCTGTCGCGGCCCATCAGCTTGAGCAGGAACCAGATCTGCTTCTGGCCCTTGTAATGCCCGCGGGCGTCCTTGCGGATGTAGTGCTCGGGAACCTCGTAGCGCAGCCAGTCCCGGGTGCGGGCGAGGATCTTCACGTGGTCGGGCAGTAGCCCCACCTCCTCGTGGAGCTCGCGGAACATCGCCTGCTCGGGCGACTCGCCATATTTGATGCCCCCTTGCGGGAACTGCCAGGAATGCGTGCGGAGACGTTTTCCCCAGAACACCTGATTGCGCGAGTTGAGCAGCACAATGCCGACGTTGGGCCTGAAGCCCTCTCGGTCGAGCATAATCTGACCCCGATCCGGTAACCTTGCGTCCATGAAAGCCTCCCAGTTCTTTGTTTCCACGCTCAAGGAAGCGCCCGCCGACGCCGAAGTCGCCAGCCACAAGCTCATGACCCGCGCGGGCATGATCAAGAAGCTCGGCGCCGGCATCTACAACTACATGCCGATGGGCCTGCGGGTCATCCACAAGATCGAGGCCATCATCCGCGAGGAGATGAACCGCGCCGGCGCGGTCGAGCTCGTGATGCCCTTCGTCCAGCCGTCCGAGCTGTGGGAAGAGAGCGGCCGCTGGGGCAAGATGGGCCCGGAACTGCTGCGCTTGAAGGATCGCCACGACCGCGACTTCGTGCTGCAGCCCACGTCCGAGGAGGCGATCACCGACATCGCCCGCCAGGAACTGCGCAGCTACAAGCAGCTGCCGAGGAACTTCTACCAGATCCAGACGAAGTTCCGCGACGAGCGCCGTCCCCGCTTCGGCATCATGCGCGGCCGCGAGTTCACGATGAAGGACGCCTACTCGTTCGACCGCGACCAGCAGGCCGCGGCGAAGAGCTACGACGTCATGCGCGCCGCCTACCGCGCCATCTTCGATCGCTTCGGCCTGAAGTACCGCGCCGTCGCGGCCGACTCCGGCGCGATCGGCGGCGACCTGTCGGAAGAGTTCCAGGTGATCGCCGATACGGGCGAGGACGCGCTGATCTACTGCGCGACGTCCGACTACGCCGCCAACATCGAGCTGGCCGAGGCGGTGTCGCTGCTCGCCTCGCGTGCGGGCGCGGGCGAGGCGCTGACCAGGACGGCCACGCCGGGCAAGAGCACCTGCGCCGACGTCGCCGCGCTGCTGGGCCTGCCGCTGGCGCGCACCGTGAAGTCGCTGGTCCTGGCCACCGACGAGCTCGACGAGCGCGGAGACGTCAGGAAGACGACCGTGTGGCTGCTGCTGCTGCGCGGCGATCACGACATGAACGAGGTCAAGGTCGGCAAGATCCCCGGCCTGAAGGACGGCTTCCGCTTCGCGACCGTCGCCGAGATCGAGGACCACTTCGGCTGCAAGCCCGGCTACCTCGGTCCGATCGGCCTGGACAAGCCCGTCAAGGTCATCGCGGACCGCACCGTCGCCAACATGAGCGACTTCGTCGTCGGCGCCAACGAGCCGGACTTCCACCTGACCGGCGCCAACTGGGGGCGCGACATGCCCGAGCCCGACGTCGTCGCCGACATCCGCAACGTCGCCGCCGGCGATCCGTCGCCCGACGGCAAGGGCGTGCTCGCGATCGACCGCGGCATCGAGGTGGGCCACGTGTTCTACCTCGGCACCAAGTACTCGAAGGCGATGAACGCGACGTTCCTCGACGAGACGGGCAAGCCGCAGCCGTTCGAGATGGGCTGCTACGGCATCGGCGTCACGCGCATCGCGGCCGCGGCCATCGAGCAGAACCACGATGCGCGCGGCATCATCTGGCCGGTCGCGCTGGCGCCGTTCACGGTGGTGCTGTGCCCCATCGGCTACGACCGCAACGCCGAGGTGAAGGCGGCCGCCGACAAGCTGCACGACGAACTGGCGGCGCTGGGCATCGACGTGATGCTGGACGACCGCGGCGAGCGCCCTGGCGCGATGTTCGCCGACTGGGAACTGATCGGCGTGCCGCAGCGCGTGGTCATCTCCGACCGCGGCCTGAAGGACGGGCAGCTCGAGGTGCAGGGCCGCCGCGAGGACAAGGCCAGCAGCGTCGCCCTGGCCGACGTCGTGGCCGACCTGCGGGCGCGCCTGGCGGCATGAGCGTCGCCCGGCCGCCCGAAGACGCTCGCACCGCAGCCCGCAGGGCGCGCAGGTTCGTCCGATGAGCCTGTCGGGCATCCGGCGCAGGGCCGTCGCCGGCCTGGTCGCCGGCGCGACGGCGCTCCTGCTCGCGCGTCCGGCGTTCGCCGGCGGCCAGATCGAGGAGCCCCTGGCGGACTCGGTGCGCACCGCGCTCAGCGCCGCGATCGCCGGCAGCGCGCCGCCGCCCGAGCTGCACTTCGACAACATCCAGGATCGCCTGGCCTACCTGCGATGGCTGGGGGCGATGAGCGAGCGCCTGAAGAAGAACAAGACCGAGGGCCACGAGCGCATCGAGTTCCTGCAGACCGTCTGGTACGAGAGCAGGCGCGCCGGCCTCGAGCCCGCGCTGGTGCTGGGCCTGATCCAGGCCGAGAGCGGCTTTCGCAAGTACGCGATCAGCAGCGTGGGCGCGCGCGGCTACACGCAGGTGATGCCGTTCTGGACACGCCAGATCGGCGACGGCGACGCCGCGCGCCTGTTCGTGATGCAGGTCAACCTGCGCTTCGGCTGCGTGATCCTGCGCCACTACCTCGACGTGGAGAAGGGCGACCTGTTCATGGCGCTCGGCCGCTACAACGGCAGCCGCGGCCAGGCGGCCTATCCGGACATGGTGCTCGGCGCGCGCAAGCGCTGGGAGTGGAAGGATCCCCAGGCGAACCCGGCTTCGGCGCCGCATTGAGGGCGGGCCCGTTGCCCGGATTCGCGGCTCCTGCCGCGGACGCACCGGCCGGGCGGATCCCGCGACTGCGCGCAGCATGACGTGGTGGAGGCGAGCGGAGCTGGCCGTCGGACGGCGCGTCCGTCGGCGCCCGCCCCGGCACTCAGAGTCCGTTCCAGCGCTTCGGCGCTGCGCCGGCGACGCCCAGCATCTCGATGACCCGTTCCACCGTGTCGTCGACCATCTCGGCAAGGGTCTGCGGCTTGTTGTAGAACGCCGGCAGCGGCGGGAAGACGACGCCGCCCATCTCGGTCACGGCCGTCATGTTGCGCAGGTGGGCGAGGTTGAACGGCGTCTCGCGCACCATCAGCACGAGGCGGCGGCGTTCCTTGAGCATGACGTCGGCGGCGCGCGTGAGCAGGTTGTCGCCGAAGCCGTGGGCGATGGCCGCGAGCGACTTCATCGTGCACGGCGCCACCACCATCGCCTGCGCGCCGAAACTGCCGCTGGCGATGCAGGCGCCGATGTCGCCCACGGGCCAGGCATGCGTGGCCTTGGCGACCAGGTCGTCGCGCGACAGGCCCAACTCGTGGTGGACGTTGATGACGCCCGACGGCGTGACGACCAGGTGCGTCTCGGCGCCCAGCTCGCGCAGGCGATCCAGCAGGCGCACGCCGTACGCGGCGCCCGATGCGCCCGTGACGCCGACGATGATCGCCGGGGGAGTGCTCAACGCAGCCATCCCCGATCCGCCGGATCCGCCAGCAGGCCGTTCCAGGCGGCCGCCGTGGAACCGGTTCTTCCGGGCCGCTGAGGGCGCCCGCCGGGGGAAGGCGCCGCAGGCGTTTCAGCGAGGATCAATTCGCCAGCAGCGGCTGCAGTTCGCCCGCCTCGTACATTTCCATCAGGATGTCCGAGCCGCCGACGAATTCGCCGTTGACGTACAGCTGGGGAATGGTCGGCCAGTTGGCGTATTCCTTGATGCCCTGGCGCACTTCCTCGTCCTCCAGCACGTTGACCGTCTTCAGGTCCGTCACGCCGCAGGCCTTCAGGATCTGGATGGCGCGGCCGGAGAAGCCGCACATGGGGAATTGGGCGGTGCCCTTCATGAACAACACCACCTTGTTGTTCTTCACGAGCTCATCGATGCGTTGCTGGATGTCGGACATGGCAGTCGGAATCAGGAGAAGGCGCTCGCGGCGCCGATCTCTCGTTTATATGCCAAATGGATTGGCAGCGCACCCGAAAGGTTGCACTGCAACAAGCGGCTTGGCGGCTCAGAAGGAATAGCGGACGTTGACCGCCATCACCGGTGCCCAGCGCAGCTGGCTGGTGACGTCGTCGAGGCTGCTGGCACTGGTGAGCAGCCCGTGCCCATGGGTCTGCGAGGCGAGGCCGAAGTCGGCGTTCAGGCTCAGCTGGCTCTTGAGCCAGAGGTGGCTGTAGCCGAGGCCGATGTAGGGCAGGCTCTGCAGCGGCTCCGGGCGGGTGTCGTACAGCGACAGCGGCTGCGCGAGGCTGACCAGGCCGGTGCTGGCGCGAAAGCCACCGACGAGGTTGCTCGTCGCCGGACCGAGGCCGGTCTGGCCGGGGTCGATGAAGTAGTAGTCGCCCAGAAGGCGGATCGAGCCCGTGGAAACATGGGAGTTTGTGAGCGCGTACTCGGGGCCCGTGTGCGTGGCGGCCGGGTTCTCGTACGCTCGCAAGACCAATCCTTCAGCTCGCGCGGCCAGCGTGGTGGCCGCGAGGATGACGAGGGCGGCGGCCTGGCGGCCGACACGCGCGCGACGCGCCGTCGAAAGTGAAGGTTCCATGGTCGGCTCCCGAAACGCCCCGGGGGGCAGAAAAACCAGACTCCAGAAATTCCATGCTACGCCTGTTGTCGTGTTGGATGTATCGACAAACAGCAGGCTTTCTCCAGGCTTGATTACCTCCTGTGACGACCCAGAGACGCTGTCACGATAGCGCGATTCGGGCCCTCGCGTGCGACGCCGGAAGGCCCTAAGACAGGTGAATCAGGCGCCCAGGCGGCCGCCCGTGCAGCGGGGCCGGTCCTCGATGTCGCGTCGCGTTGCGATACGACCAAATCCCGTCTGCGCGAGGATCGCCGCGACCGCGTCCGCCTGCTCCCAGCCGTGCTCGAACAGCAGCCAGCCGCCGCTGCGCAGCCGGCCGCGCGCGCCCGCGGCGATGCGGCGGATGTCGGCCAGGCCGTGCTCGGCCGCCACGAGCGCGGCGAGCGGCTCGTGCGTCAGGCCGGCCAGGTGCGGGTCATCGGCGGCGATGTAGGGCGGGTTGCTGACGACGAGGTCGAAGACGGGCGCGTCCGTCGCGCTGGCCAGCGCGTCCCACCAGTCCCCCTGCACGAAACGCACGTCCAGGGCCAGCCGCTCCGCGTTCGCGCGGGCGACCGCGAGCGCGCCCGCGCTGCGCTCGCCCGCCCACACCCGGGCGCGCGGGCAGCCGTCCTTGACAGCCAGCGCGATGGCGCCGCTGCCCGTGCCCAGGTCGAGCACGGCGGGCGCCGACGCATCGCGCAAGTCGCCCTGCAGCAGATCGAGCGCCCAGTCGACCAGCGTCTCCGTGTCGGGACGCGGCACGAGCACGGCGGGCGCGACGGCCAGCGTCAGGCCGTGGAACTCGCGCTGGCCGACCAGGTAGGCGAAGGGCTCGCCCGCGGCGCGGCGCGCGACGAGGGCGCCGTAGGCCGCCGCGTGCCCGGCGGGCAGGGCGTCGTCGCCGTGGGCCAGCAGCCAGCTGCGCGACTGGCCCAGCACGTGGGCCAGCAGCAACTGCGCGTCGAGCCGCTCGAGACCGCGCGCCCGGGCGGCGCCCAACGCCGCGGCGACCGTGGCGGACGTGCTCACTGGACGACCCTCCGCCTGCCGGCTGCGGGGCGAGCGCCTTCGGGCGGCCGAGCGGTGCTCACTGGACGACCCTCCGCCTGACGGCTGCGGGCCGAGCGCCTTCGGGCGGCCGAGCCGCGCTCACCCGCCCGACTCCAATGCCGCCAGCTGCTCCTGCGCGCGTGCGGCGCGCAGCGCGGCCACGACTTCGCCGAGATCGCCTTCCATCACCGCGCCCAGCTTGTAGAGCGTCAGGTTGATGCGATGGTCGGTCAGGCGGCCCTGCGGGAAGTTGTAGGTGCGGATCCGGTCCGATCGGTCGCCCGAGCCGATCAGGCTCTTGCGCTCGGCGGCGTCCTTGGCCTCGCGCTCGATGCGCTCGCGATCCTGCAGGCGCGCGAGCAGCACGGCCATCGCCTTGGCCTTGTTGCGGTGCTGCGAACGGTCGTCCTGGCACTCGGCGACGATGCCGGTGGGCAGGTGCGTGATGCGCACGGCGCTGTCCGTCTTGTTGATGTGCTGGCCGCCGGCGCCGCTGGCGCGGAAGGTGTCGATGCGCAGCTCGGACGGGTTGAGCGTGACCTCGGCCGCCGCGTCGGGCTCGGCCAGCACCGCGACGGTGCAGGCGCTGGTGTGGATACGCCCTTGCGTCTCGGTGGCCGGCACGCGCTGCACGCGATGGCCGCCCGACTCGAAGCGCAGCTGGCCGTAGACGCCGTCCGCGGCGGCCAGCCCGCGTCCGCCGGACGGGTTCTCGAGGCGCACGACCACCTCCTTGTAGCCGCCGAGGTCGGACTGGCTCTCGCTCATGACCTCGCTGCGCCAGCCCTGGCGCTCGGCGTAGCGCAGGTACATGCGCAGCAGGTCGGCCGCGAACAGCGCGGACTCCTCGCCGCCGGTGCCCGCACGGATCTCGACGAAGGCCGGGCGTGCGTCGTCCGGGTCGCGCGGCAACAGCGTGGCCTGCAGCGCGGCCTCCAGCGATTCCAGGTCGGCATCGCAGGCGGCGACCTCCTCGCGCGCCATCGCCGCCATCTCGGCGTCGCCGTCGTCCAGCATCTCCTGCGCGGTGGCGCGGTCGGCCTCGCGCTGCGTGAAGCGGCGGTACAGCTCGACGATCTCCGACGCCTCGGACTGTTCGCGCGACAGCTCGCGGTACTTGCCCATGTCGTTGGTGGACGCCGGGTCGGCCAGGCGGGCGTCGAGCTCCTGCAGGCGCATGCCCAGGCGTTCGAATTGTTGGCGGAGCGAATCTTTCATGGGCGAGACGGTGCGGAAATGCGAGCGGGCAGCCGGCGGCCGGGCGCGGGCTGGCGGTGCGGCGTCGCGTGCGACGCCGGGCGTGATGCGTCGCTAGAGGCCGGGGTCGGCCGGATCGCGCGTGGACTGGCGCAGGAACAGCCGCGTGACGGTGTCCGTGAGCCGGTGGCGCTGCTCGCCTTCGCTGGTGCGCAGCTCCGCGAGCGTGCCGTGCAGCATCTTCTGCGTGAGGCCGCGGCTCAGCGCCTCCAGCACGGCGTCCACCGAATCGCCCTTGGCCAGCGCCTTGCGCGCGCGCTGCAGCTCGGCGCTGCGCCAATCGTCGGCCTGGCGGGTGAGTGCCTGGATCAGCGGTACGGTGGCGCGCTGGTCGAGCCAGTGCGAGAACCCCAGCACGCCGGCGTCGATGATGGCCTCGGCCTGCTGCACGGCGGCCTGGCGCTTGGCCCCGGCCGAGCGCACGAGCTCGGACAGGTCGTCCACCGTGTACAGGTAGATGTCGTTCTGCTGCGCGACCTCGGGCTCGATGTCGCGCGGCACGGCCAGGTCGACCATGAACATCGGGCGGCGCTTGCGCGACTTCAGCGCGCGTTCGACGGCGCCCAGCCCGATGATGGGCAGCGTGCTGGCGGTGCAGGAGATGACGATGTCGAACTCGTGCAGCCGCGCGGGCACGTCGGCCAGGCGCATGGCCTGGGCGCCCAGGCGCACGGCCAGCTTCTCGCCGCGCTCCAGCGTGCGGTTGGCCACCGCCATCAGCCTGGGCGTGCGCGCCGCGAAATGGGTGGCGACCAGCTCGATCATCTCGCCGGCGCCGACGAACAGCACGTTGAGCTTGTCGAGTTCGCCGAACAGCTGGGTGGCCTGGCGCACGGCTGCCGCGGCCATGCTGATGGAATGCGCGCCGATCTCGGTGGACGTGCGCACTTCCTTGGCGACGGAGAACGAGCGCTGGAACAGCTGGTGCAGCGTGGTGCCCAGCGTGCCGGCCTGGTCCGCCTCGCGCACGGCCTGCTTCATCTGGCCCAGGATCTGGGGCTCGCCCAGCACCATCGAATCGAGGCCGGAGGCGACGCGGAACACGTGGCGCGCGGCGTCGCGGTTCTCCAGCACGTAGCTGTGGTCGAGCAACTGGGCGCCGGTGACGCCGCCCTGGGCGGCCAGCCAGTCGGCCACCGGCCGCACCAGCGACGGGTTGTGGGCGGGGGCGGCGACGTAGACCTCGGTGCGGTTGCACGTGGACAGCAGCGCCACCTCCGGCACGGCGACCACGCCGCCGGCGGGCCGGCCGAACTGCTGCACCAGCGCCTTCAGCGCGGGGGAGACCTGGTCGAGCGGGAACGCGAAACGACCGCGCAGGTCGATGGGCGCGGTCTGGTGGTTGAGTCCCAACGCGAACACAGACATGCGCGCATTATAAAATTTCCCTGTTCCCGGAGGGGGACCACTGGTTTCGCCATGTGACCGCCCCGCGACGGGGCGTGTCGTTCCCTTGATCCACCGCAAACGCCGCCGCTTGGACGCCCTCGACCTGTTCTGGCACCTCGCCAATTTCGCGCTGCCCGCCGTCGGGGTGGGCGCCCTCACGGCCGCCGCGTGCAAGCTGTTGTGGCGCAAGGCGCTGGCACGGACGAACTGGTTCACGCTCGCCTGGCAGGCCAGCGCGGCCGGGCTGGCGGTGCTGGTGGCCGGCCTGGTGATCACCGGGCACGACGGCAGGATGGCCACCTACGCCGCGCTGGTGGTGGCCTGCGCCATCGTTCCCTGGCTCAGGGCGGCGAAATAGCGCCGCGCCGCGCGCGCGGCTCAGAGGCCGGCCACGGGCGTCGCCACGGTGCGGTAGTCGCTCCTCGGCGGCCACGGGCTGGCGACACCGTTGCCCAGCTCGCCGTGCGCGTTCGCGCCCCAGCATTTCACGCGGCCATCGGCCAGCAGCGCGCACCCGAGGCCGTCGTGCACGTCGAACTGCACGGCATCGTCGACTCCTTCGATGACGAACTTCGGGTACGTGCCCACCTCGTCCTTGCCGCAGCGCACCTTGCCATCGGGCATGAGGCCGCACAGCGCCAGGTCACCCTGGACGATCGTCCGCGCCCCGCGCAGGAAGGCCTGGCCCGCCTCGATGCGGGCGCAGTCCTTGGCCTTGGCCGCGCAATCGAAGCGGCGGTTGGAGCGCACCGCGAGGGCGGCCCGCACGGCATCCGGGTTCTCCACGGCGATCGGCAGCGGATTCTTGTCCAAGTGCCGGTCGTTGCCGAGCTGGCCGTCGCTGTTATTGCCCCAGCACTTCATCGTGGCGTCCCGGTAGACCGCGCAGGCGAAGTCGGCTCCCACGCGGACTTCGCGGATCGCGGGCGGCGGCGCCGCATCCGCCATCCGCGCGACCGCCTTGCCGGCCGGCACCGGCGGAAAGACCTGGACAGGCACGAGGCGCCGCGTCGTCGTGCCGTCGCCCAGCTGGCCGCGCTCGTTGTTGCCCCATGCCCAGACGCTGCCGTCGGCCTTGACCGCGAGGTTGTGGTGATCGCCGGCGGCCACCTTCACGAAGCCCGTGCCGACCTTGACCGGCGTCAGGCGCGCGAGGGTCGTGCCATCGCCGATCACGCCGGCGTCGTTGTCGCCCCAGGTCCAGACCGAGCCGTCCGAACCGAGCGCGATGCCGTGGAAACGCCCGGTGGCCACCTGCACGAAGCCGCTGCCGATGCGCACCGGGTCCGCGCGGCTCGTGCGGCTGCCGTCGCCGAGCTGGCCGAGGTCGTTGCTGCCCCAGGCCCAGAGGCTGCCGTCGGCCTTCAGCCCGAAGGCATGGGTGTCGCTGTCGCGCACCACATGGACGAAGTCGCTGCCGATCTGGCGCGGCGGCGGCTTGACCGGATATTGCTCCATCACCCACAGGCTGCCGTCCGTGCGGAGCGCGTTGCTGCCGAACGGCCCGGCCGCGATCTCGCGCACGCCCGTGCCGAATCGCGTGGGCTTCTCGGGCGCCATCGAGAAATAGCCCCAGTCCAGGATCGCGCCGTCCTTGTCGATGCCCAGCCCGCGCTCGAAGTTCGGGCCGCTGTGCAGCAGCCGCGTGGTGCCGGCGAACGCCTGCGTCGGCGCGAGGGCCTTGTCCTTCGACGCCGCGAAGTCACCGCGCATGAAGTGGGCCGGATCGGCACCCCAATGCCACAGGCTCCCGTCCCTCTTCAAGGCGAGCGTGTGGTTGAAGTCGGCGAAGACCTCGGCGGCGTCGCTTCCGGAGCGTTGCGGCACGTGCCGGTCGTCCGTGGTGCCCGTGGCGAGTTGCCCGTACTCGTTGCTGCCCCATGTCCACAGGCTGCCGTCGGCGCGCACCATCGCCGAGTGCGATTCGCCGGCGGCGATGCTCACGACGTCGCCCGATCCCTTCGGCTCGGGCAGCTTCAGGCGGATCGTCGCTCCCGGCGGTGAGTCCCAGCGGCTGAGGCCGTCGCCGAAGACGACCTGGGCCGGCTTGCGGCAGGCGCGCGGCGTCTCCAGCTGGTCGCCGTCCCAGGGCCAGCCCCAGGTCCACACGCTGCCGTCCTTCTTCATCGCGACGAGGAATTCCGATCCGAGCGCGGCCTGCACGACGCCCTCGCCGACCTGCAGGGGCCGAGGGTGGATCGTGGTCGTGCAGTCGCCGAACATGCCCAGCTGGTTGCCGCCCCAGAGCCACAGGGAGCCGTCGGCCTTCACGGCAGCGGACTGCAGGTCGCCGGCGACGGCCTGGACGTAGCCGCCGCCGAGCTCGATCGGCTTGCCGTGGTAGCCGCTCAGGCTGCCGTCGCCAAGTGCGCCCCAGTTGCTGCTGCCCCAGGTCACCAGCGTACCGTCCCGGCGCACGGCGGCTCCGACCGAGCCGAGCGAGATCGACGCGAAGTCCTGCGTGATGAAGCGGGGCAGGTCCTCGTGGCCGTATTGGCCGTAGAACCAGCTGCCCTGGCTGCCGATGTCGGGCATGCCGCCGCCCCACATCCACAGCGAGCCGTCCTTCCTGAACGCGGCGAACGCCCCATCGCTGGCGACCACGGACACGTAGCCCTTGCCCATCAGGCGTGGCCGCGATTTCAGCGTCTCGAGCAGGCCGCCCTTGCCGCTGTGCGGTGCGCCGCCCCAGGACCAGAGCGTGCCGTCCTGGCGCACCGCCACGCTGTAGCCGTCGCTGGCCGCCACGGAGACGAAGCCGTCGCCCATGCGCACCGCAGCGTCGCCCGTGATCGTCGCGCCGCCGAGCTGGCCGCTGTCGTTGCTGCCCCATCCCCACAGGCTGCCGTCGGCCTTGAGCGCGACCACGTGCGAGCGCCCGAGCGCGACACGCAGGAAGCCCGATCCGAAACGCCTGGGCGGCTGATTGCGAGTCCAGGTCCACAGGTCGCCGTTCGCCTGCAGGACCGCGGCCCCGTCGTCACGGGCGACGACCTGGCCCGTCGCAGGCGGCAGGGGCAGGGACAGCCGCGGCTCGTCCGGCGGCAGGAGGGCTTGGCGATAGGTCGCGCTGTCGCAGGGGGCGGGATCCGCGACGAGGAACAAGAGTTCGAAGTCCTGGGCGTGGCCGCCGCGCGCGTTGCGCCAGGTACCGGCGATGCGCAGACCTTGCGACAGCTCCCGGGAGCGTTCATCGACCGTCCAGCGCCCGGTCGTCGCGCCCCGATCCGACTCCGTCCAGGCGCCGTCGCCGAGGACCAGTGCGATGTCCTTGGGCTGGCCGGGGTAGTAGTAGGCCGCGCGTTGCGACTCGATGCAGGCGATGACCGGGAACTCGCCCACCCTGCCGTACCAGACGCCCGGCTCGGGCGGCGTCCCCGCGCGGGCCGCGGCGGTCGACAGGAGGATGCCGGCGAGCGCGGCGAGCAGCGATGGACGGGGCATGGGGGTGAGGTGATCCCGAGGAGGGTCGCATCATCGCCCGCAAATGGACTCGGGCCCGCGGCCCGGCGGCCGGGGCGCGGGCATTCGTCACGCGCGGATCAGAACCAGATCTCGAGCTGCGCGCCGTACGAGACCGCGTTGGTCTTGTTGGCCGGCAGGCCGTTCTGCGCATCCTGCGCGGCCGCCTTGTTGAAGTCCGCGTACGTCACGTACAGGCGCAGTTCCGGACGCTTCCAGAAATCGGGGCCGGTCGACAGCGCCGGGCCGATCGTTTGAAGTCCGCGTACGTCACGTACAGGCGCAGTTCCGGACGCTTCCAGAAATCGGGGCCGGTCGACAGCGCCGGGCCGATCGTGACCTTGGTCAGGTTCTGCTGCTCGCCGTTGTTGGGCTTGCGGCCCGAGAAGCCGATTTCCGTCAGGAACTTCAGGTTCTTGGTGATGCCGAAGGAACCCCGGCCACCGAGGGTGTACGAGTTCCACTTGACGCCGCCGTCGGCCTCGTCGTGCTGGTACAGCGCGATGGCCTGGCCGCCGAACGCGCCGATCTGCCACGACGGGCTCTCGACCACGCGCCACGTCTTGGTGCCGGTGTCGGCCAGCGCGTTGCCAAAGCCCTGGTTGATGTTGGTCGAGCCCTGCGCGTACTGCACCCAGATGTGGTTGCCGCCGCCGAAGAACTTGTCCTGCACGTGCTCGGCGGTCAGGCCGAAGCCGT
>JAEKKH010000051.1 GCA_019510465.1 Burkholderiales bacterium
CGTTGGTGGACACGCGGCGCGACGCGTCGTCCAGGCTCAGGCCCATGCCGACGAGGTTGCGCAGCGCCTGGTCCATCGTCAGCGTGCTGCCGGCCAGCGTGCCGTCGGCCAGGCGCACGCCGCCCAGGCACTTGGTGACGCGATGGCTGCCGAGGTTGTAGTCGCCGTCGGGCATGCCGGCGGCGGCCGTCGAATCGGTGACGCAATACAGGCAGGGAATCGCGCGCAGCGCGGCGCGGATGGCGCCCGGGTGGACATGCAGCAGGTCGGGGATGATCTCGGCGAACTCCGCGTGCGCCAGCGCCGCGCCGGCGATGCCGGGCTCGCGGTGATGGAACTTGCTCATCGCGTTGAACAGGTGCGTGAAGCCGGTGGCGCCGCGCTGCAGGGCGGCCACGCCGTCCTCGTAGGTGCCGGCCGAGTGGCCGATCTGCACGTGGAAGCCGGCCGCACGCAGCGGCGCGATCAGGTCGAGGTTGCCGGGCAGCTCGGGCGCCATCGTGATCAGGCGGATCGGCGCGATGGCATGCAGCGCCTTGATCTCGTCGACCGACGCGGGTCGCGCGTAGTCCGGCTGCGCGCCGAGCGCGCCCGGGTTGATGTACGGACCCTCGAGGTGCACGCCCAGCACGTGGGCGCCGCCGCGGCGGTGCGTGCGGCAGGCGTCGGCCAGCGCCGCCATCGCCTGGGTGATGTCGGACATCGGCGCCGTCATCGTGGTGGCGAGCATCGACGTGGTGCCGTGGCGGGCGTGGATGCGCGCGATCTGGGCGACGGCGTTGCCGCCCTCCATCGTGTCGAAGCCGCCCCCGCCGTGCACGTGCAGGTCGATGAAGCCCGGCAGGATCAGCGGCTCGGCCGACAGGCGGGCCTGGCCCTCGCTGATCGGCGTGCCCTCGATGCCGGCGATGCGGCCATCGACGATGCTCAAGGTGCCGCGGATGAAGCCCTGGGGCGTCAGGACGTGGCCGGCGAGCTGCTGGCGCGTCACGGTCATTGGCACCCCTCGCGCGACGAGTGCGTCGCTCCGTCCCCCGAGGGGACCGCGGGCCGGCTCCAGGCGGCCCGGCGCTCGTCCCGCAGGCAGGTTGACACCGGGTTCTTCATGCCACCGCTTCCTTCAGCTGCTGGCGCACCAGCCGGTGCGCGCCGTCGACGGCGTCGCCGGAGGCCTCGACGAGGCGCGCGCGCAACGCCGGCGCCAGCTGCGGCGCCATGCGCAGGCCGATGCTGCCCAGCAGCACGATGGGCAGTTGCAGCCCCGGGTCGAGCGCGAGCGCCATGTCCTCGATCTCCTGTCCGATTTCCCGCACCAGCGACTGTGCCGCGGCGTCGGTGTCCGCGCACTCGAACACGAGCGGCGCGAGCTGGGCGTATTCATGCTGGCCGGCGCTGGAGCACCATTCCAGCAGCATGTCGCGGCGGTCGCTCACCCGGCGCCAGACGGCCTGGGCCAGCGTGCCGGCCGGGGTGCGGCCGTCGAGCGCGCGATGCGCGATCTGCATGGCGCGCAGCCCCAGCCATGCGCCGGAGCCTTCGTCGCCCACCGGGAAGCCCCAGCCGCTGACCGCCACGCGGCGGCCATCGGCATGCAGGGCCTCGCCCACGGCGCCGGTCCCGACGGCAATGATCGCACCCGGCCGGCCGGCATGGGCGCCCATCAGCGCGGTGCGCGAATCGGTCTCCAGGACGATGAGCGCGTATTCGGGCGCCGCACGGAAGAACGCGGCCGCCAGGTGCGGCGCCACCGCACCGGCCAGCCCCAGGCCCAGCACGCAGTGGCTGGGCGCGGGCAGGGCCAGCCCGGCCGAGGCGAAGGCCCGCTCGACGGCCTGGCCGATGTGCCGCCAGGCCTGGTCGACCCCCTGGGCGAGCGCCGAGGGGCCCGATTCGCCATGGCCGACCAGGGCGCCGGCATTCGTCCAGACCCGGACACGGGTGCCCGTTCCGCCCCCGTCCACGCCGAGCGCGTAGCGGATGTCGGCCTGTTCGAAGGCGGGGTGATAGCAGGTGTGGCTCATAAATGTGATACCACTATAGTACCATGACAGACCGCTGTCAATGAACGCTCATCGGTGGGACACGTCGCCCGGCATCGGCTGTTTCACTCGTGAAATCTAGGTAATGACCCGTACCTTGTTGGGCAACAGGGCGTCGAAACGGATAAACCAGTCGTAATACCAATTACGTCCGCCTGCGCCTCACTGGTGCGCAATCCTGGCGCCGGGTCAGCCGGCGTCGGCCGGCGCGGGGTGGCGCAGGGCGAACATGCCCCAGCCCTGCATCGTCATGACGTCCTCGCCGTCCTGGTTGAAGACGCGCCAGCGCGACAGCACGAGGCCCACATGCGGCTTGCTCTTCATCACGCGCGACTCCAGCACCGTCATCTCGGCCGAAATGGTGTCCCCCGGATAGACCGGCTTGAGCCAGCGAAGTTCGTCGATGCCGGGCGACCCGAGGCCGGCCGAGTCGTTGAGGTAGCCGTCGCACATCAGCCGCATCGTCATGGCACAGGTGTGCCAGCCGCTGGCCGACAGGCGCTTGAACAGCGAGGCCTCGGCGGCTGCGTCGTCCAGGTGGAAGGGCTGCGGGTCGAACTGCGCCGCGAACGCCAGCGTCTCGTCGCGGGTGACCGTCTTGCTGCCCAGCGCGATCACCCGGCCGGCAGGGAAGTCCTCCCAGTGGTAGCGCTTGGCGGGGGTGGTCGTCGAATCCATGTCGTCGGTCATCGGGTGAGGCTGTCGACGAGGATAGCGCCGCGGCCGCCCCGGCGGCGGCGTCACGGCCATGACCCTGCTCGGGCTCGGTTGCGTCCTGTTGCCGGGCGCCCGCTCGATGCGCGTCGTCGGGACGACCGGCCCGGCCGTCGTCGCCCGCTGGCGTGGAGGCCGTTCACGGTCCGCTGCACCCGCCGCCGATCGGCTGGCATGCACGCGTCAGGGTGCCGGCGCCGCCGCCGGCGGCTTCTCCCAGGCCGGGTGGATCAGCCCGGCCAGCAGCTCGAAGCGCGTGTAGGGCCGCGCACGGCCGGACAGCTTCAGCGAGATCGAGACCACCAGGCCGTGGGTGCGCGACGGCGGCGCCTTGGTGGGCAGCACCGCCAGCCACACGACGATCAGCAGCGGCAGCACGGCGCCGGGGTGGGCGAGGTAGTCGGCCAGCGTCCAGCCCGATGCGGCCACGCCCAGCGCCATCCCCGTGATCGCCTCGCTCCAGGAATGCGCGCCCAGGCTGACGCGCGAACAGGTGATCAGCAGCGCCAGCGCGACGCCCACCGGGACGCCGCGCCGCCCCGCGACGATCGCGCCCAGCACCGGCAGGACGGACCACGCGTACATCGAATGGCCCGAGAAGCCCGTGAAGTCGATGGCCGCGATGCCGTAGCCGAAGCCGAGGAAGGCGATCTTGCTCGCGGTGGTGATGGCCGTGGTGGCCGTGATGCCGGCCACCCAGCGCAGCGCCGAGCGGCGGGCCGGGTGGTCGTGCGCGTGCGGATTGCCCTGCGCGAGGCGCCCGCGCGCCCCCGCGGGACGCGCGAACGCGAGCCACAGCGCGCCCGCGAGGAAGGCGGGCAACAGGATCTGGGCTTCGCCCAGCCGGGTCACGGCGAGCCAGAACAGCGAATGGATAGCGGGGCCGCCCGTCATGGGTTCGTTGGTCGATGCGATCGGAAGCGAAAGACGGCGATGCTAGCCGCCCCGCGTTTGGCCAATGTGAGGCCAGGCTGACCTTCGGCCACGCTCCGCCGCGGACGGGCGGCCGGCCGCGCCCCGCGGCCCCGCGCCAGCGCGTCGTGCTAGATCGCCGCCGCCAGTCGAGTGCCCTGGTCGATGGCACGCTTGGCGTCGAGTTCCGCCGCCTCGTCGGCGCCGCCGATCAGGTGCACCTGGATGCCGGCCGCCGCCAGCGGCGCGACCAGCTCGCGCAGCGGCTCCTGCCCCGAGCACAGCACGATGGTGTCGGCCTGCACGAGCGTGCCGTCCTTGTGCTCCGGGCCGAAGGTGACGAACAGGCCGTCGTCGGTCACGCGCTCGTAGTTCACGCCGCCGAGCATCTCCACGTTCTTCATCTTCAGCGCCGCGCGGTGCACCCAGCCCGACGTCTTGCCGAGGCCCGCGCCATGCTTGCCCGCCTTGCGCTGCAACAGCGTCACCTGGCGCGCCGGCGGCGAGGGCCGCGGCGGCTCGAGTCCGCCGGCGGTCTGCGCCGGATCGCCGACGCCCCATTCGCGCTTCCACTCGTCCAGGTGCAGCGTCGGCGACGGCTCGCCGCGGTCGGCGCCGGTCACCAGGTATTCGGCGACGTCGAACCCGATGCCGCCGGCGCCGACGATGGCCACGCGCTCGCCCACCGGCTTGCGGTGCAGGAGCACGTCGATGTAGCTCAGCACCTTCGGGTGGTCCTGGCCGGGGATGCGCGGATCGCGCGGGACCACGCCGGTGGCCAGCACCACCTCGTCGAAGTCGCCCGCCTGCAGCGCCGCGGCATCGACGCGCGTGTTCAGCCGGAGCTCCAGCGTCGGCAGCAGCTCGATGCGCCGTCCGAAGTAGCGCAGCGTCTCGGTGAACTCCTCCTTGCCGGGGATGCGCCTGGCCATGTTGAACTGGCCGCCGATGCGCTCGGCGCCGTCGAACAGCACGACGCGGTGGCCGCGCTCGGCCAGCGTCGTGGCAGCGGCGAGCCCCGCGGGGCCGGCGCCGACGACGGCCACGCGCTTGGGCGTGGCGGCGGGCGTGAGCGCGAGCTCGGTCTCGAAGCCCGCGCGCGGATTCACCAGGCAGGTCGCCTGCTTGTTGCGGAACGTGTGGTCGAGGCAGGCCTGGTTGCAGGCGATGCAGGTGTTGATCTCGTCGGCGCGGCCCGCGGCCGCCTTCGCGACGAAGGCCGCGTCGGCCAGGAACGGGCGCGCCATCGACACCAGGTCCGCCTGGCCGAACTCGTCGATGCCGGCGGCCAGCAGGCCTTCGGCCACTTCCGGCGTGTTGATGCGGTTGCTGGTGACCAGCGGGATCTTCACGCCCGCCGTGCGCAGCTCCGAGCGCATCTTGCCCGTGACCCAGCCGAAGGCCGCGCGCGGCACGCTGGTGACGATCGTCGGGATGCGCGCCTCGTGCCAGCCGATGCCGGTGTTCAGGAGGGTGGCGCCGGCCGCGGCCACCGCCCTGGCCAGCTGCACGACCTCGTCCCAGGTGCTGCCGTCCGGGATCAGGTCGATCATCGAGATGCGGTAGATCAGGATGAAGTCCGCACCGACCGCCTCGCGGATGCGGCGCACGATCTCCACGGCCAGGCGCATCCGGTTCTCGTAGGCGCCGCCCCAGGCATCGGTGCGCTTGTTGGTGTGGCGCACCAGGAACTCGTTGATGAAGTAGCCCTCGCTGCCCATCACCTCGACGCCGTCGTAGCCGGCCTCGCGCGCCAGCACGGCGCAGCGCACGAACGCCTTGATCTGGCGCTCGATGCCGCGCGGCGACAGCGCGCGCGGCGTGAACGGCGAGATCGGGCTCTGGATGCGGCTGGGCGCGACGCACAGCGGCGAGTAGCCGTAGCGGCCGGCATGCAGGATCTGCAGCGCGATCTTGCCGCCCTCGGCGTGCACCGCGTCGGTCACCTGCCGGTGGCGGCGCGCGCCGCCGTGCGTCCACAGCGTGCCGGCGAAGGGCTTGACCCAGCCCTCGAAGTTGGGCGCGAAGCCGCCGGTGACGATCAGCCCGCAGCCGTGGCGGGCGCGTTCCGCGTAGAAGGCCGCCATGCGCGGGAAGTCCTTCGCCGCGTCCTCCAGGCCCGTGTGCATGCTGCCCATGATCGTGCGATTGCGCAGCGTGGTGAACCCGAGATCGAGCGGGGCGAGCAGCTTCGGATAGGGCGAGGTCATCGTGTCGTACGGGCGGACCGGTGGCTGGCGGAGGTGCCGCATGGTAGAGCGCGCAGGCCTGCCAGAATCGGGGCGGCGCCCTAAACCGCGAAGTGCGTCCGCGAACTTCCCGGGCCGCTTCCCGCGCGATGTCCTGGCGCGATCGCGCCGCCGCCGCGTTGCGGGCAACAGACCGGCAACACGGCATGCCTCATAATGTTGGATTCAGATGACAGGCGTCCGCCTGGAAAAGTGGAGTGTTTCGATGAACAAACGTGAGTTCCTGGCAGTGGGCGGCGCCGTGCCCCTGATGTTGGCCGGCTGCGGCGGCAGCGGTACGGGAAGCGCCCCGGTTCGCCTGGTCAACGCGAGCGTCGGATACCCCAACCTCGGATTCATGGTCGAGTCCACGCAGGCGACCTCCGCCGACGTCGCCTACGGCCACGCCAGCCCCTACGAGAACGTGCAGGCCGGCGCCGTCGGCATCACGCTGACGGTCGGCAACAATGCCGCCACGTCGGCGCAGACGCGCACCGTCAACAAGGACCAGCGCTACTCGCTGATCGCCTTCGGCTACCTCAACGAGCTCAAGCCGCTGCTGCTCGCCGAAAGCACCACCACGCCCGACACCGGCAAGGCCAACATCAACGTGCTGAACACGTCGGTGGACATGGGTGCCGTCGACGTCTACCTGTCCGCCACCGCCGACCTGAGCGTCGCCACGCAGATCGGCACGTCCGTGGGCGGCGTCTCGCAGAGCGCCTTCACGGGCGTCCTGGCCGGCGCGTACTTCATCACCGTCGTCGGCGCCGGCTCCGTGCAGCAGGGCATCAGCGACGTCCGCTTCCAGACGCCGCAGGCCGTCACGCTGACCGCGCTGAAGACGTACACCGTCGTCCTGACGCCGGGCGCCAGCGGCGTGCTCGCCAACGCGATCATCATGACGCAGGGCACCGCCGACGCGGCCTCGCCCACGGCGCCGTACGACAACACGACGGCCCGCGTGCGCGCCGTCACCGCCGTCCCCGGCAAGGCCAGCTCGGTCGTGGGCGCCACCGCCGCCGGCGCGGTCGTCACGGTGCTGTCCACCAGCACCACGCAGAAGTACTCGAAGTACTTCGTGGTCCACACCGGCACCGCGCCGACCGTCACGGTCGACGGGGCGGCCATCGCGGTCGTCATGGACTCCCTCAACTCGACGACCGGCGTCACCACCCAGGTGCCGGCGGTGCTCCAGGCCGGCGGCGACTACACGATCCTGGTGTACCTCGACGGCTCGGGCAACCCGGTCGCCAAGCTCGTCGAGGACAACAACACCGCCGCCGTCACGTCGGCCGGCGTGAAGTTCCGCCTGATCAACCTGGCCTCCGACAACCAGGGCCTCGAGCTGTCGATGTCGCTGAACGGCGTGGGAATCGCCTCGAACGTGCCGTACGGCACCGCGTCCGACTACCACGAGGTGCCGAACGTGCCGCAGGGCACGGCCTCGCAGCTGTCCATCGAGAACGGCGCCGCCAGCATCATCACGAAGAACCTGGTCGTGCCGCTGGGCAACGTCTTCACCGAGATCGTCGTCAGCGTCCCGGCCACCGGCGCGCCGCTCGACTTCTTCGGCTCGGCCAGCGGCAACTGATCGCCGTCGACCCGACACGAAAGGCGCCCGCGGGCGCCTTTTTTCGTGGACCGCGCGCGCGCTCAGCGCCCCGGCGGCGTGCCGAACTTGCCGGCACGGAAATCCTCCACGGCCTGGAAGATCTCGGCCTGCTTGTTCATCACGAACGGGCCGTACTGCGCGATGGGCTCGTTCAGCGGCTTGCCGGCGATCAGCAGCGCCCGCGCGCCGTCCGCGCCGGCCTGCACGCGCACGCCGTCGCTGTCGGCGCCGTGCGCGAGGACGGCCATGCGCTCGCGCGGCACCGGGGTGCGCACCCCGCCGGCGTCGATCTCCAGCTCGCCGCGGTACACGTAGACGAACGCGTTGTGCCCCGCCGGCAGCGGCTGCTCGAACGTGGCGCCCGGCTCCAGGTGCAGGTCCAGGTACAGCGGCTCGGTGTGCGCCTTCTGCACCGCGCCGGCCACGCCCTGGCTCTCGCCGGCGATCACGCGCACCGTCGCGTTCGGCAGGTGCAGCTCGGGGATCTCGCCGGTCGGGATGTCGCGGTAGCCGGGCGTCGTCAGCTTGTCGGCGGCGGGCAGGTTCAGCCACAGCTGGAAGCCTTCCATGCGGCCCTGCTCCTGTTCCGGCAGCTCGCTGTGGATGATGCCGCGACCCGCGGTCATCCACTGCACGCCGCCGTTCTCCAGCAGGCCTTCGTTGCCCGTCGAATCGCGATGGCGCATGCGGCCGGCGATCATGTAGGTGATCGTCTCGAAGCCACGGTGCGGGTGGTCGGGGAAGCCGCCGATGTAGTCGCCGGCGTCGTCCGAGCCGAACGCGTCGAGCATCAGGAACGGGTCGAGCCGGCGCTGCAGCGGCTGCGTGAGGACGCGCGTCAACTTGACGCCGTCGCCGTCGCTGGTGGCCTGGCCCGCGACCAGGCGCTCCACCGCGCGCGGCTTGCGCACGGAGGCCTGCGGCGTCGCGGTGGGGGCGGTCAGGGTCGTGGTCATGGCAGGGTGCTCCTTGGATGCGGCCCGGGGGCCGCGGGATGGAATGATCTCGGATCAGGCAGCGACGGCCGCGCCGTCGGCGATGCGCGCGATGTGCTCGCGCGCCGACGCGATGCCCTTGTCCGCGGCCTCGGGGCCCATGTTCAGGCCTTCGGCGTAGATGAACTCGATGTCCTTGATGCCCAGGAAGCCGAGCGTCTGGCGCAGGTAGGGCACCTGGGTGTCGTGCGGCTGGTCGCGGTAGATGCCGCCGCGCGTCAGGACGGCGTAGACCTTCTTGCCCTCGATCAGGCCGACCGGGCCGGTGGCGGTGTACTTGAACGTGATGCCGGCCTTGGCGATCGCGTCGATCCAGTTCTTCAGCTGGCTGCTGATGCCGAAGTTGATCATCGGCACGCCGATCACGATGACGTCGGCCGCGTGGACTTCGTCGATCAGCGCCTGGTCGAGCGCCACCCGGGCGTGCTGCTCGGGCGTGCGCGCTTCGGCGGGCGTGAACAAGGCGCCCAGCGTGGCTTCGTCGAGCGCGGGGTGCGGGTTGGCGGTGAGATCGCGCAGCGCCAGCGTCGCGTCGGCGGCGCCGGCGCGCAGCGTCTCGACCAGCTCGTTGGCGAGGCGAGTGGACTGCGAACCCTGGCCATTGGCGAAGGCACGGGCGCTGGAGTTGATCTGGAGGATGTTCATGGTGGCTCCTGGGTGGGTGGGGCGGTCAGCCAGGATGGTTGGCCGTTGGAATGAACTGTATTGATTCACCCGCGCTTCGAGAAGGTGCCACGGCGCAGTTCATCGTTCCACTGATGGAACAATTGAGGGCTGATTCCCCTTGTCGACCCGGTTCACCGTGCCGGGCATCGAGTGCGCCGCGCCACGATGTGCGATCCCGAGCCATCGAGGACGACCCGCAGGATGTCTTCATCAAGGCGCTCACGCTTTTCGCGGACGGCCGGCACCGGCGATCGTCAACGAGCGCGGCCAGCGCTTCGAGCCAGCGCTGGCGGCTGCGCGGTGCGCGCACTGCCCTGAGGCCACAGGCGACGGGACAGGCGAGAATGCGCTGGCGGCCGCTCGCGCGCGCCGCATCCACGCCATGAGCCCCGACGCCGACGATCTCCTGCTGTTTGCCCGCGTGGCCGAGTCCGGCAGCTTCAGCCGTGCGGCCGAACGCGTCCAACTGCCGAAATCGACGGTGTCGCGCCGCATTGCCGCGCTCGAGAAGCGCCTGGGCGAACGGCTGCTGCAGCGCACCACGCGCAAGCTGGTCATCACCGAGTTCGGCCACGGCGTGCTCGATCACGCCCGCGCCATGTCCGAGGAGGTGGATGCCGCGCTCGCCTTCGCGCTGTCGCGCCAGGCCCGGCCCAGCGGCCGGCTGCGCGTGTCCATGCCGGGCGACTTCGCGAGCACCGCACTGGAGCGGCCGCTGGCCGAGTTCATCCGCGACTTTCCCGACGTGTCCCTGGAGCTGGACCTGTCGCCGCGGCGCGTCGACCTGATCGGCGAGAACTTCGACCTCGCGATCCGCATGGGCACGCTGCCCGACGACAGCCAACTGGCCGCGCGCCGTCTCGCGGTGTTCACCACGGGCCTGTACGCCGCGCCGTCGCTGCTGCGCGAACACGGCGAGCCGCTGACGCCCGACGCGCTGCACACGATGCCCGCGCTGATGCTGCTGTCACGCTCGGGCGACGCGGTCGCCTGGGAGCTGTCGCCGCGCGACGTCGCGCACGGTGGACCGGCCAATGCAGGCCGCAGCGACGACGGCGGCGGCGGTGGGACGGGCGACGGCGACCGCAAGTTGAACGCGAACGGCCATGCACACGGCGACACGAACGCATCCGCCCCGAAGGCGTCCAGGGCGCGCCGCGGCACCGACGCCACGGTGCGCGAGATCGTCCCGAGCCAGCATGTGCGTGCGAATTCGCCCGACGTGCTGATCCGCCTGGCGCGCAGCGGCGCCGGCGTGGTGGCGGTCGCGGACTTCTTCGCCGAGCCCTACCTCGCGCGCGGCGAGCTGCAACGCATCCTGCCCGCGTGGTGCCTGCCGGACGCGCATTGCTGGGCCGTGTTCCCCGGCCGCCGCCTGATGCCGGCCAAGACGCGAGCGTTCATCGACATGCTCGCCAGGACGATGAGCACGTGTTCGGAAGCGATCGACGCATCGGCGGCGAAAGTCGACGCCGCGCCGGGACGGTTCCGCGTGGGCTGAGCCGCGCGGTGCGCCGGCGGCTCAGTGCGGCAGGCGCGTGAGGGCGCGCTGCAGGGCGCGTGCGGGCGGGGCATCGCCGCCGTTGGCCACCTCCGTGGGCGTCGTCCAGCCGCGCGGCAGCTCGCGCAGCACGGTCTTGGCGTCGAGCGAGCGGATCGGCACAGCCACGTCCGCCGGGATGCGGCCGCGCGCCACCAGCGCTTCGTAGCGCAGCGCGCTGACACGCAGGAACGATGTGAAGTTGCCGACGCCGCCGCGCGCGGCCACCAGCTCGTCGTAGAGCTTCTCGATCAGGTGCGTGACGCTCATGCCGTCGCGGCGCGCGATCTCCTCGAGCACCTCCCAGTACAGGTGCTCCAGCCGGATGCTCGTGACCACGCCATGCAGGCGGACCGAGCGCGTGCGGCTCTCGTAGCTCGCAGGATCGGCGCTGATGAAGATTTCACACATGCAGATGTCTCCTTGGCCTGGCCGAGTCGCTTCTGGCGCACGGCTCTGCGCGAGGGTGGCGCACGATGCGCTCCTTCTCGACTCAATGTACGCCCGACTCGCCAAGGTCGCCAAGCGCCGGCCGGCGGATTTACACGCTGATTCGCGTGCCGAGCACCGCCAGGAACTGCGCGATCCAGGCCGGGTGCGCGGGCCAGGCGGGGGCCGTCACCAGGTTGCCGTCGGTCACGGCCTGGTCGACCGGGATGCCCATGTATTCGGCACCCGCCAATTCCACCTCGACCTGGCAGGCCGGGTAGGCGGACACCTTGCGGCCCCGGATCAGGCCAGTGGCGGCAAGCAGCTGCGCGCCGTGGCAGATCGCGGCGACGGGCTTGCCGGCCGACAGGAAGTGCTTCGTCATCGCGACCACCTGCGGGTTCATGCGCAGGTATTCGGGCGCGCGGCCGCCGGGCACCACCAGCGCGTCGTAGGACTCGGCGCGCGTGTCGGCGAAGCTGGCGTTGAGCGTGAAGCGGTGGCCGGGCTTCTCGCTGTAGGTCTGCGCGCCGTCGAAGTCGTGGATGGCCATCGTCACGTACTCGCCGGCCTTCTTGTCGGGTGCGATCGCGTGCACCACGTGGCCGACGGCCTGCAGCGCCTGGAACGGCACCATCGTCTCGTAGTCCTCGCCGAAATCGCCGCAGATCATCAGGATCTTCTTGCCCATGCTCGTCTCCTGGGGATGGTTGAAGAAAGGAAACCATTGTTCGAAGCTCGCGCCATGAGCGGGTAGTAAGCCGATACTTTCGTATGCTCGACATGACCTCCGCGCCCGCGCCGTCCCTGGGCGAACTGCATCGCCGACGCCTGCGCGCGATCTGGCGCTCGGCCGGCTGGCCCAGCCAGGACCTCGTCGAGGTGGAGCTGCTCGCCGCGGGCTGGGTCGAGCGCGTGCGCGATGGCCACGGCCGCGAGACGCTGCGCGTCACGGATGCCGGCATCCAGGTGCTGGCCGCCACGCTCGCGCGCAACCGTGCCGCGCGCGACGCGCACGAGGCGCTGATCGGCCGCGTCGCCGTCGCCATGCAGCGCGCGGGCCGCATCGCGTGGCGTGGGCTGTCGCTGCGCGTGCGCACGGGCGACGACGCGGCGGGAACCGGCCGGTGGACGGTCGCGCGGCCGGATCTCTTCTCGGTACGCAACACGACGGTGGAGGACTACCTCGAGCCCGTCGTGCACGAGATCAAGGTGCGCCGCGCCGACCTGCTCGGCGACCTGCGGCGTCCCGCCAAGGGCGAGGCCTACCGGCAGATGGCGCGCGAGTGCTGGTACGTGCTCGCCGACGGCATCGGCGACAGCGCCGACGTGCCCGAGGACTACGGCGTGATGGTCGAGCGCGGCGGCGTGCTGGACGTCCTGCGCCCGGCCCCGCGCCGCGCGCTGCGCCTGCCGTTCGCGACGTGGATGGCACTGGCGCGCGCCACGCCCGAGCCGCTCGACGACTCGGCGCAGCAGGCGCTCGGCTGCCCGGACGACGGTGCGCCGTGCGACGCCGACGCCGCGCCCGGCTGAGCACGCCCGCTCTTGCGCGTGACGCATGAGCATGCGCGCGCGCGCTGGCTGACAATACGCCGTTCGCGCGTGGCCCGCCTGCGCGGCCCCGACGACGCCCACCCGGCGGCGAGCGGGTCCCGGGGCCCCCATCCACATCCTGGAGACCGTCTCGATGATCCGCTTGTCGCCTTGCTCCGCCCGTCCCCTGGCGTCGTCCGTCCTGGCCCTCGCGCTCGCCGCGGCGCTGGCCGGCTTCGGCCCGGCCGCGCACGCCGTCGACGGCCCGCCGCCGGGCAACGTGGCCTGGCAGGAGGCCGGCAGCGATGCCGACATCGACCAGGCGTTCGCCACCGCCAGGGCCCAGAACAAGCCGGTGCTGCTGTACTGGGGCGCCGTGTGGTGCCCGCCGTGCAACCAGCTCAAGGCGACGCTGTTCAACCGCCAGGACTTCGCCGAGCAGTCGCGCAGCTTCGTGGCCGTGCACCTGGACGGCGACGCGCCGGGCGCGCAGAAGCTGGGCACGAAGTTCAAGGTGGTCGGCTACCCGACGCTGATCCTGTTCAGCCCCGACCGCAAGGAGCTCACGCGCCTGCCGGGCGAGGTCGACGCCGCGCAGGTGATGCAGCTGCTGCAGCTGGGCATGGCCAGCGGCCGCCCGATCTCGCAGGTGCTGGCCGACGCGCGCGACGGCAAGCCGCTCAAGGGCAGCGAATGGCGCCTGCTCGCGTTCTATTCGTGGGACACCGACGAGGGCGCGCAGGCCGTGCCGGCCGCCGAACGCGGGCCGCTCCTGCGCAGGCTCGCGGCCAACTGCCCGCCGAACGAGGCGGCGGCGTGCACGCGGCTGGCCCTGAAGTCCATCGGCGACGGCGACGAGAAGAACGCGCCGGCACCCGACGCCGCCACCCGCGCCCGCGTCGCCGCGGTGCTGGCCGACCCCGCGCAGAGCCGCGCCTACATGGACGTGCTGACCAACAGCGCCACCGACATCGTCGCCGTCCTGGCGCCCAAGCCGGGCGCCGAGCGCCAGAAGGTCGTCGCGTCGTTCGACGCGGCGCTCGCGCGCCTGCAGGCCGACACGACGCTGTCGCGCGGCGATCGCCTGGGCGCGCTGTTCGCGCGCGTCGACCTGGCGCGCATCGACCAGCCCAAGGACACGATGCACCCGAAGCTGCCGCCGGCGCTCGTCAAGGAGGTGCGCGACACCGCCGACGCTACCGACCGCGAGGTGACCAACGCGTTCGAGCGCCAGGCCGTGATCCCGGGCACCAGCCAGCTGCTCGAGGAAGCGGGCCTGTGGAAGGAGTCGGAAGCGTTGCTGAGATCCAGCCTGGCCAAGAGCCACTCGCCGTACTACCTCATGAGCGAGCTCGGTTCCAACGCGCGCAAGCAGGGCCGAAGCAGCGAGGCGCTGCAGTGGTACCAGCAGGCCTGGGAGAAGAGCGAAGGCCCGGCCACGCGCCTGCAGTGGGGCGCCGCCTACCTGGGCGCCCTGGTGGACCTGGCGCCGAACGACGCGAAGCGCATCGAGTCGACCGCGCAGGCCGTCTTCACCGAGGCCGCCGGCCAGGCCAACGCATTCGACCAGCGCAGCGGCCGCTCGCTGCAACGCCTGGGCGCCAAGCTCGAGAAGTGGAACGCCGGCGGCAAGCACCAGGCCGCCCTCGACCACCTCGGCGCGCAGGTGCAGGGCCTGTGCGCGAAGCTGCCCGCCGCCGATCCGCAGCACGCCACCTGCGAAGGCGTCTTCAAGGCGCCGGCCAAGGCCTGAGCCCGATCCATTTCTCCATCCCGTCCCTTCGAACTCCATGACCTTCACCACCAAGCCCCTCGGCACGCCACTGAGCGCTGCCGCCACCCGCGTGATGCTGCTGGGCAGCGGCGAACTCGGCAAGGAAGTGCTGATCGCGCTGCAACGCCTGGGCGTCGAGACGATCGCCGTCGACCGCTACGAGAACGCCCCCGGCCAGCAGGTGGCCCACCACGCGCACACGATCACGATGAGCGACCCGGTGGCGCTGCGCGCCCTGATCGAGCGCGAGAAGCCCGACCTGGTCGTACCCGAGATCGAGGCGCTGGCCACGCCGGAGCTGCAGGCGCTGGAGTCCGAAGGCGTCGTGCGCGTCATCCCCACCGCGCGCGCCGCGCGGCTGACGATGGACCGCGAAGGCATCCGCCGCCTCGCCGCCGAGACGCTGGGCCTGCCCACGAGCCCGTACGTGTTCTGCGACTCCCTCGCGCAGCTGCAGGCCGCGATCGACGGCAGCGGCGGCGGGCCGGCGATCGGCTACCCGTGCATCGTCAAGCCGGTGATGAGCAGCTCGGGCAAGGGCCAGAGCAGGATCGACGGCCCGGCCGACGTGCAGAAGGCCTGGGACTACGCGATGGCCGGCGGCCGCGTCAGCCACGGGCGCGTGATCGTCGAGGGCTTCATCGACTTCGACTACGAGATCACGCTGCTGACCGTGCGCTCGCTGGGCGCCAACGGCGCCGTGCAGACCAGCTTCTGCGCGCCGATCGGCCACGTGCAGGTCAAGGGCGACTACGTCGAGAGCTGGCAGCCGATGCCGATGGATGCCGCGGCGCTCGGGAGCGCCGAGCGCATCGCCAAGGCCGTCACCGACGACTTGGGCGGCCAGGGGGTGTTCGGCGTCGAGCTGTTCGTCAAGGGCGCGGACGTGTGGTTCAGCGAGGTCAGCCCGCGCCCGCACGACACCGGCATGGTGACGATGATCACGCAGTGGCAGAGCGAGTTCGAGCTGCACGCCCGCGCGATCCTCGGCCTGCCGGTGGACGTCTCGCTCAAGAGCCCGGGCGCCAGCGCGGTGATCTACGGCGGCGTCGATGCGAAGGCCCTGCAGTTCGACGGCGTGGCCGACGCGCTGCGCGTGCCGGGCACGGACGTGCGCCTGTTCGGCAAGCCCGAAAGCTTCGAGCGCCGCCGCATGGGCGTGGCGCTCGCGCACGACACGGACGTCGAGCGCGCCCGCGTCAAGGCCAAGGAGGCCGCGGCCAAGGTCAGGCCGAAGGCGGCCTGAGCTCGGGCGCGCAGCGGTTCCTCACTTGACCAGGCCTTCGGCCTTCATCGCGTCCTGCACCGCGGGGCGCGCCTTCATGCGCGCCATGAACGCCTCCAGGTTCCTGAAGCCTGTGAGGTCGACGCCCACGCCGGCGGCCCAGTTCGTCACCGTGAACAGGTAGGCGTCGGCGACGCTGAACTGCTGGCCCATCAGGTAGTCGTGGCCCTCGAGCCTCGCGTCGACGAACGCGTAGCGCTCGCGCAGGCGGGCCACGAAGACCTCCTTGGCTTCCTGCGGGATCTTCGGGTTGAACAGCGGCGAGAAGCCCTTGTGCAACTCGCTGGTGACGAAGTTGAGCCACTCCATCACGCGATAGCGCTCCGTCGTGCCGGCCGCCGGCGCCAGGCCGCTGGCCGGCGCCCGGTCGGCGATGTATTGCAGGATGACGGGGCCTTCGCTCAGGCGCGCGCCGTCGTCGAGCTCGAGCAGCGGCACCTGGCCCTTGGCGTTGATCTGGTAATAGTCGCTGCCGTCGGCGAGCGTGTGCGTCTGCAGCACGGTCTTGACGAGGTCGAACTTCACGCCCGCCTCGCGCAGCGCGATGTGGGGCGACAGCGAGCAGGCGCCGGGACTGTAATAGAGCTTCATGACGGTCTTTCGGTGAGTGGGGAGCGCGCCTGGCGGGCAGCGCGGCCGGGCGACCATGATGCCCAAAACGCCGCCATGTTGCAGGGCAGGGCATTCGACCGAACGCCGTGGATCGCCGTCGAACGGCGGCGGCGGCGCAGGCGGCGTCTGCTACGCTGCGGGCCAGCTCAACGACAGGCTGCGCATCGTGACCCGACAGATCCTCGACGACTCCCGCGTCCATCCCGCCATTCGCGACCGCATCGCCGACGAAGGCCGTGCGGTGATCGCCGAGGTGGAGGCCGCGATCGCCGCCAACAGCGTCGTCGTGGTGGGCATGGCGTGGAATCCGTTCCCGCGCAAGGCCCGCAACTGGCTCGATGCCGCGGGCGTGCCGTACAAGTACATCGAGTACGGCCACTACGCGAGCCAGTGGCGCAGGCGCCTGCCGCTCAAGCTGTGGACGGGCTGGACGACGTTCCCCATGGTGTTCGTCGACGGCCAGCTGGTGGGCGGCTTCAGCGACCTCGCCAGGCTCGACCCGGCGGCATTGAAGAAGGGAGCGGGCGCGGCGTCCGCACGCCCGTGAGCCGGCGGTCCGCCTGGCGCGCGGCGCTCGCCGCGGCGCTGGCGCTCGCCGGCGCGGGCGCCTGGGGCGCGACGCTGCCGCTGCATGCATGCCGCCTCGCCGGCCTCGAGCACGATGCGCAGTGCGGCGTGCTCAGGCGCCCGCTCGACCCGGGCCGCCCGCAGGGCACGCAGATCGACCTGCACGTGGTCGTCATCCCGGCGCTCGCCCGCCAGAAGCAACCCGACCCGATCTTCTTCTTCGCCGGTGGCCCCGGGCAGAGCGCCGTCGGGCTCGCCGGCACGGTGCAGGCCTTCATGCAACGCCTCGGCCAGCGCCGCGACCTGGTGCTGATCGACCAGCGCGGCACCGGCCACAGCGCGCCGCTGCAGTGCGACATCCCGCCGCCCGAGGAGGCGCTCGCGCGTGCGCTCGATCGCTCGCGCGAGGTAGCCGCACTCGTGGCCTGCCGCGCCAAGCTGCAGGCGCTGCCCTGGGGCGACCTGCGCTTCTACACCACCACGATCGCGATGGCCGACGCCGATGCCGTGCGCATCGCGCTGGGCGCGCAGCAGGTCGACCTCGTCGGCATCAGCTACGGCACGCGTGCCGCGCTCGAATACCTGCGGGCGTATCCCCTGCATGTGCGGCGCGCGGTCGTCGACGGCGTGGCGCCGCCCGACATGGTGCTGCCGGCCAGCGACGATGTCGACGGCCGCGCGGCGCTCGACAAGCTGTTCGCCGACTGCGCCGCCGACAAGACGTGCGCGCAGGCACATCCCGCCCTCGTGGCTCGGTGGGAGGCGCTGCAGGCGTCGCTGCCGCGCGCCGTCGACATCCACGACCCGGTCACCGGACGGCCCCTGCACGTGACCATCACGGCCGAGGCGGTGCGTGGCGCGGCGCGACGGCCGCTGTACCGGCCCGAGCAGGCGGCGATCCTGCCGTACGCGATCGAGGAGGCGGCGGCCGGCCGCTTCGACGTCCTGATGGCGATCGCGTCGTCGACGAACGACCTGCCGACCGACCTGTCCGAGGGACAGCACTTCTCCGTCATCTGCTCGGAGGACGTTCCGCGCCTGCCCGCTTCCAGCGGCCCGGCGAGCGAGCAAGGCGCGCAAGGGCTGTACCGCGCGGTGTGCGCGCAATGGCCGCGCGGCGCGGTGCCGCCGGCGTTCTACACGATCCCGCCGAGCCCGGCACCGGTGCTGCTGATGTCGGGCGGACTCGACCCCGTGACGCCGCCGCGCCACGCCGAGCGCGTGGCCCGGGCACTCGGCCCGAAGGCGCGCTCCGTGGTCGTGGCCAACAACGGCCACAACGTCATGGCCATCGCGTGCATGCGCGACGCGGTGTTCCGCTTCATCGCCGCGGCCGGCGAGGCCGAGGCACTGGCGGTCGACCTCGGCTGTGCGGCCAGGGTGCCGCGCCCGCCGGCCTTCACGCCGCCGCTGCCCGCCCGCGGCGTGCAGGCCACCAACGATCCGGACCGCTTCGACGACCCGCCGCCGCGCACCCCCGACGCCCCCGGCACGCCGCCCACCGCCAGCAAGGATTCGCGATGATCGCCATGGAGGACCTGCGCAAGCAGTTCACGACCGGCCGCGGCGCCAAGGCACGCACCGTGGTGGCCGTCGACGGCCTGACGCTGCATGCGCGCGACGGCGCCATCACCGGCCTGCTGGGACCCAACGGCGCCGGCAAGACGACCAGCCTGCGCATGCTCGTGGGCCTGGTCACGCCCGACAGCGGCACGATCCGCGTCGACGACGTCGACCTGCGCGGCGACCCGCAGGGGGTGCGCGCCCGCCTGGGCGTGCTGTCGGACGCGCGCGGCCTGTACCCGCGACTGACCGCGCGCGAGAACATCGTCTACCACGGCCGCCTGCACGGCGTCGCCGACGACGTCGCCCAGGCGCGCTGCGACCACCTCGCGCGGCTGCTGGAGATGGAGACGCTCCTCGATCGCCGCACCGACGGCTTCAGCCAGGGCGAGCGCATGAAGACGGCCCTCGCGCGCGCGCTGGTGCACGACCCCGACAACATCGTGCTGGACGAGCCCACCAACGGCCTGGACGTCGTCGCCACGCGCGCGCTGCGCGAGGCGCTGCGCGTGCTGCGCGACGAGACGGGCAAGTGCATCGTCTTCTCCACGCACATCATGCAGGAGGTGCAGCGGCTGTGCGACCGCGTCGTCGTCGTGTCGCACGGTCGCCATGTCGCCGACGGCACCGTCGAGAGCCTGTGCGAGCAGGCCGGCTGCGACGACTTCGAGGACGCGTTCGTCAAGCTCGCGTTCGGTGCGCAGGAGCACGTGACATGAACAGCTGGCAAGCCGCGTGGACGGTGTTCGTCAAGGAACTCAAGGACGCGCTGCGCGACCGCCGCACGCTGATGGCGGTGTTCGTGTCGTCGATCGCGATGGGGCCGCTGATGCTGGTGGTGCTGTCGTCGCTCGTGGGCAAGTTCGAGAAGCGTGCCGAGGCGCGCGAGATCGTCGCCATCGGGATCGAGGCCGCACCCACGCTGCGCAACTACATCGAGCGCCAGACGTTCACGATCAAGTCCGCGGCCTCCGACTGGGAGGCCAGGCTCAAGGACAGCAAGCTGGGCGATCCGGTCGTCATCGTGCCGGCCGACTTCGAGGATCAGCTCGCGCACGGCCAGGCGCCGCGCCTGGAACTCGTCTACAGCAGCGCCAACCAGCGCGCCGAGGGCGGCGTGTCGGTCATCGAGCGCCTGCTGCGCGGCTTCGACCAGGAACAGGTGCAGCTGCGCCTGCTCGCGCGCGGCGTCGCGCCCGGCGCGCTGTCGGTCACGCGGGTCGACGAGCACGACATCGCCGACACCGCCGCGCGCGCCGCGCAGATGACCGGCATGGTGCCCATCTTCGTGTTGATGGCGGTGCTCTACGGCTCGCTCAACGCCGCGATGGACACCACCGCCGGCGAGCGCGAGCGCGGCTCCCTGGAGCCGCTGCTGGCGACGCCCGCCTCGCGCGGCGCGATCGTCGTCGGCAAATGGGGCGCGGCCTTCGCGCTGGGCCTGCTGATCGCGGTGCTCTCGTGCATGAGCTTCCTGCCAGCGCAGAGCATGTTGCGCAGCGAGTCGCTCGCGGCGATGTTCCGCTTCGGCTGGGTCGAGGCCGCCTGGTTCATCGCCGTGCTCGCCCCGTTCGCCGCGGCCCTGTCGGCCCTGATGATGGCCGTGGCCATCCGCAGCAGGACCGTCAAGGAAGCGCAGGCGAACAACGTGGTCCTCACGATGGCCGTGTCGCTGTCGCCGATGATCGGCCTGTTCAACCAGGAGGGCGAGAGCCCGTGGAACCTGTGGGTGCCGCCGATGGCCCAGAGCGCGCTGATGAACCGCGTCCTCAAGAACACCCCCATCGCCCCCCTCGACGTCCTGCCGGGCATCGTCGTCTGCATCGTCGTGACGGCCGTCGCACTGGCCTTCGTGACACGCCAGCTCACCCGGCGCGCCGCCCAGTGACCTGCGCCCACGCGCGGTAATCGATAGGTCACCCCGCGCGCATCGGACAAGCGCAGGCGCTGGGGGCTGGCGATACCCTGACCAGGCGATGCTGGAGGGCGAGGGTGGTGCTAACTTCGCCCTGTCGAGGCACGCCCCGAACGAGCGCGCCCGTCGATCCCGGATTCAGGCGACCGTGTCGTGCTGGGGCGG
>JAEKKH010000260.1 GCA_019510465.1 Burkholderiales bacterium
GGCGACAGGCGCGCGACGTCGGCGAGGATGTCCGCGTTCTCGGTCAGCTCGAAGGTGGGCGCCACCTTCTTGCCGTCCTTCTTGATCTTGTGCTCGTTCATCTGCGCGGGACGCCAGTCGGCGACGGCCGCCGTCGCCACGAAGACGTCGCTCGCACCGGCGAGCGGCAGCACGGCCTCGTGCATCTGGCGGGCACTCTGCACGTCGACACGGCGCACGCCGCGCGGCGTGGGCAGGTGCACGGGGCCGGCGACGAGCGTGACGTCCGCGCCGGCTTCCTGCGCCGCCCGCGCGATGGCGAAGCCCATCTTGCCGCTGGAGTGGTTGGTGATGCCGCGCACCGGATCGATGGCCTCGAAGGTGGGACCGGCGGTGACCAGGATGCGCTTGCCGCGCAGCAGCTTGGGCTGGAAGAATGCGATCAGCTCGTCGCGCAGGTCGACGGCCTCCAGCATGCGCCCTTCGCCGAATTCCAGGCAGGCCTGTTCGCCCACGTCCGGCCCCAGCAGCGTGGTGCCGTCGGCCTGCAGCTGGACGACGTTGCGCTGCGTGGCGGGATGCGCCCACATCTCGCGGTTCATCGCCGGAGCCACCAGCAGCGGCACGCGATCGATCGGGCGTGCCAGGCACAGCAGCGACAGCAGGTCGTCGGCGCGTCCGTGCACGAGCTTGGCCATGAACTCCGCGCTCGCAGGCGCGACCAGGATGGCGTCGGCCTCGCGCGACAGGTTGATGTGCGCCATGTTGTTGTCGGGCCGCGCGTCCCACTGGCTGGTGTAGACGGGGCGGCCCGTCAGCGCCTGCATCGTCACCGGGGTGATGAACTGCTCGGCGCCCGCGGTCATCACCACCTGCACGGTGGCGCCGGCCTTGCCGAGCGAGCGCGCCAGGTCGGCCGCCTTGTAGCAGGCGATGCCGCCCGAGAGACCGAGCACGATGTGCCGGCCTGCGAGATCCTTGCGTTCACTCATGGGCGCAATGTAGCCTGATCGGGCTTTCAAGGGGCTCCGCAGATCGGATGGAGCCCTCGGCAAGCGAGGGTCACTACCCGAGCCGATCCGAGCTCCCCCTCGGGGGGCAGCGACGGGAGGAGCGAGGGGGTCGACATCTAGCCGTGGCACTTCTTGAACTTCTTGCCGCTGCCGCAGAAGCACGGATCGTTGCGGCCCGGCAGCTTCTCGGCGACGCGCGTCGCGGGCCTGGGCGCGTTCTGCACCCAGAAGCAGCGCAGGTCCTGCACGGCGAACAGCGCTTCCTGGATCAGGTCGTCGCGCTCGAGCTTCTCGCCGGGGAACATCTCCTCGCGCAGCTTGTCGAGCTCGGCCTGGTCGTGCAGCGTCAGCATGACGATGCGCATCGTCGTCTCGTCGAACAGCTGGCCCATGTCGGTCTCGACGTCCTGCTCGGGCCATTCGTCCTGGAAGTTCTGCAGCACGTCCATGAAGCCGTGCGCCCAGACTTCGCCGGTGAGCGGGATCTCCTCGTCCTCGGTGCCCGGGGCGATGCTGCCGTCCTCGACCAGCCTGGCCTTGTCCTCGTCCGTCCATTCCAGCATGACGGGCGCGAGGCGCAGCTCGTCGACGGCATCCATCAGCAACTCCGGGTCGAGCTGCTTGAGCAGCACGTTCCAGCGCGCCTGGAGCACGGCGGTGGCCTCGCGGTCGGCCTCGGGATCGCCGAACGCGCGGCTCCACGACTCGCCCAGCAGGCGGTCGCGCCAGTCCATCACCGTGAGCGCACGCGGGCCGGCCGCCAGCGCGGTCATGGCGCCGTCCAGCCATTCGAGCGACACGTGCTCGTCGAAGCCGGCCAGCTGCTCGCACAGCTGCTGCAGGCGGTCGAGGTCGGCGTCGGTGTTGGTGGGGTAGTGGACGAGTTGGCTGAGCGGCGTGGTCATGGGGGCGGCGGGACGAAAGCGGGAGGCGGCCGGCATTTTCTCATGCCGACCGCTCACCGGCCTGCGTCAAACGCGCGGGAAACCGCGCAGGGGCGCGGGATGGAGCCGCGCCATCAGCCAGCCGTCGACGTAGACGCCGTCGCGCAGCGCCTCGCAGCGCCGCACGCCCTCGCGCACGAAGCCGAAGCGCTCGTACAGCGCCTGCGCGCGCCGGTTGTCGGCGAAGACGTCGAGTTCGATGCGCAGCAGGCCCAGCCAGTTGTCGGCGTAGTCGCACAGCGCGTGCATCAGCAGCTTGCCGATGCCGCGGCCTTGCCAGTCGGCGGCGACGTTGATGCCCAGCAGCATCGAATGGCGCTTGCGCGGCGACGCGCCGATCGGATGCAGGCCGGCGGCGCCGACGACCTCGCCGTCGGCTTCGGCCACGATCTGCACGTGCGGCGAGCCGGAGGCGGCGCTCTCGGTCAGGCGCGCCTTCCAGTGCTCCTCGCTGGCGTGCGGCATCTGCAGCAGGTTCGGGAACACGTCGGGGTGGTCCATCATCCTGGCGAACGCGCCGGCGTCGGACACGCGCGTGCGGCGCACGATCACGCCCGGCGGCGAGGCGAAGTGGGCGGGGGCTTCAGGTCGGCTCATGAACATCTCCTCGTGGGGGTGCCTGGGTCGGCGGCTGCAAAAAGCACAAGGCCCGCGGGTGGCGGGCCTTGTGCGAAGAATCGGCGGTGGTGAAGTCAGGAACGGCCCGGGCCCGGACTTCGCGCAGCGGGCGTAAAGACGCCCTGCAGGTGCATCGTCACGCTCGCGGCACGCGCGGTGGCGGCCAGCGCGCACGATGCCGCGTCCACGCGCCTGGCGGCGCGGGCGAGAGAGGCGAAGGCGGTGGCGCGGGTCATGCGCCCCAGTCTGCGGGCAAAGCGCCGCAGCGTCAAGGCGGCGTTCAGCGCGGACGCGACGGCTTGGCGAAGACGATGCGGCGCAACGCGCGCAGCTGCGGGCGCAGCCACGAGGGCGACCGGCCGCCCGCCAGCGCGCGCAGGGCGACGGCGCGGCGGATCAGCGGCTTGGGCGGGAGGGCCATGGGCCCAGTCTGAGCGCGCGGCCCGGGGGCGTCAAGACGGCCCGGGGCTATCCGGAGCGCGCACGCGATCGCCGGCGGTCGCGGCTCGAGTCGAGCCTGCGCAAGAGGGCTTGCGGGACAAGACCTGGCCCGTTCCTGGTTCACGCGTGCGGACGTGCGTGACGCGGGCGCGGACGCCGGACGCGGACGCTGGCGCGCGCCGGCCCCGCGCGCGACGCCTCAGGCGCGTTCCTGCACCCAGCCCTGCACGCTGGCCAGCGCGCCGGCGAGCTTGGACGCGTCGGTGCCGCCGGCCATGGCCATGTCCGGCTTGCCGCCGCCCTTGCCGCCGACCTGCTGCGCCACGAAGTTGACGAGCTCGCCGGCCTTGATTCGGCCGATCGAGTCGGCGGTGACGCCGGCCGCGATCTGCACCTTGTCGCCGTCGACGGCGGCCAGCACGATGGCCGCGGTCTTGAGCTTGTCCTTCAACTTGTCCATCGTCTCGCGCAGCGCCTTCGCGTCGGCGCCGTCGAGCCTGGCGGCCAGCACCTTCAGGCCCTTGACGTCGACGGCCTGCGCGACGAGTTCGTCGCCCTGCGCGGAAGCGAGCTTGCCCTTGAGCTTCTCGATCTCCTTCTCGAGCGCCTTCACGTGATCGAGCACCGCACCCAGGCGGGCCGGGATCTCGTCGGGCTGCGCCTTCAGCGTGGCGCCGACCTTGTCGACGGTGTCTTCCAGCGACTGCAGGTAGGCCAGCGCGTTGTCGCCCGTGACGGCCTCGATGCGGCGGATGCCCGCGGCCACGCCGCTCTCGGCGACGACCTTGAACACGCCGATGTCGCCCGTGCGCTCGACGTGCGTGCCGCCGCACAGCTCCTTGCTGGAGCCGATGGTCAGCACGCGCACCTCGTCGCCGTACTTCTCGCCGAACAGCATCATCGCGCCCGACTTCTGCGCGTCGTCGATGCCCATCACCTGCGCCTTGGCGGCGGCGTTGGCCAGCACCTCGGCGTTGACGATCTCCTCGACCTTGCGGATCTGCTCCGTGGTCAGCGGGCCGGTGTGCGCGAAGTCGAAGCGCGTGCGCTCGGGGTTCACGAGCGAGCCCTTCTGCTGGACGTGGGCGCCCAGCACCTCGCGCAGCGCCTTGTGCATCAGGTGGGTGGCGCTGTGGTTGCGCACCGTCCTGGCACGGCGCTCGACGTCCACTTTGGCGACGAACGTGTCGCCGACGCTGACGCTGCCCTCGACGATGCGGCCGTGGTGGCCGAACACGTCGGCCTGGATCTTGACGGTGTCCTCCACCAGCATGCGCGTCGTGGCGTTGCGCAGCTCGCCGGTGTCGCCCACCTGGCCACCGCTCTCGGCGTAGAACGGCGTCTGGTCGAGGACGACGACGGCGTCGTCACCGGCCGTCGCCGAGTTCACCGGGCTGCCGTCGACGTACACGCCGACGACCTTGACCGTCTCGAGCACGAGCTTGTCGTAGCCGTGGAAGGCGGTGGACACGCCGCTGTAGGCCAGGCCCTGGGCCATCTTGAACTTGCCCGCCTGGCGGCCGCGTTCCTTCTGTTCCTCGAGCAGGCGGTTGAAGCCGGCCTCGTCGACCGTGACGCCGCGCTCGCGGCACACGTCGCCCGTGAGGTCGACCGGGAAGCCATAGGTGTCGTGCAGCTTGAACGCCGTCTCGCCGTCGACCTGCCTGGCGCCGCCGGCCAGCGCGGACTCCAGCAGTTCCATGCCGGTGGCGATCGTCTTGAAGAAGCGCTCCTCTTCCTGCTGCAGCACTTCCGTGACGCGCCCCTGCGCGGCGCGCAGCTCGGGATAGGCCTCGCCCATCTCGGCCGACAGCGCGGCCACCAGCTTGTGGAAGAACGGGGTGCGCGCGCCCAGCTTGTAGCCGTGGCGGATCGCGCGGCGCGCGATGCGGCGCAGGACGTAGCCGCGGCCGGCGTTGCCGGGGATCACGCCGTCGACGACGGTGAACGAGCAGGCGCGGATGTGGTCGGCGATGACCTTGAGCGACGGCGAGTCCCTGTCGCAGTCGCCGCCGTTCGGCGTGGCGTCGTCGACGGCCTTCCTGGCGGCCGCGAGCAGGTTCACGAACAGGTCGATCTCGTAGTTCGAGTGCACGTGCTGCAGCACCGCGGCCAGGCGCTCCAGGCCCATGCCGGTGTCGACGCTGGGCTTGGGCAGGCGGTGCATCACGCCGTCTTCGGT
>JAEKKH010000052.1 GCA_019510465.1 Burkholderiales bacterium
TGGCGGACGCGTCGGCCGGCGCGACGTCGCCGGTGCCGTCGCTGCGCCAGTCGGCGTCGAACGCGGCGCCGCCCGCGAAGCTCGACAGCGACAGCCCGGCGACCGTGAACGCGAGCGGCACGTCGTTCGGGTAGGACACTCCGTCGACGGTGATGCGCCAGTAGAAGTCGAGCGTGCCGGAGCCGCTCTCGCGCACCACGCGCGACTGGATGTCGCCCTGCGCGCCGGGGAACCCGTACATCGGATCGATCGGCGACGACCACGCCGTGGTGACGTCCGCCAGCACGCTGCCCGCCAGCGACGGATCGGCGGCGAGCGTCGTGCCCGGTTGCGCGACGGGCCCGCCGCCCGATGCGACCGGGACGGCGAGCGCCTCGCGTGCGCCGAGCAGGAGGATGACGGCGGCCACGGACAGCGCGACCGGGCGGAGGATGCGACGAGAGGGGGACATGCGGTCTCCTGGGCAGGCCGGGTGGCGGCGACCGGCCACTCTAGGCAGGGCCGCGCCCGGTGCCCACCCCTAGCGCCGCGCCCCGCGCGGGCACGCCGATGTCAGGCGCCGCCGTCGTCCGCATCCGCGTGCGCGGGCGTGCCGACGTCCTCGCGGATCTCCACCGGCTGCTCGCGCGGCTTCCAGTCCGGATCCCACTCGAACACCGCCATGCTCTCGACGTGCGCCGTGTGCGGGAACATGTTGACCGCGCCGGCGGCCGTGCAGCGGTAGCCGGCCAGGTGCACCAGCAGCCCCGTGTCGCGCGCCAGCGTGGCCGGGTTGCAGCTCACGTAGACGATGCGCCTGGGCGCCGTCCAGCCCTCGCGCGGGTTGGCCTTCAGGTCGGCCAGGGCCTTCGCGAGCGCGAACGCGCCCTCGCGTGGCGGGTCGACCAGCCACTTGTCGACCGTCCCGAGCGCGACCAGGTCGTCGGCGGTGATCTCGAACAGGTTGCGCGCCTCGAAGCGAGTGTGCTCCGAGACGCCGTTGAGCTTCGCGTTGTCGAGCGCGCGGTCGACCAGCGTCTGGCTGCCCTCGACGCCCAGCACCGACTTCGCCAGCGTGGCCAGCGGCAGCGTGAAATTGCCCAGGCCGCAGAACCAGTCGATCACGGTCTCGTGCTTGCGGACGTCCAGCAGCCGCAGCGCACGCCCGACCAGCACCGTGTTGATCTGGTGGTTCACCTGCGTGAAGTCGGTCGGCTTGAACGGCATGCGCACGCCGAACTCGGGCAGCGTGTAGGCCAGCTCGGCACCGCCGTCGTCATCCATCCGATGCACCGTGTCCGGGCCCTTGGGCTGCAGCCACCATTGCACGCCATGCTCCTTGGCGAATGCGCGCAGCAGCGCGGCGTCGTGCGCGCTCACCGGCTCGAGGTGGCGCAGCACCAGCGCCGTGACCTGGTCGCCGACGGCCACCTCGACCTGCGGCAGCCGCTCGCGAGCCTCCATGGCCGCCACCAGGGCACGCAGCGGCATCAGGAGTCCGGAGATCGCCCGGGGCACGACGTGGCACTCGCGCATGTCGGCCACGTAGCTCGACTTGCGCTCGTGGAAGCCCACCAGCACCGTGTTCTTCTTGGCCACCCAGCGCACCGACAGGCGCGCGCGCAGCCGGTAGCCCCAGGTCGGGCCCTCGATCGGGCGCAGCACGAGCTCGGGCCTGACCTTGCCCAGGTGCCACAGGTTGCTCTCCAGCACGCGCTGCTTCATGGCGACCTGCGCCTGCGGCGCGAGGTGCTGCATCTTGCAGCCGCCGCACGCGCCCGCGTGCAGGCCGAAATGCGGGCAGCGCGGCGTGACGCGCTGCGAGCTTTCCTTGCGCAGCGCGACCAGGTCGGCCTTCTCCCACTGCTTCTTGCGCTTGACGACCTTGACGCGCGCCTCCTCGCCCGGCAGCGCGCCGTCGATGAAGACGACGATGCCCTCGCTGTTGTGCGCGATGCCCTGGGCATCGAGATCCATGCCGGTGACCTTCAGCCACTCGTTGTCCGAGACGCCCGGCGCGGGGCCGGCGTGGCGGTCGCGGCGATGACGGCGGCCGGACTTGCCGCCGGCGCCCTGTTGTTCGTTGCTCATGCCACGATTATCGGTTCCGGAATGGAATCGGCCCCGGGGCGTGAGGCGACCGGGGCCGAGGTCTTTCGGAACGGCGCCCCCCTCGGGGGCCCCGTCGGTCCTAGAGGCGGAAGACGGAAACGTCGGCGACGAGGCGCTGGACCTGGGTGCTCATCGAATCGGCGGCCGCGGCCACTTCCTCGACCAGCGCCGCGTTCTGCTGCGTGACCTGGTCCATCTCCGTGACGGCCACGTTCACGAGGTCGATGCCGGCGCTCTGCTCCACGGTCGCGGAGGTGATCTCCGACACGATGCCGGCCACGTGCTGCACGGAGCGCACGATCTGCGAGATGGTCTCGGAGGCGATGTCCACGAGGTGCGTGCCCTCGTCGACCTTCTCGACCGACTCGGCGATCAGCGACTTGATCTCCTTGGCCGCCGTGGCGCTGCGTTGCGCCAGCGTGCGCACCTCGGTGGCCACGACGGCGAAGCCGCGGCCCTGCTCGCCTGCGCGCGCGGCTTCCACCGCGGCGTTCAGCGCCAGGATGTTGGTCTGGAACGCGATGCCGTCGATCACGCTGATGATGTCGGCGATCTTCCTGGACGACGTGGCGATGTCGCCCATCGTGCGCACGACCTTGCTGACGGCCTCGCCGCCCTGGTGCGCCTTGTCGGCGGCGTCGTTGGACAGCTGGCGCGCGTGCGTCGAGTTGCTCGCGCTCATCTTGACGGTGCTCGAGAGCTCGTCCATCGACGAAGCCGTCTGCTGGATGCTGGAGGCCTGGCGCTCCGTGCGGTTGGACAGGTCGGCGTTGCCCGACGCGATCTGGGTGGCGGCGCTGGCCAGGCTGTCGCTGCCGTTGCGCACGCTGGAGACGACGCTGACCAGGCTCTCGGTCATGGCGGCCAGCGCCTTCAGCAACTGGCCCGTCTCGTCGGTGGAATGGGCGGTCACCTTGACGCTCAGGTCGCGGTTGGCGACGCGCCGGGCGATCTCCACGGCCTGCGAGATCGGGCGGGTGATCGAGCGCGTCACGGCCAGGCCGACGGCCGAGGCGAACACCAGCGCGATGATCGAGATGCCCAGCACGATGTTGCGCGTGTTGCCGTAGGCGTCCTCGGCGCTGGCGACGGCGGCGGCGGTCAGCTTCTCGTTGAGGGCGACCATCTCGTCGACGGCGGCCATCCACTTGGCCTGCGCCGGATTGGCCTTGTCGCCCAGCAGGCCGCGGGCGGGGAACTTGTGGTTCTCGAGGGCCATCTGCACCACCTGGTCGGCCAGCTCGCGCGCTTCCTTCTCGGTGGCGTCGATGTGGCCCAGGATGGTCTTCTTGCGAGCGTCGTTCTCGCCGGAGATCATCTTGGCCAGCTTGGCCTTGGCCGTCTCGTAGCTCTTGATGTCGGCCTTCAGCAGCTCGTTCTCGGCGGCCATTTCCTCGGGCTCCGAGACCATCAGGATGTTGCGCACCCGCACCGCCTGCTGGGTCGCCGCGAGACGCAGCTGGTCGGCCAGCGCCGACTCCACGGCGATGCCGCCCGTCACCGCATTCATGTCGTCGCGCATGGCGCTGGTGCGCGCCAGGGCGATGATCGACAGCGTCGCCAGCAGGGCCAGCACGATGCCGAACGCGAGGGCCAATCGCGCGCCGATTTTCAGGTTGGTCAGCATTTTGATTATCCGAAGTTGGCTGTTGATTTCGTGAATCGTCCCGGCCGGCTCCTGTCCCCCAACGGGCAGGAGCGGCCATCCCGGCGGTATCGCGGCCCGGGGTCCGGCGTTCCAGACCTCGCGTCGGGCGGCCCGGCGTCGCCGCCGGATGGAAGGCGGATCAGTTCAGTTTCCAGACGAACTCGGTCTTGATCCACTGCTGGGCCGGCTTGGAGTCGGCGGGCTGCGCCTTGTACGAGCACTCCATCAGGGCGCGCTGGGCGGCCGAGTCGAGCTTGCGGGAATGGCTGGAGGTCTCGATCTCGCTGTCGATGGCCTTGCCGTCCACGCCCACCAGGATGCGCAGGCCGGTCGTGCCCTGCTCGCCCTTGGCCAGCGAATCGCGCGGGTACTCCGGCGCGGCGCAGGTCTTGGCGTCTTGCACCCACTTGCCGTCGCCGGCGAGCGCGGCAACGCTGGCGAGCGCGCAGGCGATTCCGGCGAGGGCGCCACGGATCGTGGTCAGGCGTGCAATGCGGTTCATTCTTGGAACTCCTTCAGCGGGTCGAAATGAGAGGCTTGTCTCGTCCTGACAGGGTTTTCCGCCACAACGGCGCTCGCCTGACAGGGGTCATGGCCGGATTTCGGCCCCGCTCGCTCATTCTTGAGTGAATCCTTCACGCTAAACCGGGGATCAATGCGGCCAAACGAGGCCAGATCACGGCCTCGCCGGGGGGCTCCCCGACCAGAGCGGTGCGCCCGCCCGAAAGCGCTTGCACGGTGCTGCGGACGCGCCTGCACGCGTCGCGCGCGACCGCTGCCGGGCGTCGACGGCGAAGAACGCGGTTCATCACCGATGTGCGGGGAACCAGCCCTGGAGCGTGCGCCAGGCTGCCCTTGCCTGCGGCGCCTTGCCCGGCGCTGCGCGCCGGGTGTTCCTTTCGCGCAGGGTCTCCACGGCAGGCCGGCCGACGCCTCCGCTTTTGGAAGAGGCGCGTGCCTCGGCCCATCGCGGGCCTCGGCAGCCCCGGCGCCGCCCGAACGCTTCGAAGGAGGTGCTGGCACGCTACGAGGTGCTGACGCGCCGGCTGTACTTGTGCCACTGCACGTCATCGCAGGGTGGATCGTTTTCGCCAGCGCGTGCCTGACGAGCAGCTGGACGAGCGAGCGACGCCAGCTCACGGGAACCCGGAAATCGGCGATGACCAAAAAAAACGCGCCTCGAGGGCGCGTTCTCATGGGGTGCGGGCGACGCTGCGTCAGCGCGGCGGCAGCAGGCGCGCCGGGTCGATCGGCTTGCCCTGCTTGCGGATCTCGAAGTGCAGCTGCACGCGATCGGCGTCGGTGGAGCCCATCTCGGCGATCTTCTGGCCGCGCTTGACGATCTGGTCTTCCTTGACGAGCAGCGTCTGGTTGTGCGCGTAGGCCGTCAGGTAGTTCGCGTTGTGCTTGACGATGACCAGGTTGCCGTAGCCTCGCAGGCCGGAGCCGGCGTAGACGACGCGGCCGTCGGCTGCCGCGTAGACCGGGTCGCCGGCCTTGCCGCCGATGGCCAGCCCCTTGGTCTTGGCATCGTCGAAGGGGGCGACCACCGGGCCGGCCGCCGGCCACGCCCAGGTCATGTCGTCGTCGCCCTCGCGCGCGGCCGCCGGCTGCGGCGTGGCGGCGCCGGTCAGCGGGACGGCGCTGCCGGAGGCGATCGCCGTCGACGCCGCCGTGGTGCCGCTGGCCCTGCCTTCGGGCTTGGACGGGATCGGCGGCAGCGGCTTGAACGTGGCCGCCCCCGACGCGGCGGCGGCCACGGTCGTGGTCGTGGTGCTGGTCGTCACGGTCGAGCCGGGCGGGACTTCGCCCGCCGGCGGCAGCACGCGCAGCACCTGGCCGACCTCCAGGTGATTCGGGTCGGTCAGGTTGTTCCAGCGCGCCAGGTCACGCCAGCTCTGGCCGGTGTCCATGCCGATCTTGGTGAGCATGTCGCCAGGCTGGACGGTGTAGGCGCCGGCGCGCGACTCGGCGGCAGGCAGCGGCTGGACCGCGGGCTTGGCCGCCTCCGCGGAGGGCGTCGGCGCCCGCACGGTGCGAGCCGAGTGATCTTCGACGGGTGCCTGATTCGGGGTCGCGCACCCGATCAAGGCCCAGGCGGACGCCACGCAAACCGTCGTCACGAGCGTTCGTCGTCCCCAGAGCGATGCCATAGTTTCCCTGCGTTGTTTCATCCAATCCCTGATTTTAAGGGAACAAACGTCACCGTCTCGCCGATCTGGCGGACGAACCCATCCGGGGTCCGGTCGACGATGACCAGCGCCTGCCCGGCCAGGCCCGGCATGGCGGTCGGCGCGACCAGCCGGCCGCCGACGGCCAGCTGCTGCAGCCAGGCCTCGGGCACCGCCTCGCCGCCGGCCGCGGCCACGATGCTGTCGTACGGCGCGTTGGGCGGATGGCCCACGCGCCCGTCGCCGTGCACCAGGCGCACCCCGGGCACGCCGAGCGCGTCCAGGTGGCGCCGCGCCATGTGGTGCAGCGGCTGCAGGCGCTCGATCGAGATCACCGTCCGGGCGATGCGCGCGAGCAGTGCCGTCTGGTAGCCGCATCCGGTGCCGATCTCCAGCGTGCGGCCCAGGTGGCCGAGGCGGCTCGCGTTGGCGCCGTCGAACAGCCACTGCAGCTGGCGCGCGACGACCGACGGCTTGGAGATGGTCTGGCCCAGGCCGATCGGCAGGCTGGTGTCCTCGTAGGCCTGGATCGCGAGCGCGGTGTCCACGAAGCGATGGCGCGGCACGTTGGCGAACGCGTCCAGCAACGCCGGGCTGCGGATGCCTTCGGAGCGCAGGCGGGCCACCATGCGCTCGCGCATCGGCCCGTTGTCCAGGCCCAGGCCGGTGGGCACCACGTGCCGCGCGGCGTCCTGCGCCGCCTGGTGCAGCAACGCCTGCGGGCGCAGCGGGTTGCGCGCGGTGCCGCTGGGGGCCGCGGGGCGGGAGCCGCTCGACCACTGCGCCGGGAACCGCTTGGCGCGCGGCGTGTCGCCGCTCATTGGCGCCCCTCCCGCGCCGGGTACGGCGCTCCGTCCCCCGAGGGGACCACGGGCCGGCTTGGGGCGGCCCGGCGCTCGTCCCGCGAACGCGACGACCCCTCCCGCGCCGGGTACGGCGCTCCGTCCCCCGAGGGGACCGCGGGCCGGCTTAGGGCGGCCCGGCGCTCGTCCCGCGAACGCGACGACCCCTCCCGCGCCGGGTACGGCGCTCCGTCCCCCGCGGGGACCGCGGGCCGGCTTGGGGCGGCCCGGCGCTCGTCCCGCAGACTCGACGACCGCTCCCGCGAACGGGTCGACACAGGATGTCTCATTGCACGCCCAGCCGCGACGACCAGCCCGCGAGATTCGCGTGGTCGGTGAGGTCGACCTGCAGCGGCGTGATCGACACGCGGCCGTTGGCGACGGCGTGGAAGTCGGTGCCCGCGCCGGCCTCGCGTGCGTCGCCCGCGGGACCGATCCAGTAGATGGTGTCGCCGCGCGGGTTCTTCTGGGCGATGACCGGCTCGCTGGCATGGCGCCGGCCCAGGCGCGTGGTGGCCCAGGGCAGCGCGTCGGTATCGGGCCGGTTCGGGAAGTTGACGTTCAGCAGCCACGGCGCGGCGCCCGGCCGGCCGAACGACGGGTCGGCGATGGCCGCCTGCACGACGCGGCGCGCGGCGCGCGCGGCGGCGTCGAGATTCGTCCAGCCCTTGTGCTTGAGCGAGAACGCGATCGCCGGCACGCCGAACAGGAAGCCTTCCATCGCCGCGGCCACGGTGCCCGAGTAGAGCGTGTCGTCGCCCATGTTCTCGCCGTTGTTGATCCCCGACAGCACGAGGTCGGGCCGGTGTTCGAGCAGGCCGGTCATGGCCACGTGCACGCAGTCGGACGGCGTGCCGTTGACGACGCGGAAGCCGTCGGACGGGCCGCCCCTGGCCGCGAACACCGCCAGCGGCCGGTTCAACGTCAGCGAATTGGACATGCCGCTGGCGTTCTGCTCGGGCGCGACGACGTCGATCTCGCCCAGGCCGCGGCAGGCCTCGACGAGGGCGACGAGCCCGGGGGCGAGGTAGCCGTCGTCGTTGGCGATGAGGATGCGCATGGCCGCATTGTAGGCAGCGCGACAGCGTCGCCCCCGCGACTGCCGTGGCGCCGCGCCGTCCGTAAGATTGCCGGAACTTCAGAACCGGAAAGCGCTGTCATGCAAGCCTGGATGTGTGAGACCCTGGATGGCCCCGCGGCCCTGCAATGGCGCGAGCGCCCCACCCCGGCGCCCGCGGCCGACGAGGTGCTGGTCGCGATCCACGCGGCCTCGCTGAACTTTCCCGACCTGCTGATCGTGCAGGGCAAGTACCAGATGCGCCCCGAGCTGCCGTTCGTCCCGGGCGCCGAATTCGCGGGCATCGTCGAGGCCGTGGGCAGCGGCGTCAAGCACCTGCGCCCCGGCATGCCGGTCGCGGCGCTCGGCGGCCACGGCGGGTTCGCGACGCACGCCTGCGTGAAGGCGATGCAGGTGATGCCGCTGCCGCCCGGCTTCGCGCTGCGCGACGCCGCGGCGTTCGCGTTCACCTACGGCACGGCGCACCACGCGCTGGTCGATCGCGGCGCGCTGCAGGCGGGCGAGACGGTGCTCGTGCTGGGCGCGGCCGGCGGCGTCGGCACCGCGGCCATCCAGGTGGCCAAGGCCGCTGGCGCGAAGGTGATCGCCGCGGCCTCCACCGACGCCAAGTGCGCGCTGTGCACGCGCCTCGGCGCCGACGTGGCGATCAACTACTCGACCACCCCGCTGAAGGACGCGCTCAAGGCCGCCACCGGCGGCAAGGGCCCCGACGTCGTCTTCGACCCGGTGGGCGGCTCGCACGCCGAGCCGGCGTTCCGTGCGATCGCCTGGCGCGGCCGCTACCTCGTGATCGGCTTCGCCGAGGGCCAGATCCCGGCGCTGCCCTGGAACCTGCCGTTGCTCAAGGGCGCGTCCATCGTGGGCGTGTTCTGGGGCGACTTCGTGCGCCGGGAGCCGGCCGCCAACGCGCACATGCTCGGCGTGTTGGCCGCGCAATACGCCCGCGGGCAGATCAAGCCGGTGATCGACGAGATAATTCCCCTGTCCCGGCTCGCCGACGCGTACCATCGCCTCGAGAACCGACAGATCCTGGGCAAGCTCGTGATGGTGCCGGACGGCCTGCTGGCGGCGGACTAGGGCTGTTCAAGGGCCCTGGACAAGACCCTTCGCCGCCGGCCCCAATAGGCAGTTCCCCCCATTCGGCTGCCCCGAAACGGGGGATGCGACGGACCCCTTCGCTCGTTAGCATTCCGGGATCGCGCCCTATGAACGGGAGTCCATTCCGTCCGGCGACGACACAGGCAGGCAAAGGGGAACGACATGGCAGTCAAGGTTTTGATCCTCGAGGACAACCCCGCGGCGCGGGAATTCCTCGGACGCGTGGTGCGCGAGAGCTTCAGCGACACCATCACCATCGTCGAGGCGGGCGATCTCGAGAGCGCACGGCGTGCGGTCCGCATCGCCGGCGGCGCCCAGGGGTACCACGGCGTCGATCCATTCAAGCTGATCCTGGTCGACCTCGAGTTGCCGGACGGCTCGGGCCTGGAACTGCTGGAGGAACTGCGCCAGTACCCGGCCACCAAGATCGTCACCACGCTGTACTCGGATGACGAACACCTGTTCCCGGCCCTGCAGTGCGGCGCCGACGGCTACCTGCTCAAGGAAGACCGCTTCGAGCTGCTGGTCGAGGAACTGCAGAAGATCGTGCGCGGCGAGCCGCCGCTGTCGCCGGCCATCGCGCGCCGGCTGCTGGGGCATTTCCGCACCCACGCGCGCACGTCGATGAACCGCCGCATCACCGACGAAGGCAACGGCGCCGCGCTGCGCGCTCCCGCGGCCGCCGGCACCTTCACGTCGTCGCTCGCGTTCGCCGCGCCGTCGCCGGTGGAGATCGAGCCGCCGCTGGACCTGCCCGCGCTCACGCCGCGCGAGGTGGAGGTGCTCACCTTCCTGAGCAAGGGCTTTACGATCAAGGAGATCGCGGCGCTCATGTCGATCAAGTGGTTCACGGTGAACGACCACATCAAGTCGATCTACCGCAAGCTCAACGTCTCCAGCCGCGCCGAAGCCGCGGTGCTGGCCAGCAAGCAAGGGCTCGTCTGACAGTGTCTGCCCACGCGCGCGGCGCCGCGCGCTCACCGGGCCAGGCCCGATGAGCCCAGGCCGCGTGCGCCCGATGGGCTGGCGCCGGCTGCTCCTGCTGCCGATCGCGCTGCTGGCCTCGCTGGCGGTGGTGCTGCTTGCCCGCACCATCGCCCAGACGCCCAACCTCGACGCCAACTGGCGCCTCGACGGCAACGGGCACCTCCAGCTGATCGCCACCGACCTGCCCTGGATGCGCCCGGCGCTGGGGCATTCGCTGGAGGTCATCGTCGCCCCCGGCATCGCGCCGCTGGTGGTCGACGGCCGGCGCGTCGCGAACTCCACCCGCTGGATCGCCAACGACGAGGAACGCTCCGCCGCGGCGGAGCAGCAGCGCCGGATGGCGCGCGTCCTCGAGGCCGGCACGCCGGTGCTGCTCGGGTTCACCGACCGCATGAATGCCCGGGTGCAGCCGCACCCGCGCGGCTACACGACGCTGGGCATCACCTTCTGGCTGCTGTGCGGCCTGGGCCTGGCGCTGGAGCTCGTGGGCGCGGTCGTCGTGCTCGTGCGCCAGGACGTGCAGACCCTGCTCTACGCGATCATGGCGCAATGCCAGGCCGCGCAGCTCCTGCTGGCCGCGGTCGACGCCGTACCAGGCATGGGCAACATCTCGCTGCTGGGCGGCAACGAGGCGGCGCTGCGCATGTCGCTGGACGTCGTCACCTGCGCCGCCCTGCTCAATGCGACGCTGCTGTATCCCACGCCGCTGCCGCCGCGGCGGCTGCTGTCCTGGCTGTCGTGGATCGCGGCCGTGGTCTTCACCACCGCGGCGCTGGCGTTCGATCTTCCGCAGGCCTGGTGGTGGTGCGAGGCGCTGTCGCTGAGCACCGGCCTGCTGGTGGTCGGCCTGCTGGGCTGGTCGTACCGCATCACGCCGCACCCCTACGCCACCGTGATGCGACGCCTGAGCATCGTCACCACGGGCAGCCTCGCGCTGGTCACCATCGTCGTCGCGCTCAGCGACCGCATGCCCGGCGAGGTGCAGTCGCTGGTGACCGCGGTGCCGGTCATCTGGACCGTGTTCTTCGCGTCGCTGCTGCTGATGTCGCCGTTCCTCGCGCGCTCGCAGCACATGATGCGCGAGTTCGCCATGCTGGCCGGCGTCAGCACGCTGGCGACCTCGGTCGACCTGCTGTTCGTCGCGGTGTTCTCGTTCAACCAGTTCGCGTCGATCACCACGTCGCTGTTCGTCGCGCTGGGCGTCTACGCGGCCTCGCGCCAGTGGCTGCTGGACCAGATGATCGGCGCCCGGGCCGTCACCACCGAGCGCCTGTTCGAGCACCTGCTGCGCATCGCGCGCAAGGTGGAGGAACAGCCCGAGCGCGCCGCCGACTGGCAGCTGGAGCTGTTCCACGCCGTGTTCCAGCCGCTGGTGGCGCGCCACGAGCCCGGCTTCACGCGCACCACGCGCTGGTACGAGGGCGGCGCGGGCCTCTTGGTGCCGCTGGCGGTCGAACCGCAGTCCGACGCGGCCTCCTCGCAGCTGGACGAAGGCGATCTGCCCGAGCCGCGCCTGATCGTGCTGCGATTCGCCGAGCGCGGCAAGCGCCTGTTCACCGCCGAGGACGCGCGCCTGGCCGACCGCATCGTCGAACAACTGCGCCGCGCCGTCGCGCACGACCGCGCCATCGAGCAGGGCCGCAGCGAGGAGCGCGGCCGCATCGCGCAGGACCTGCACGACGACATCGGCGCGCGCCTGCTGACGCTGATGTACAAGGCGCCCAACGCGGAGATGGAGGACTACGTCCGCCACACGCTGCAGGACCTGAAGACGCTCACGCGCGGCCTCGCGGCCACCAGCCACTACCTGTCGCACTCGGCCGGCGAATGGAAGGCGGACATCGCGCAGCGTCTCGCGCCCACCGGCTGCACGCTGGAATGGTCGTTCGAGCAGGACACCGAGATCCAGCTGAACGTCGTGCAGTGGTCGGGCCTGACCCGCATCCTGCGCGAACTGGTGAGCAACATCATCGCCCACGCCAAGGCCACGCACGCCTCGATCCACGGCGAGCTGCGCGATGGCGTGCTCGCGCTCACGGTCACCGACAACGGCGTGGGCGGCACGCCCAAGGACTGGTCGACCGGCCTGGGCCTGGGCGGCATCCGCAAGCGTGTGCGCATGCTGGGCGGCACGATCGCCTGGCAGCAGAACGAGCCCGAGGGCGTGCGCTGCGACGTCAGCGTTCCGCTGGCGGCGCCGTCGACGCCGTCGGTTCCTTCGACGCCGACCGTGCCGCTGAAGCCGCCGGTGCCTGCCATGCCGTCGCCGCGGGCGCCGACGGCGCCGTCCACGTCGCCCGGCGCAGCCGCGGGCTGACGCGATAGCGCTCGCCGCGGTAGAACGCGTCGAGCGCGTCGAGCAGGCGCACCGTGGCCGCTGCGCCCACCTGCGCGAGCCACGCGAACGGGCCGGCCGGATAGTTGACGCCCAGAGTCATCGCGGCGTCCGCGCCGGCGACGTCGCACACGCCCTGCTCCACCGCGTCGCTGGCCTCGTTGACCAGCATGGCGATCGTGCGCGCGACCACCAGGCCCGGCACGTCGGCCATGCGCTGCGGCAGCCAGCCCAGCGCGCGCAGCACCTCGGCGACCTGCGCCGCGAAGTCGTCCGAGGCCTGCGCCGCGACGGTCCACGCGAGCGGCACGACCGGCGTTGCCGCGCCCGCGGCCGCGGGCCCCACCGGCCAGTCGAACAGGGCCACGTCGTGCACGCCGAGCGTGTTCGCGCACTCCGTGGCGCAGCGACCGTCGGTGCAGAGCAACCAGCCATCGCCGATGCGCAGGCGGATCCCGCCGCCCTCGCCGGCGGCCTCGCGCGTGAACCCCAGGCCCGAGCCCGCGAGGCGCGAGGCCAGCAGATCCGCGACCGGCCCCTCGCCATGCAGCACCAGCGGCACGGCCGGCAGCGTCGGCGCCGCGGCCTCGCCGTCGGCCGTCTTCGCAGCGCCATCGGGATAGCGGTAGAAGCCGCGGCCGGACTTGCGGCCCAGCAGGCCGCCGTCGACCATCTCGCGCTGCACCAGCGAGGGCTGGTAGCGCTTGTCGTAGAAGTTGGCCTCGTAGACCGATTGCGTGACGGCGAAGTTGGTGTCGTGGCCGATCAGGTCCATCAGCTCGCACGGCCCCATGCGGAAGCCCGCGCCGCGCACGCAGGCATCGAGCACCGCGGGCGTGGCCGCCTGCTCCTGCAGCAGCGCCAGCGTCTCGGCGTAGAACGGCCGCGCGATGCGGTTGACGATGAAGCCGGGCGTCGACTTCGTGTGCACCGCCGTCTTGCCCCAGTCGGCCGCCAGCATCGCGATGGCGTCGGCCACCGCCGGTTCCGTGGCCAGGCCCGAGACGACCTCGACCAGGCGCATCAGCGGCACCGGGTTGAAGAAATGCATGCCCACCACGCGGCCGGGCAGCTCCAGCCCGCGCGCGACCGCGGTGATCGACAGCGACGACGTGTTCGACGCCAGCACGCAGTCGTGCGCCACGATGGCCTCGAGATCACGCATCAGCGCCTGCTTGACCGCCAGGTTCTCGACGATCGCCTCGATCACGAGCGCGGCGTCGCGCAACGCGTCCAGCGACGCCGCGACGGACAGGCGGCCGCGCGCCGCGGCCACGTCCTCGGGCGTCAGCTTGCCCTTGTCGGCAAGCCTGGCGAGCGTGGCGCCGAGCTGCTCGGCGGCCGCCGCCGCGGCACCCTCGCGGACATCGTACAAATGCACGGGATGCCCGGCCAGCAGCGCGACCTGCACGATGCCGATGCCCATCACGCCGGCGCCGATGACGGCGACGGGACGATTGCGGAACAGGTTGGTTGGAGTCATGGCCGCCATTTTCCGTTATGGCTGGCGTCAGGCTGCGGAAGGGGTCGGCTTCGACAATTCCCGTGGTCGCGATTCCCGCGGCCCTTTTCCGCCCGCGTGGCCGCGTCTCACGCGGTGTCGGGTCGATACGAGCGTCCAAGCCTCCCTGTGGACGCCACGCCGATCCGACGGGTGGACCTTCTCTTTCCCACGCATACCGCGGTTAGAAACCGAACCGGTCGTCCCGCCCTGGCACACTGGGGCTGGCGCACTCCCGCGCCGCCCTGGCCCTGCCGATGCCCGACGACCTGTCCGACCCCTCCGTCTCCGATGACGAACCCAGCGCCGCGCAGGCGGCCGCGAACGCGCGCGCCCTGCGCGGCGCCGCGAAGCTGGCCGTCGAGGCGACGACGGGGCTGACCGATCTCGTCGAGGCCGTGCATGCGCGCGTCGCCACGCTGCCGCGTCACGCGCGCCGTCGGCGGCAGCGTCGACACGCTGCTGCCGGTGCTCGCGCCGCTGCTGGCACCGGGCGGCGCGGCGCCTGCGCTGCCCTCGCCCGAACGCGAGGCGGTGCTCGCCGCGCTCAACGGCGTCCTGGGCGATCGCCTGGCGCGCACGGCCAACCCGCTCGCCATTGGCATGGCGCTGCGGCGCGACGGCCGCGCGCTCGTCCTGCGGCGCGACGCGCTGGCCGCGGCACTGCCCGACGCCGGCGAACGGGTGCTGGTGCTCGTCCACGGCCTGTGCATGAACGACCTGCAATGGCGACGCGACGGCCACGACCACGGCGCCGCGCTCGCCGCCGCGCTCGGCTTCACGCCGCTGTACCTGCACTACCCCAGCGGGCTGCACGTGTCGACCAACGGGCGCGCACTGGCGAACCTGCTCGAGCAACTGCTCGCGCAATGGCCGCGGCCGATCGCGCGCTTCGCGATCGTCGGCCACAGCATGGGCGGCCTCGTCGCGCGCAGCGCGCTGCACTACGGCCGCGCGGCGGGCCGGCACTGGGTCGACCGGCTCGACGACTTCGCCTGCCTGGGCACGCCGCACCACGGCGCACCGCTGGAGCGTGCCGGCCAGGGCCTGCACATGCTGCTCGACGCCACGCCCTACGCCGGGCCGTTCGGCCGCCTCGCCAAGCTGCGCAGCGCCGGCATCACCGATCTGCGGCACGGCAGCGTCGTCGACGAGGACTGGCTGAACGCCGACCGCTTCGAGAGCGCCACCGACCGCCGCCAGCCCGTGCCGCTGCCCACGGGCCCGCGCTGCTTCGCGCTGGCGGGCACGCTGGCCGGCGCGGGCAAGGCGCTCGGCGACGGGCTCGTGCCCCTGGCGAGCGCGCTCGGCAAGCATCGGCTCGCGCGGCGCACGCTCGGGTTTGCGCCGTCCCACCAGCGCGTGGTGGCGGACACCAACCACCTGCAGCTGTTGTCCAGCGCCGCGGTGTTCGAGCAGTTGCGCGCCTGGCTGAGGCACTAGCGCCGGCGCGACGCGAGCCAGGCCAGCGTCGCCTCCGAATCGCCCACCAGCCGGCCGTTGACGAACACCTGCGGCACCGTCTGCGCGCCCGCGATCGCCCGCAGCGCGCGCGAGCGCTGCAGCGGCGGCAGCGAGATGTCGGTGTAGGCGATGCCCGCTTCCTGCAGCGCCGACTTGGTGCGCGCGCAGAACGGGCAGCCCTCGCGGCTGAACATCGCGACCTCGTCCGGCAGCCTCGCCGACGGGTCCAGGTAGCGCAGCATCGTGTCGGCGTCGGACACCTCGAACGGGTCGCCCGGCTTGTCCGGCTCGACGAACAGCTTCTCGATGACGCCGTCGCGCACCAGCATCGAGTAGCGCCACGAGCGCGCGCCGAAGTTGAGGTCGCTCTTGTCCACGAGCATGCCCATCCCGCGCGTGAACGCGGCGTTGCCGTCGGGCAGCAGGCGCACCTTGCTGGCCGCCTCCTCCTGGCCCCACTGCGCCATCACGAACGGGTCGTTGACCGCGACACAGACGATCTCGTCGATGCCGCGCTTCTCGAATTCCGGCGCCAGTTCCTCGTAGCGCGGCAGATGCACCGTCGAGCACGTCGGCGTGAACGCACCCGGCAGCGCGAAGACGATCACGTTGCGGCCCCCGAAGATCTTCGCCGTGTTCGTCTCCTCCCAGTCGGCGCCGCGACGCAGCTTGAAGGTGACATCAGGCACGCGGTCGCCCGCCTTGCGGGCATTCGCGGCGGGGCCGGTGCCCAGGTCGCAGTGATCGGTGGTCATGCGCAGCTCCTTCGCTTGACGGACCGCTGCGCGCGGCAAGACGCATGCCGCCGAGGCCGGTTCACATGCCGAACCGAAGGGTGCACCGCCCCAAGACCCGCCGCGGGCAAGGATTGCTGCAACGCAGCACAATGGGTGGAACCGTTTCCGCGCCTGCCGCTTCCCCGATGAGTTCCGCTTCGCCCGCCCTCGATTCCGCCGTCCCGGTGCGCCTTGCCGCCGACCGCGAGCGCCATTTCTGGCCCGCCGTGTGGGCCCTGGGCGTCGGCAGCTTCGCGATCGGCACCGGCGAGTTCGTGATCATGGGCCTGCTGCCCGAGGTCGCGCGCGATCTCGGCGTCACCATCCCGCAGGCGGGCCACGTCATCACGGCGTACGCGCTCGGCGTGGTGGTGGGCGCGCCGGTGCTGGCGGTGCTGGCCGCCAACTGGCCGCGGCGCGCGCTGCTGATCGCACTGATGGCGCTGTTCGCCGCCGGCAACTTCGCCAGCGCGCTGGCGCCCGGCTACGTGCTGATGAACGTGATGCGCCTGCTCACCGGCCTGCCGCACGGCACGTACTTCGGCGTCGCCGCGCTGATGGCGGCGTCCCTGGCTCCGCCGGGCCGGCGCGCCGGCGCCGTCGGCCTCGTGATGTCGGGCCTGACCAGCGCCACACTCGCCGGCGTGCCGCTGGCCGCCTGGCTGGGCCAGCACCTCGGCTGGCGCGCCGCGTTCGTGCTGGTGGGCGCCATCGCCGTGCTGGCCATCGTGCTGATCCACCGCGGCGTGCCCGACGACCCGGCCCCGCACGGCGCGAGCCCGCTGCGCGAGCTCGGCGCGCTGGCGCACACGCAGGTCTGGTTGACGCTGGGCATCGCAGCGATCGGCTTCGGCGGCATGTTCGCCGTCTTCAGCTACGTCAAGCCCTTGCTCACCGAGGTCACCGGCCTGCCGCTGGACGGCGTGCCGCTGGTGCTGGCGCTGTTCGGCGCGGGCATGGTCGGCGGCAACCTGGCCGGCGCGCGGCTGGCCGACAAGGCATTGATGCCCACCATCGGCGGGCTGCTTGCATGGAGCGCGCTCGTGCTGGGCGCGATCCCGTTCACCGCGCCGTACACCGTCGCCATCTGCATCAACGTCTTCCTGCTCGGCACGGTCGTCGCGCTCGGGCCGGCGCTGCAGATCCGGCTGATGGACACCGCCGGCGACGCGCAGACGCTGGCCGCGGCGCTGAACCACTCGGCGTTCAACGTGGCCAACGCGCTCGGCGCCTGGCTGGGCGGCGTGGCGATCGCATCGGGCCTGGGCTGGACGTCCACCGGGCCCGTGGGCGTGCTGCTGGCCTTCGGCGGCCTCGTGGTGTTTGCGGTGTCGCTGCGGGTGCGTCGGCGCATGCGGGCGCGGGGCGCGGCGCACGCCTGACGTCGCTCGTGGCGGCCGTCGACCATCCGCCCCCCCCCGATCTACAGTCGACGCTCGCGCCGCTTGCGGGCCGGCTGTGCCACTTCGCGATCCAGCCATGTGAGGAACTTCGCCACCTCGGCGTCCGTCGACTTTGCCAGCACCCGGGCGGCGCCGTCGGACGAGATGCGCCACGTCATGGGGTCGCCCAGTTCGCGGCACTGGCCGGGCACGAGGCGCAGCAGCACGGCCTCGGCGGGCAGCGCGGCGATCTTGCGCACGTCGGCGGTGGCGATCCAGCAGCGGGCGTCGGCATCGACGTGAATGTCCATCGAGCGGCCGCGGAACTCGTAGTAGCGCCCGGCGCGGTCGCGCAGCGCCAGGTGCCGGGCGTGCCGTGGCAGCGAGGTCATGATCTCGACCAGCGGCCGGCCGAAGATCGCGAGGATGGGGGCGCCGAAGACCAGGCCGAACGGTCCGTACCAATGCCAGCCGGCGTACAGCACGGCCGCCGACAGGGCGATGCCGAACGCGATGTCGACGGCCAGCTTCATCGCTTGACCAGCCCCAGGCGCACGAGGCTCTCGGCGGTCGCGACGATGGCGTCGTCGGCCGTGCGCGGCGCCCAGCCCAGCACGCGCCGCGCCTTGTCGCTGGTGGCGTTCTTGCGCTTGCCCAGCTCGGGCACGATCTGGCCGACGGACTTGTCGACCAGCGCCACGACGCGCAGCAGCCAGTCGGGCAGCTCGCGCGACGGCACGCGGCGCGCCGCCTGGCCCATGCGCTGCCTGAGCACGAGCGCCATGTCGCGCAGCGAGAGGAAGTCGCCGGCCACGGCCAGGAAACGCTCGCCGGCGGCCTCGGGGTGGGTCATCGCCTTGAGGTGCAGGTCCGCGACGTCGCGCACGTCCACCGCGCCGAAGGTGATGCGCGGCAGCCCGGGCAGCGCGCCGTCCAGCATGCGCTTGATGATCTCGATGGAGGTGGAGAAGTCGGCCCCGAGCGCCGGCCCGAAGACGCCCACCGGGTTCACGACCGCCAGCTCCATGTCGCCGCCCTCGCGGCCCATGAAGCTCCAGGCGGCGCGCTCGGCCAGCGTCTTGGACTTGACGTAGGCCGTCAGGCCGCCGCCGTCGAGGTTGGTCCAGTCGCTCTCGTCGAAGGGGCGCTCCAGCGGCGGATGGCCGTAGCCGACCGCCGCGAAGGACGACGTCTGCACGACGCGCTTCACGCCCGCGCCGCGGGACGCGCGCAGCACGCGCAGCGCGCCCTCGCGCGCGGGCACGACCAGCTCATCCTCGTGCTTGGGCACGTCGACCGGGAACGGCGAGGCCACGTGCAGCACATAGTCGCAGCCGGCGGCGGCCTCGTCCCAGCCGGCGTCGGCGGTCAGGTCGGCGGCGGCGAACGCGAGCCGGTCGCCGGCGTCGGCGCCCGCCGATCGCAACGTGGCGCGCACCTCGGGCTCGCGCTGGAGCGATCGCACCGTGGTGCGCACCCGGTAGCCCGCGGCGAGCAGCTGCACGATGCAGTGCGTGGCGATGAAGCCCGAACCGCCGGTGACGAGGACGAGGGCTGGACGAGCGTCGTTCATGATCATGGGCGGCGTTGCGGGCCTCGATTGTGCCGCGTGCGGCCGCGCCGAACCCGCCGGCCCGGGCGTCATCCGCGGCGCCTCGACGGGCGCCGTGGCGGCGCGACTCAGAAGTGGAGTTCGGCGCGCAACCCGGCGTTGACGCTGTGCGCCTGCGTGAACGAGGACACCTCGGCGCCCAGCGACCAGCGGCGCCCGAGGCGGTATATCGCGGCCAGGCTCACCATCGGGCTCATCTTGTCCAGGGAGTCGTCATGCCCCGTCCCGTTGCCCAGTTCCTCGGAGAATTTCACGAGGCCCAGGCCGCCGACCAGGCGCCAGCGTTCACCCAGGGGCAAGGTCGCCAGCGCGCGCGCGCCGACCGCGTAGTTGAACTCGCGGTCGTCCGCCTTCAGGCCGCCTTCTCGCATGAACAGGAGGCTGAAGTTGGCCAGCGCCTCGACCGACCACGTGTGGTCGAAATCGTAGCCCATCGAGACCTGGGCGACCGGTTCCGTGTTCTTGTGGTCCTGCTCCGTGCCGAACTGGAAGCCGAAACGCCAGTGGGTCGGGACGGCCTCGTTCCCGGACTGGGCGGCGGCGGTCAACGAGGCACCGGCCAGGACGGCGGCGGCGAGCATGCGGATCTTGTTCATTGGACTCCCTGTGATGGGGAGCGATTCTCGCCGCCCTTCGTCATCGGGCCGTGAATGGATGAGTCGGGCATTCCCTGATGCCGACGAAGGCGTCCGGCCATCGATGCGCCGGGCCCGGCGAGCCGCGCGGACGGTCGCCTGATGCCTAAAGAGACTCGCCGCCCCTCTCGTCCGAGACTTCTCGCGGTCGCGTCCGATCGATAGATTTTGTTCACTGCGCTGATGGCGTCGACGACGCCGCGACTCATTTCCTGGCGGGACGCGGGGTGGGATGGCGTCGCGGCGGACCAGGGGCGGATGGATACCCCGGCAGGCATGCCGGGCGGTCCGTCGCCGGCCGATCGCGACGTCACCGACGAAGGCCCGGGCGCGATCCCGGCGATCCGCTGGCGGACGGAGGTCACGAGCCTCCAGGGCCGGCTCACTCACACATCACATCCAATGAACACGACCACCACCTTCCCGAGAACCACGCTCTGCAGTTGCCTCCTCGGCGCATGGGGCGCCCTGGCCTCGCTCACCCCATCGCTCGCGCAGGCGCAGGCGTCCGCGCCGGACACGGGTGTCGTGCAGCGCGTGGAGATCACGGGCTCGTCGATCAAGCGGGTCGATGCCGAGACCGCCCTGCCGGTGCAGACCGTGACGCGCGAGCAGATCGAGAAGCTCGGCGTCACGAACACCGAGCAGCTGCTGCAGAACATCTCCGCGAACTCGTCGGCCGGCGGCATGACCTCCGTGCAGAACGCCGGCCAGTCGACCTATGGCGAGGCCACCGCCAGCCTGCGCGGCCTCGGCTCGCAACGCACCCTGGTGCTCGTCAACGGCCGCCGCATCGCCAACTACGCGACCGACGGCACGGCCGTCGACATCAACTCGATCCCGCTGTCCGCCATCGATCGCGTGGAAGTGCTCAAGGACGGCGCCTCGGGCGTGTACGGCTCGGACGCCGTCGCCGGCGTCATCAACTTCATCCTGCGCAAGGATTTCCACGGCGTCGAGGCGACCGCCTATTACGGCAAGCCGACCACCGCGGGCGGCGGCAAGAGCGGCAAGTTCGGCCTGGTCGCAGGCTTCGGCGACCTGAACACCGATCACGTCGCCGCCATGTTCTCGCTGGACGTCGCGCACGATGCGTCCATCCAGGGCTACCAGCGCAAGTACGCGAACCGTGCGTGGAGCGACGACGGCCTGTTCGACACCAGCGCGACGGCCACGGGCGCGATCCGGACCTTCGACCCGACCATCCTGACCTCGCTGAACCAGGGCAAGGCGATCTTCGCGGACGGCAGCGGCATCGGCAACATCCTGGGCCCGACGAGCTCGACCAGCACGGCCAACAACTGCTCGGCCAACGGCATGTCGTTCGACGTCAACCTCAACACCTGCCGCTACAACCCGTCGCCGTACGTCCCGCTGACGCCCGACGTGACACGCGTCAACGTCGCGGGCACCCTGCGCGGCCGCATCGACGACGACAACGAATGGTTCGCGGAAGTGTTCGCGTCGCACGCCAAGACCATCATCAGCGAACAGGCGTCGCCCTACAGCGCGTCCTTCCTCGCGACCGATCCGCTGTTCCACAAGATCGGCGTCGACCCGGTGATCGTCATCAACCCCTCGAGCCCCTACTACCCGGCCAGCTACATCGCGGCATCCAACCATCCCGAAGTGCTGACGAGCTGCGCCGGCGGCCCCTGCCCCGTGACGGTCAGCTACCGCGCCCTGGACGGCGGCGGCCGCCTGCACACGGACAACTCGACGCTGTACCACCTCGCGACCGGGCTGAGCGGCACCCTCAAGGATTGGGACTACGACGCGTCCTACAGCCGCAACGAGAGCGTGGTGGCCGAAACCACGCAGCGGGGCTACCAGAATCAGTCGCAGCTGGTGGAGCTGCTCAGCGGCAACGACGCGTTCAATCCCTTCGTGGCCCAGCAGTCGCCCGCGCTCGCCGCCCAGATCATGGCGACGAACTACAACGGCAGCATCATCAAGTCGTCGCTGACGACCGATTCGGTCGACCTCAAGGTGCAGCACGAACTGGCCAAGCTGGCGGGCGGCCCGCTGGCGTTCGCCGCGGGCGTGACCCTGCGCCGGGAAGCCATCGATCTGCGGCCGAGCGCGGCCTACCAGAGCGGCGATGTCGCCGGCTACGGCGCGGCGGTCCTGCCTTTCGCGGCCTCGCGCAACTCGCATTCGATCTACGGAGAACTGGACGCGCCCTTCCTGAAGTCGCTCGAAGCCGACCTGTCGGTGCGCAACGACCACTATCCGAACGCCTCCTCGACCAACCCGAAGCTGAGCCTGAAGTTCAGGCCGCTCGATCAGATCGCGTTCCGCGGCGCCGTCGGCACGGGCTTCCGCGAGCCCTCGCTGCCCGAGCTGGACACCCCCCTCGCGCCGGCCACGACGAACATCTTCACCGACCCCGTCACGCACGTGCCGGGCCAGTTCAACGAGCAGGTCGGCGGCAATCCGGACCTGGTGCCGGAGAAGTCGAAGCAGTTCTCGCTGGGCACGATCGTGGAGCCGGTCAAGGGCCTGTCGGCCAGCGTCGACTACTACCACGTGAAGATCGACCACGCGATCATCGCCCTCGACGCGCAGACGGTGGTGAACCTGGCGGCCGCGGGCAACCCGGTGTACGCGCCGCTGGTCACCCGTGACAGCTCCGGCAACATCACCAACATCATCGCCAACAACGTCAACAGCGGCGGCGTCGTGACCGCGGGCGTCGACGTCGACGTGCGCTGGACGGGCCTGCGCACCGCGGTGGGCCAGTTCGGCGCCGAGCTGGCCGGCACCTGGATCCAGAAGTACGACCTGACGACGATCGACGGCAGCGTCCAGCACAGCGTCGGACGCACGACGGATCCGACCGACTCCGCCATCAACGCGGTCACCAACGGCGGCATGATCTTCCGCTGGAAGCATGCGCTGACCGTGAACTGGAAGAACGGCCCCTATGGCCTGGCGCTGACGCAGAACTACCAGTCGAGCTACCGCGACGCACCGCCCGCGATCGACGATTGCGACCCCAGCGACTACACGGCGCCCGACGCGCCGCCGGCGGTCTGCAGCACCGGTCGCCGCGTCTCGGCCTTCGCGACGTACGACCTGCAAGGCGAGTACGGCGGCGTGAAGAACATGTCCTTCAGGCTCGGGCTGAAGAACATGTTCAATCGCCAGCCGCCCACGGTCACCACCAACGGCACGTACTTCCAGACGGGCTATGACCCGACCTACTACGATCCGCACGGCCGCTTCGTCTACGGCTCCGTGACCTACAAGTTCTGACCCCAAAGGTTGATCGAGAGGCTGCTCTTGATCTTGGCAGAGGCGGACTCCTGAATCCGCCTCTCTTTTTTTTGCTCATCGCCGATTCCCGGGGCGCCCGGGGTTCACAGGCGGGTCGCTTGAACCGCCAGCGGGTGCCATGACGAGCAGCTGGACGAGCGCATGACGCAAGCGCGACGCGGCACCGCGCGTGTTTCGCCCGCGCGGCGCTCAGCTCGAGATCGCGCCGATCTCGATGATGCCCCGCGCGATGCCGATGACGACGGCGTGCGTCCGGTCGGACGCGTGCAGCTTGCCGAGGATCCGCTTGACGTAGTTCTTCACGGTGCCCTCCGTCGTGGACAGCTCGAACGCGATCTCCTTGTTCGCCTTGCCGGCGGCGACCAGCTCGAGCACCTGGACCTCGCGCGCCTTGAGCTCTTCTTCCGCACGGCTCTGCATCCACTCGATGGCGGCTTCGCCGTCGATGAAGCGTCGGCCGGACGCGACCGCGCGGATGGCCTGGGCCAGGGCCACGCGCACGTTCGACGACAGCAGGCAGCCCTGCGCGCCGGCGTCGATCGCCCGGCGCGTGCGCGCGTCGCCGCTTCGCGGGGCGATGACGATCACGCGCGCCGATGGGACGAGGGCCCGCAGCCGGGCGATCGCGCGGACGCTGCCGTGGCCCGACAGCTCGGTGCCCATCAGCACCACCGCGGGCAGGAAACTCGTGACGTGGACGGCCTCGAAGTCGTCGCTGCCGACCTCGCCCACCAGCGCCATGTCGTCCTCGGCGGCCAGCAGCGCGCGGATGCCTTCATGGATCAAGGGATCATCGCCGACCGACAGCACGCGGATCGGCATCGACGCATGCGACTCGCAGGAGGCCAGCATGCGTGCGGAGGGGAGTTCATGCGAAAGGCTGTTGGCGAACATCGTGAGTTGCTCCAGGCGCAGGGCCGCGGCCATCGGACTCGAATCGCACAGTGACGACGCCTGTCGAGCAGGCGCCCGCCGTGCCGCATGGCGACATGGAGGTCACATTAGAGCGCGATCCACAGTCAAAAGGGAACCACATTTGTCCAAATTCAAGGTATCACTTGCTGTCCTGAAGCTTTCAAGAAAGGGTCCGTCGTGGGTTCGACCTCAAGGCAGCGCCCGCAGGCAGTCGCCCAGGATCCTCGTCGCCTCCTCGATCTGGCTCGGGAACAGGCCGGCGAAGCCGAGCAGCAGTCCGGGCCTGGGCGGCGGCACGCGGTAATAGGGATGGACGGGATGGAGTCCGAGCCCACGCAGCCGCGCGGATGCGACGAGGCGATCCACCCGCGCCGCGTCGAAGCCCGGCAACCAGCCGACGACGTGCATGCCCAGCTGCGAATCGTCGGCCTCGATGCGTCCCGCGGCGTGGCGTGCCAGTCCACCAAGCAACGAGGAACGCCGACGCCGCAGCTCGAGCACCGTCGCGCCGAGATGGCGCTCGAAGGCACCGCGCTTGAACAGCAGGTGCATCGCCGCCTGCTCGATGGCGGGACAGCCGAGGTCTTCCAGCATCTTGGCGCGGATGAAGTCCTTGCGCAGGCCTGCCGGGCACACGACGTAGGCCAGGCGCAGCGAGGGGAACATCATCTTCGAGAAGCTGCCCACGTAGATCACCCGGTCGCCGGTGTCCAGCGACCGCAGCGCCGCGATCGGCGTGGCGCTGTAGCTCAGCTCGCCGTCGTAGTCGTCCTCGAAGATCCAGCTCGAGTTCTCCTCGGCGAAGCGCAGCAGCTGCCGGCGGCGGCGCAGGGACATCGTCAGGCCGGCGGGGAACTGGTGGGACGGCGTCACGTGCACGAGCCGGGCCTGGCGCGGCAGCTCGTCGACGACCAGGCCCTCGTCGTCGGTGCGCACGCCCACGACGTCGGCGCCATGGGCGCGCAGGGCGTGCGAAGCCAGTTCGTAGCACGGGTCTTCCATCGCCGCCATGGCGCCCACGTCGAGCAGGACCCGCGCCGACAGCGACAGCGCCTGCTGCGTCCCGCCGACGACGACGATGTCGCGCGGATCCGCCACGACGCCGCGCCAGGTCGCGAGGAAGCGGGCGATGGCCTCGCGCAGCTCGGGCAGGCCCTGCGGATGGGGATAGCCGGTGCTGGTGGTCGCCGCCGCCGTCGCCAGCGCCGTGCTCCACGCGCTGACCAGCTTCGTGTTGACCAGTGGTGCGCCGTACTGCAGGTCGTAGCGCAGGCCGGCCCCGCCGCCGCCGAGCGTGATGGGCGGCAGGTCGCGCAGCCGCGCCGCGAACGCCGACTGCGCCTCGACGCGCCGCGGCGACGCGACGGGCACCTGGCTGAGCGGCACGTCGTTGACGTAGGTGCCCGAGCCTTCACGCATGACGCCCAGCCGTTCGATGCGCAGCTGCTCGTAGGCGCGCAGGACCGTGTTGCGCGACAACCCCAGGTTCTCGGACAGCATGCGCGTGGACGGCAGCTTGCTGCCCGACAGGAGCTGGCCGCTGCGGATCGCCAGTCGCAGCGAACGCGCGAGCTGTTCGTGCTTCGGGCCCTTGTTGTCTAGTTGCAGGTGCATCTGGTCGTCCGCTCCGCGCCACGGGGTGATGACGAATCTAGCAATACCGGCTCCGGTACGCGCCGCCATTGCGACGAACAGCGGCTTTCCAGTGCCTGCCGGCGGCTGGAACGCGCCCAGTTGCGGGTCGCCGAGGCCATGGCGCCGGCGCCGCGAGCGCCTATCGGCACGGCGAACCGTGCATTGCGCAGGCGCCCATCCCCGCGTCGAGGTTGGCCATGATGATCAGCGAGCCGAACACCACCAGCGCCACGACGAACACGCCGAAGGCCAGCGCCAGGATGGTGTTGGTGCTCTCCGGGCCGCTGGACACGTGCAGGAAGAACACGAGGTGCACCCCCATCTGCCCGATCGCCAGGGCCGCCAGCAGCACCGGCACGCCCGGTCCCCACACGAGCTGCGTGCCGGCGGCCCAGAAAGACGCCAGCGTCAGCAGCACGGACGCGCCCAGGCCCATCAGCGCCTTGACCACGCCGCTCTTCCAGTCAGGCGACTGCCCCGGCTGCTCATGGCCGCCCGACTGCTCGTGGCGCTCGTCCCTTTCATCCATCAGCGTGCTCCCAGGTAGACGATGGTGAACACGCCGATCCAGACGATGTCCAGCGCGTGCCAGAACAGGCTGAAGCAGGCCAGGCGGCACAGCACCATCGGTCGCCAGCCCAGGCTGAAGACCTGCGCCAACATCACGACGAGCCAGGCGAGGCCGGCGGCGACGTGCAGGCCATGCAGGCCCACCAGCGCGAAGAAGGCGGACAGGAACGCGCTGCGCTGTGGCACGGCGCCGCGCGCCAGCATGGCGCCGAACTCGCCGAGCTCCAGCGCGAGGAAGGCCGCTCCCAGCGCGAACGTCGCCACGGCGCACAGCACCATCAGCGCACGGCGGCGCAGCTCGGTGGCCACGGACATCATCGCGCAGGCGAAGCTCGAGAACAGCAGGCAGCCGGTCTCGGCCAGCACGTGTGCGCGGTCGAACAGCTGCGCGCCGCGCGGGCCGCCCGCATCGCGGCCCGCGAGCACCGCGTAGGCCGCGAAGAACGCCGAGAACACGATGATGTCGCTGAGCAGGAACAGCCAGAAGCCGTAGCTGATGATCACCTTGCGTGGCGACGCGCCGCGTTCGGACACCGGCACCCCGGCCTCGCGCACATCCGCGGGCGCGACGGCGTTCATCAGGCAGGCTCCGCGCGGCGCGCCGCGGTCGATTCGCCCCTGGTGCGGCCGTGCGGGCTCATGAGGCGACCTCCGCCCTACGGGCTGCGGCGCGAGCGCCCTTCGGAGTGGCCGGGCGTGCGCTCATAAGGCAACCTCCGCCCTACGGGCTGCGGCGCGAGCGCCCTTCGGAGCGGCCGGGCGTGCGCTCATGCACGCGCCCCCCGTTCGAAGGCGGCGACGCGGGCGGGGTCGATCTCCACCTCGCGGTCGGTGCGCCAGGCGCGCACGAGGCAGGCCGCCACGATGCAGGCCAGCGCGCCCCAGGCCATCCACGCGATGTGCCACACGGCGCCGAAGCCCGCGAAGAACGCGAAGAACGCCACCACGACGCCCAGCGGCGTGGGCCGCGGCATGTGCAGCGGCCTGGCGCCCTCGCCGTCGGCCGGCTTCAGCACGCCGGCCTGGCTGCGCTTGGCCTCCCAGAACGCGTCGATGCCGTCGACCTGCGGCAGCGCCGCGAAGTTCCAGGCGGGCGGCGGCGACGGTGTGGCCCACTCGAGCGTGCGGCCGTCCCACGGGTCGCCGGTGGCGTCACGCAGGCGCTCGCGCTGCCGGATGCTCGCGAACAGCTGCGCCAGCATCAGCACGATGCCGGCGAGGATGAGCAGCGCCCCGGCGAAGGCGACGATCATCAACGGCTGCCACTGCGTCTGCGGATAGTGCTGCATGCGGCGCGTCGCGCCGGCCAGGCCCAGCACGTACAGCGGCATGAACGCGAGCAGGAAGCCGACGAACCAGCACCAGAACGACGCCACGCCCAGGCCGCGATGCAGGCGGAAGCCGAACGCCTTGGGGAACCAGTAGTTGTAGCCCGCGAAGGCGCCGAACAGCACGCCCGGAATGATCACGTTGTGGAAGTGCGCGACGAGGAACTGGCTGTTGTGCAGCTGGAAGTCGGCCGGCGGGATGGCCAGCAGCACGCCGGTGGCGCCGCCGATGACGAACAGCAGCATGAAGCCGATGGCCCACATCAGCGGCAGCTCGAAGCGCAGCGTGCCGCCGTACATCGTGAACAGCCAGTTGAAGATCTTGACGCCGGTGGGGATCGCGATGACCGACGTGGCGATGCCGAAGAACGCGTTGACATCCGCGCCGGCGCCCATCGTGAAGAAGTGGTGCAGCCAGACCATGAACGAGACGATGCAGATCCCCATCGTCGCCGCCGCCATCGAGCGGTAGCCGAACAGGCGCTTGCCCGAGAAGGTGGGAAACACCTCCGAGTAGATGCCGAAGGCGGGCAACACCAGGATGTAGACCTCCGGATGGCCCCAGGCCCAGATGAGGTTGACGTACATCATCATGTTGCCGCCGGCGTCGTTGGTGAAGAAGTGGAAGCCGAGGTAGCGGTCCAGCGCCAGCATGGCCAGCGAGCCGGTGAGGATGGGAAAGGCCGCGATGATCAGCAGGTTCGACGCCAGCGCCGTCCAGGTGAAGATGGGCATGCGCCCGTAGCCCATCCCGGGGGTGCGCATCTTCAGGATGGTGGTGGTCAGGTTGATGCCCGACAGCAGCGTGCCCACGCCGGAGATCTGCAGCGACCACAGCCAGTAGTCGACCCCCACGCCGGGCGAGTACGCGAGCTCGGACAGCGGCGGATAGGCCAGCCAGCCCGTGCGCGCGAATTCGCCCACCACCAGCGACACGTTGATCAGCAGCGCGCCGGCGGCGGTCAGCCAGAAGCTCACCGAGTTCATCACCGGGAACGCGACGTCGCGGGCGCCGATCTGCAGCGGCACGACGAAGTTCATCAGGCCGACCATGAAGGCCATGCCCACGAAGAAGATCATGATGGTGCCGTGCGCGGAGAAGACCTGGTCGAAATGCGACGGCGGCAGATACCCCCGGGCGTTCCCCGCGGCCAGCGCCAGCTGCGAGCGCATCATCAGCGCATCGGCGAAGCCGCGCACCAGCATCACGATCGCCAGCAACACGTACATCACGCCGATGCGCTTGTGGTCGGTGCTGGTGATCCACTCGCGCCACAGGACGGGCCCCCAGCCCTTGAGCACGACCAGGGCCAGCACGGCCAGCAGGGCCAGCACCACGACGGCGCCGGAGACCAGCGGGATGGGTTCGTGCAGGGGGATCGCGTCCCAGCTCAGGTTGCCCACCGGTCAGCCTCCCATCGCCGGCATCGTCGTCGCGGCCGGCGCCTTCGACGTGTCGGCAAGAATCGTCTCGAACAGGGCGGGCGCCACGGGCGCGTAGGTCGCCGCCGCGGCGGCCACGCCGGGGCGCGCGAGCGCCGCGTAGTGCGCGGCGTCGAGCGGCTGCGCGCCGCTGCGCACGCCGGCCAGCCAGCGCGCGAAGTCGTCCGGCGGCAGGGCGACCGCGTCGAAGCGCATGTCGGAGAAGCCGTCGCCGCTGAAATTGGCCGACAGGCCGGCGTACGTGCCGGGGTGCTCGGCCAGCAGGTGCAGCGTCGTCGTCATGCCGCCCATCGTGTAGATCTGCGAGCCCAGCTGCGGCACGAAGAAGCTGTTCATGACGCTGGCCGACGTCAGCCGCAAGCGCAGGGGCGTGCCTGCAGGAACGACCATCCGGTTGACGCTCGCGACGCCGAGGTCTGGATAGATGAACAGCCACTTCCAGTCCAGCGACACCACCTGCACCGTCAACGGCGGGTTGCGCGAGGCCACCGGCCGCGCCGGATCGAGGTCGTGCGAGCCGATCCACGCGATGCCGCCGAGGAACAGGATCACCAGCGCCGGGATGGACCACACCGTGACCTCGATCGCCCCGGAGTACGCCCAGTCCGGATCGCGCCTCGCGCGGCGGTTCCCGGCCCGGAACCACCACGCGAACACGAGCGTCAGCACGATCACCGGCACGATCACGGCCAGCATGATGACCGTGGCGTTCAACAGGATCGTGCGCTCGGCGGCGGCGATCGGCCCGTGCGGGTCGAGCACGCCTTGCTGCCAGGGGGCGACGCTGGGCAAGAGTGGGTCCTCGGTGGCTGTCGATGGCGTGCCGTCGAGCGACGGCCTCGCAACCGCTCCGATGGGCAACAATCGGGCCCACCGGCGCCGCGCGGCGCCCCGCCATCGAAGGCCGCATGCCCGTGAACCTGTCCACCGAATGGTCCTGGCGATTCGGCGTGATGCCGCAGCCCTGGTTTTCCGTGTTCGCGGCGCTCGTCGCCTGCGCGCTGCTGTGCGTCGCCGTCGTCTCCACCCTGCGCACTGCCGAATTCGACGCCGGTGCGCTGCGGACGACCGCCACCGTGCTCGCCGCCGGCAACGGCGGCCCGATGACGCGGCCCGTCGCGCAGTTCACCGATGCGAACGGCCACGCCTGGCGCGTGCGCTTCCGCGTCCGCAGCAATCCGCCGGCGCACCATGCCGGCGAGCAGGTGGGCGTGCGCTACCACCTCGAGGACCCGGCGGACGCGCGCTTCGACACCTTCCTCGAGCGGCGTTTCCTCGCGCTGCTGAGCGGCGTCCTGAGCCTGCCGTTCTTCCTGATGTCGTGGCTGGCGTGGCGGTTCAGGCGGCGATTGTTCCGGCAGGCCACGCGAGGCGATTGACCGCGCGCGCTCAGGCTTCGTCGCGGCGCATCGCGTCCCACCAGCGCGACAGCGCCGCGACGCACTCGCCGAGATCACCGTCGTTGACGAGGCTCAGGTCGGCGTGGACGGGCCCGGCGAACGCGCGCGCCAGGCGGGCGTCGCGGGCGGCCGCGTCCTCGCGCCCGCGGGCGGCCAGGCGTGACGCGAGCAGGTCCGCGGGCGCGCTCACGGAGACGACGCGCACGCCCGGCGCCTGGGTGCGCAACACGCCCAGGTGGGCCCGCGAACCGTTGAGCACCACCCAGCGGCCATCGGCCAGGGGCGCGAGTTCGCTGCGGCGCACGCCGTAGTCCAGGCCGTGCGCGCGCCACCACGTGGCGAGCACGCCGCGACCGCGCAGGTCGGCGAAGTCGCCGGGCGTGACCGCCTCGTGCGGTTCGGAGCCGTCCGGCGCGCGGGTGATCACGCGCCGCGCGACGGCGGGTGCCGCCCGGCCCAGCGACGCGTGCCAGCCGCGCAGCACGCTGTCCTTGCCCGCGCCCGACGGCCCCACCACGACGATCAGCCGCTGCGCTCCCGCGATGGTCGGCAGCCCGATCCCGCTCATCGCGCGAAGTCGAAACGGCGCGCGAGGCGGAAGTCCGCGCCCGGCGCGTCCTCGACGAACAACGCGACGCCGTCGCAGCGCAGCGGCGATGCGAGCGCGGCGGCGAACTCGCGGCGCGCCGCGTCGAGCAGGTCGTCGCGCAGCCGTTCGCCCTGCGTATCGGCCGGCAACGGATCGCTGAGCGTCATGTGGAAGCGCCACTGCTCGAAGACGTGCGCGTAGCCCCAGCGCGCGACGTTCTCCCGCCGAGGCCCGTCGAGCGCCGCGGCCTGCCGGCGCACGGTCTCGTCGGCCGAGGCCGGCCGGCGGAACTCGTCGAACAGGCGCACGCAGTCGTCGGCCAGGTCGCGCAGCGGCTGGCCGGTCGCGGTTGCGCCGGCCTCGAGGGGCCTCAGCGCGAGGAAATCGCCCAGCGTCGCGACGTGCAGGGCCGGCATCGCGAACGGCGTGCGCTCGTCGACGAAGTGCGACACCGCCGCCAGCAGCTGCGACCGCGACAGTCCCTCGCGCAGCGCGAACGGCGGCTTGAGCGTGGCGTGGAAGCCGTAGCGGCGCGGACCGGCGCGATGCGCGCCGCCCCCGTCGCTCGCGCCGGACTCCGGGTCGCGGCCCAGCCAGCGGCATCCGGCCGTCCACAACGGATGATGCGCGGCGGGCGCGAAGTACAGCGCGTAGCGCGCGCCTCCGCGCTCGTGGGCGCCGGCATGGGCGCCGTCGGACGACCCGGCGCCGCTCACGGGACGACCCGCTCATGCGAGCGCGTCCGGTTCGACCACGAGCTGCACCGCGTCGGCAGCGAACAGCGTGCTGCCCGTCTCGACCGGCACGCCGGCGCGATCGACGTTGACGTACTGCACGACGAGCACCGGCTGCGACATCGGACGCGCCAGCGCGTCGGCCTCGGCCTGCGTCGGCAGGCGGGTCGATACCACGCTGCGCGAGCGCGTGTAGTCGGCCACGCCGAGCTCGGCGAGCGCGCGCGTGATGCTGCCGTGGCGCGCGACGGGCGCGGCGATGTCGGCCAGGCGCGGGCAAGGAAACGCCGCGGTGGACAAGCCCACGCGGCGGCCGCGCACCGACGAGCGGGTCTCCAGCACCACCACCTTGGCGCGCGCGGGTAGCTTCAAGGCGTCGGCCCACTCGCCGGCCGGCAGCACCGCGTGCGACAGCAGCTCGCGGCCGGCCGTCTCGCCCGTGCGCGCCAGGTTCTCGCTCAGGCGCGTCCGGCGCCGCAGGGCGTAGTCCAGCACGAGCTCGCGCACGAAGGTGCCGCAGCCCTGGCGCACGTTCAGGTGGCCCTCGCGCACCAGCGCCTGCACGGCCTGGCGCAACGTGTGGCGGTTGACGCCGAAGCGCTCGGCCAGCGCCGTCTCGTTGGGCAGCCGCTCGCCGGGCGCGACCCGGCCGGCGAGGATGTCGGCGCGCAGCTGCGCGGCGATCGCCTGCCAGCGCGCGACCGTGGCGTCGTTCACGTCGAGCGGCGAGGGAGCCGCAGCGTTGTCGTCCTTGAGCATGTCGTCACCGGAAGGTCAAGAAACTGTCATCGGGTCTGCCGATACTGGCACGCATCTTCAGTCATCTAGATGACGTCACCATGACCGACACCGATCCGGACCCCGCCGCAGGCGCCCGCCAATGCTGGCTGGCCGTGCTGGCGCACGCGCCGCGCGCCCTGCTCGAGCAGCATGCCGCGGCGCTGCCGACGACCGGCTTCACCCGGCTGCGCGCGCCCGAGATCGGACTGACGATGGTACGCGCCCGCATCGGCAACCAGGGCGACCGGTTCAACCTCGGCGACGCCACGGTCACGCGCTGCGTCGTGCGCCACGTCGGCGCGGACGGCCGCGTCGCGGCCGGCGTCGGGTACGTGCTGGGCCGCGACGAGGCGCGCGCCGAATGGGTGGCGCGTCTCGACGCGCTGCTGCAGCAGCCAGCGCAGCACGACGCGCTGATGCGCGGCGTCGTCGCACCGCTCGCGGCCGAGATCGCGCGCCTGCGCGTCGCCGCCGCGGCGCGCACCGCGAGCTCGCGCGTCGCGTTCGACACGCTGGCCTCGGCGAGCACCCCATGAGCGCGCGCCCGAACGCGGCCCCTGCGGAGGTGTCCCGATGACCGCCCTGCTCGCCCGCATGGGCGCCGGCTTCGCCGATCCGGTGCATGGCGCCCAGCAGACCTTTCGCGCGCTGCTGCGGGCGATGTCCGAACCCGGACGCGTGCTGCCGCTGCCCGCGGCGGCGATCGCCGGCCTCGAGGACGCCGGCGCCGAGCCGCATCCGCCGCTCGGCGTCGCGCTCGCCGCGACCCTGCTGACGCTGCTCGACGCCGACACGCCCGTGCACCTGGCCGGTGGCCTCGACACCGCCGACGCGCGGGCCTGGCTGCGCTTCCACACCGGCGCCCGCGCGCTGCCGCAGGCCACCGCGATGACGGTGGCGCTGGCGCGCGATGTCGACGCGACGCTGTGGCGTGCGCTCGATCCCGGCACGGACGACGCGCCGCAAGCCGGCGCCACGCTGTTCGTGCAGGTGGACGCGCTGTCCGAGCAGCCGCTGCCCGGGGCGGTCGCGCTCAAGCTGCGCGGCGCCGGCATCGAGACCTCGCGCGACCTCGCCGTCGCCGGCCTGCCTCCTGCGTTCTGGCGCTGGCGCACGGCCCTGCGCGCCGAGTTGCCGCGCGGCATCGACCTCGTGCTCGCCTGTGACGCGCGTGTCGCCGCGGTCCCCCGCAGCACCCACGTCGACAGCGAGGGCTGAGATGTACATCGCGGTCAAAGGCGGCGAACACGCCATCGAGGCCTCGCGCCGGCTGCTCGCCGCGGCGCGGCGCGGCGACACGGCCTTGCCCGAGCTGGCGGTCGCGCAGATCGAGCAGCAGATGGGCCTGCTGGTGGGCCGCGTGATGGCGGAGGCTTCGCTGTACGACCCGCCGCTGGCCGCGCTGGCGCTGCGCCAGGCCTGCGGCGACGCCATCGAGGCCGCGTTCCTGCTGCGCGCGTATCGCACGACGCTGCCGCGCTTCGCGTACAGCGAGCCGGTGGACACGGAGCGCATGCGCGTCGATCGCCGCGTCTGCGCGATCTTCAAGGACCTGCCCGGCGGCCAGCTGCTGGGCCCGACCTTCGACTACACGCAGCGCCTGCTGGACTTCGCGGCCCAGGCCGGCGAGCCAGAGGCCATCGGCGGCGCAGGGAGCGTCGACGTCGAGGCGGTTCCCAACGCGTTGTCGCAACTGGCGCGCGAAGGACTGGTCGAACCGTGCGAGCCGTCCGACGGCGATCCCGAGCCGCCGGACATCACGCGCGACCCGCCCGCCTATCCGCTGCCGCGTGCCGGCTGGCTGCAGATGCTCGCGCGCGCCGACGAGGGCTGGGTGCTGGGCATGGGCTACTCGACGCAGCGCGGGTACGCGCACACGCACCCGTTCGCGGGTGACCTGCGTTCGGGCCGGGTGGAGGTGGAGCTGGTGCCCGACGAGCTCGACTTCGCGATCGCGATCGGCGAGGTCGAGCTCACCGAGTGCCAGATGATCAACCAGTTCGTCGGCAGCGCCGAGGTCGCCCCCGTGTTCACGCGCGGCCAGGGCCTCGTCTTCGGACGCGGCGAGCGCAAGGCGATCGCGATGTCGCTGGTCGACCGCGCGCTGCGCGCCGCGGAGTTCGGCGAGGAGGCGGCCAGCCCCGCGCAGCAGCAGGAGTTCGCGCTGCCGCAGGGCGACAGCGTCGAGGCCTCGGGCTTCGTGCAGCACCTGAAGCTGCCGCACTACGTGACCTTCGAGTCCGAGCTGCAGCTCATCCGCAAGCTGCGCGAGGACGTGCATGCGCGGGCGGTCGATGCCGCGCGCGAAGGAGAACCGGAATGACGAACGAAGGGCGCAAGCGCGCGGCCGCCGCGCGCGGCCGCTCCGGAGCAAGGCCGCGCGCCCCCTCGGGGGGCTGGCATCGGTACTCCGATGACTGGGGGCTCACATGATTGTTGGGTACAACTTCGCCTATCTCGACGAACGGACCAAGAAGATGATCCGCCGCGCCCTGCTCAAGGCCGTGGCGATCCCCGGCCACCAGGTGCCGTTCGGCTCGCGCGAGATGCCGCTGGCCTACGGCTGGGGCACTGGCGGCATCCAGGTGACGGCGGCGGTGATCGGCCGCGACGACGTGCTCAAGGTGATCGACCAGGGCAGCGACGACACCACCAATGCCGTCAACATCCGCCAGTTCTTCGCGCGCACGACGGGCGTGCGCACCACCACGCGCACCCGCGAGGCGACGCTGATCCAGACGCGCCATCGCATCCCCGAGACGCCGCTCGTCGACGGCCAGGTGCTCGTCTACCAGGTACCCCAGCCGGAGCCGCTCTACCGGCTGGAGGCGCGCCGCGCCGAGACGGCCAAGCTGCACGCGGCGGAGGAATACGGCCTGATCAATGTCAAGCTGTACGAGGATCTCGCGCAGTGGGGCCGCGTCGAGACGAGCTACGACTATCCCGTGAAGGTGGACGGCCGCTACGTGATGTCGCCCTCGCCGATCCCCGCGTTCGACAACCCGAAGATGCACAGGAGCCCCGCGCTGCAGCTGTTCGGCGCGGGCCGCGAGAAGCGTCTCTACGCGATCCCGCCGCACACCGACGTGCGCAGCCTCGACTTCGAGGATCACCCGTTCCACGTCGAGCCGCACGGCCACGCCTGCGAGCGCTGCGGCGACCGCACGAGCTTCCTGGACGAGGTCGCCGACGCCCAGGGCCGCGTGCGCTGGACATGCTCGGACAGCGACTGGTGCGCCGACCGCGTCGACCGAGGACAGCGCCATGAGTGACCCCCTGCTGCGCGTGCGCGGCCTCTCCCACCGCTTCGCCAGCGCGCGAGACGAGCGCTTCGCGGTGCGCGATGCCGACCTCGACCTGTTCCCGGGCGAAGTCGTGGCCATCGTGGGGGAATCGGGCTCCGGCAAGTCGACGCTGCTCCACTGCATCGCCGGCCGCATCGCGCCGACCCGCGGCCAGGTGCATTACCGCGACGCCAGCGACCGCTGGCTCGACGTGCACGCGCTCACCGAGCGTCAGCAGCGCGTGCTCGCCCGCACCGAGTGGGGCTTCGTCGAGCAGAACGCGAGCGACGGCCTGCGGCTGGACGTCAGCGCCGGCGCGAACATCGGCGAGCGGCTCATGGGCCAGGGCGAACGTCACTACGGCCGGTTGCGCGCGACGGCGCAGCGCTGGATGGAGCGGGTCGAGCTCGACACCGCGCGCATCGACGACTCCCCACGCGCGTTCTCGGGCGGCATGCGCCAGCGCCTGCAGATCGCGCGCAACCTTGTCACGCGGCCGCGGCTGGTGTTGCTGGACGAGCCGACCTCGGGCCTGGACGTCTCCGTTCAAGCGCGCCTGCTCGATCTGATGCGCACCCTGACCACGCGCATGCACCTGTGCGCCCTGATCGTCACTCACGACCTCGGCGTGGCGCGCCTGCTGGCGCAGCGCACGCTGGTGATGCGCCACGGGCTGGTGGTCGAGCAGGGCCTCACGGACCGCGTGCTCGACGACCCGCGACATCCCTACACGCAACTGCTGGTCTCATCGGTGGTGACGCCATGAACGGGCATGAAGACGGGGCCGCCTCGATGGGCGAAGGCGCGCCGCCGCGCCTGTGCGTGCGCGGCCTCGCCAAGCACTTCACGCTGCACCTGCGCGGCGGCGCGCGGCTGCAGGTGCTGCAGGACACCGCGTTCGACGTGCGCGCCGGCGAGTGCGTCGCGCTGGCGGGAGCCTCCGGCCGCGGCAAGTCGACGCTGGTCAAGTGCCTGTTCGGCAGCTACGGCAGCGACGCGGGCAGCCTGCACTTCGAGTCGTCGGCCGGCCCGGTCGACATCGCGACCGCCACGCCGCAGCGCCTGCTGGCACTGCGCCGCCGCGACATCGCCTACGTCAGCCAGTTCCTGCGCGCCGTGCCGCGCGTGCCCGCGCTGGACGTCGTCGCCCAGCGGCTGGTCGATGCCGACCCGTTGCCGCCGTCGGACGATCTGGACGACGCCACGCATGCCCGGTGCATGGCGGCGGCGCGCGACGTCGCCCGCGGCCTGTTCGCGCGGCTGAACCTGCCGCCCGCGCTTTGGGACCTGCCGCCGGCCACGTTCTCGGGCGGCGAGCAGCAACGTGTCAACATCGCGCGTGGCTTCGTGCAGCCGGCGCGCCTGCTGCTGCTGGACGAGCCCACCGCCTCGCTGGACGCGGCCAACCGCCGCGTCGTCATCGAGCTCATCCACGAGGCCAAGGCGCAGGGCGCGGCCGTCGTGGGGATCTTCCATGACGAGGAAGTGCGCGACGCCGTCGCGGACCGCCGCGTCGAACTGGGTTGAAGGCTTGCGCCATGAACGACATCGTCCTCACCAACGCCCGCGTCGTGCTCGGCCACGAGACGATCCATGGACACGTCCTGGTGCGCGACGGGCGCATCGCCGCCGTCGCCAGCGGCCCGACGGCCGTGCCGTTCGCGCAGGACCTGCGGGGCGACTACCTGCTGCCCGGGCTGGTGGAGATGCACACCGACAACCTCGAGCGCCACGTGATGCCGCGCCCCAAGGTGAGCTTCCCGATGCAGGCCGCCGTGCAGGCCCATGACGGCGAGGTGGCGTCCGCGGGCATCACCACGGTGCTGGACGCCATCGGCGTGGGCGATCCGTACGACGAAGGCTTCCGCTCGCGCGACCAGGGCGAGCTGCTGCGCGTGCTGGACCGCCTGGACGACGCCGGCGCCCTGCGCGCCGACCATCACATCCACGTGCGCGCCGAGTTGCCGGCGCCGAACGCGCTGGCGCTGTTCGAGCCGTTCCAGCGCCATCGCCGGCTGCGGTTGATCTCCCTGATGGACCACACGCCCGGCCAGCGCCAATGGACCGACATCGCGCATGCCCGCACCTACTACACCGGCAAGAAGGGCTGGAGCAACGACAAGTTCGCCGCCGAGATGCGCGCCGCGCCGGAGCGCCAGGCAGCGTATGCGGCGCCGCACCGCCGGTGGTTCGCCGAGTTCGCGCGCGAGCATGGCGTGGCGCTGGCCACGCATGACGACACCACGGTGGCGCACGTCGACGAGGCGCTCGCGCTGGGCGCCGTGATGAGCGAGTTCCCCACCAGCCTCGCGGCCGCGCGCCATGCGCGCGCCTGCGGGCTCGCGACCATCGCCGGCGCGCCCAACGTCGTGCGCGGCGGCTCGCACTCGGGCAACGTGGCCGCCATGGACCTGGCCCGCGAAGGCGTGCTGGACGTGCT
>JAEKKH010000053.1 GCA_019510465.1 Burkholderiales bacterium
GTCCTCCTTTGCTGCGATGGGGCTACGATACGCAGGCAAGCGGAACTCCAACAGCGCCACTTTTCATGAACTCGAGGGATCCACTTCCGATGCTGTCGATCGCGCTGCCGGCGCGCGGATCGCGCACGTTGACGCAGTCGCTGCACGGCCAGCTGCTGGCCGCGATCCGGTCCGGCCGGCTGGCGCCCGGCCTGCGGCTGCCGGCCACCCGGACGCTGGCCCGCCACCTGGGCATCTCGCGCAACAGCGTCATCGCGGCGTACGAGGCGCTCGCGGCCGAAGGCCATGTCGCGGCCCGCACCGGCTCGGGCCACTACGTCGCCGACGCCGCCCGCGCCCCCGCGCGCGTGACGCCCGACCCCGCGCGGGCGCGCGAGCGCCACCTAAACGCGGCCCATCGCGGCCTGGCCGCGCCCGCCGACATGGTCGATCCGCCGCGCGCACCCTTCGACTTCCGCCTGGGCGTGCCCGACACCTCCACCCTGCCGTTCGACGCGTGGCGCCGGCTGTCCGCGCGCGCGCTGCGGTCGATGGCGCGCGACGCGCCGGGCTACGCCGGCCCGGCCGGCCAGCCCGCGCTGCGCGCCGCCATCGCCGCCCACGCGTCGCTCACGCGCGCCGTCGCCTGCACGGCCGACGACGTGCTCGTCACCGCCGGCGCCCAGCAGGCGTTCGACCTGCTCGCGCGCGTCCTGGTCACGCCGGGCCGGACGGTCGTCGCCGTCGAGGATCCCGGCTACCCACCCACGCGCGCGGCGTTCGCCGCGGCGGGCGCGCTGATCGTGCCCGTGCCGGTCGACGACCAAGGCCTGCGGGTGGACCTGCTGCCGCACGACGCACGCATCGTCTGCGTGACGCCGTCGCACCAGTTCCCGCTGGGCTGCGTGCTGTCGGCCACGCGCCGGCGCGCGCTGCTCGCGTTCGCGCGCCGGCGCGGGGCGGTCGTCGTCGAGGACGACTACGACGGCGAGTTCCGCTTCGAGCAGCGCCCGCTCGACGCCTTGCAGACGCTCGACGACGACGCCGCCGTGTTCTACGTCGGCACCTTCTCCAAGAGCCTGTTCCCGGCGCTGCGCGTGGGCTTCGCGATCGCCCCGGCGTGGGCCCGCGCGGCGCTGCTGCTGGCGCGCCAGCGCGCCGACTGGCACGGCAACCTGCACGTGCAGGACACCCTGGCCGCCTTCATCGCCGAGGGCCACCTCGCGCGCCACGTGCGCCGCATGCGCGGCGTCTACGGCGAGCGCCGGCGCGTGCTGCTGGCCGGCATCGCGCGCGACCTCGGCCGCTGGCTCGCGCCCGTGCCCGGGTGCGCGGGCCTGCACGTGGGCACGCGCGCGATCGTCGACATCGATCTGGCGCGCGTCGTGGAACGGGCGCGCGCGGCGGGCGTCAACGTCGATCGCAGCGGCCGCTACGCGATGGGCGGCGACGTCGGGGACGGCCTGCTGTTCGGCTATGGCGGGATCGCGGGCGCCGCGATCCCGCAGGCGTTGTCGACCTTGAAGCGCGCGTTCGCCCGGGCCTGACCGCCTCACGCGGCGCCGCCGCCGCCGATCGCGCGCGCCGGCAGCCCCGCGAAGTATTGCCGCAGGTAGTCGACCGCCCCGCGCACCTTCGCGGCCTCGGCCTCGTCGCGACGCGGCGTGACGGCCCACACCGGCAGCGACGCGAAGCGCCATTGCGGCAGGACGCGCACCAGCGCGCCGCGCGCCAGCGAGGCGGCCACGTCGGCATGCCCCAGCCGCGCGATGCCCAGCCCGTGCTCGCACATCTGCTGCAGCGACAGCTGGTTGTTGCTGGCGATGCGCGCCTCGACGTGCACGCGCTCGCGTTGGCCGTCCGCGGCCTGCATGTCCAGCGGCATCGTCGACGGCTGCGACCCGGCGAGCGCGCCCCGGCCCACGCCGCGGGCCGCTGCGACGAGCACCGGGTTGCCCGGCGCGGCGAAGCCGTCGTGCGGGCCCTCGACCGGCGTCTCGCGGCCGAAGGCCAGCCACTGGTGCGCCGGCAGCTGCTGCGGCGTGGTCGGCGTGCCCATGCGCGCCAGGTAGTCGGGTGCGGCGCACAGGATCATGTCGAAGTCGCACAGCCGGCGCGCCACCCAGTTCGAATCGGCCAGGCGGCCGATGCGGATCGCCACGTCGATGCGCGCGTCGATCAGGTCGATCATCGCGTCGTCGACCAGCAGGCGAAGGCGCAGCTGCGGCGCCTCGGCCAGCAGGGGCGCGAGCGCGGGCGCGATGTGGATCGCGAAGCCCACCGGGGCCGAGACGCGCAGCTCGCCGGTGGGCGCGTCGCGCGACTGCTGCAGCGACTGCGCCGCCGCGCGCGCGGCCTCCAGCAGGCGCTGGCAGTGCGGGTAATAGCGCTCGCCGGCCTCGGTCAGGGCCAGCTTGCGCGTCGACCGGTGCAGCAGCGCGACGCCGCCGTGCTGCTCGAGCGCGCGGATCGTCTGGCTGACGGCCGACGGGCTCATGCCCAGCCGGCGGGCGGCGGCGCTCATCGAACCGGCGTCCACCACCTCGGCAAAGACGGCCAAGGGCTTCAGGTCATCCATCGATTCGTAAGTTGCACTTCAAGGTGATGGCAACTTTACCCCGCTACCGCCTTGATTGTGAAGCAGGCAAAGTCTCGACATCCCATCCACCTCTCGGAGAACCTCATGAAGATCGCCCTCATCGGTGCCACCGGCTTCGTCGGCACCGCGCTCGTCGCAGAACTGCTGCAGCGCGGCCACCAGGTCACGGCGCTCGCACGCCACCCGGCCAAGCTGGAGGTCCGTCCGAACCTCGCCGCCCAGGTGCTGGACGCGTACGACCCCGACGCCGTCGCCGCCGCCGTCAAGGGCCACGACGCCGTCGTCTCCGCCTTCAACCCGGGCTGGGACGACCCCGCGCTGTACGACCGGTTCATGAAGGGCAGCCAGGCCATCGCCGACGGCGTCGAGCGCTCGGGCGTCAGGCGCCTGCTGGTGGTCGGCGGCGCCGGCAGCCTGTTCGTCGCGCCGGGCGTGCAACTGGTCGACACGCCCGAATTCGCGAGCCACGTGCCGCCCAACGTCGTCCCCGGCGCCAAGGCCGCGCGCGACGCGCTGGCCGCCATGCGCGGCAACACGGCGCTCGACTGGACGTTCCTGAGCCCGCCGGCCCTGCTGGCCCCGGGCGAGCGCACCGGACACTATCGCGTCGGCGGCGAGGAGCTGCTGATGACGGACGCCGGGCCGGCCGGCATCTCGGTGGCCGACCTGGCCGTGGCCATCGCCGACGAGATCGAGACGCCGCGCCACGTGGGCGCCCGCTTCACCGTCGCGAGCGCCTGAACGGCGTGCGCTGAAGACGATGGAGGCGGCGACGCTCGCGCGTCCCGCCTCGCGTTCGCCGCGCCGGCGCCTACGGGTGGCCGACGTGCGCCTGCTGCCTTCGCGCGACCTCGACGCTGGCCCGCGCCACCGCCTCGACGCGCGCGGTGTCGACCGGCGCGGCGCTCGGAAACGCCACCTGGCGCTGGCGCCGGCCGACGCCTTCGAGCGGCCCCAGCGTCGCCTCGACGTCGCTGCCGTTGAAGATCAGCAGGTTGACCTGGTTGCGCGCGGGCGCGATCGCCAGCAGCGGCTCGCCGTTCATCGACAGCAGCAGGTTGCCCTGGCGCACGGTCTCGGTGAGCTCGGACGCGGTGGCGCGGATCGTCTTGTGGATCGCCTGCGCCACGGGCTGCTCGGCCGGCGGCAGGAAGTCGAACCACGCCGCCACCAGCGAGCGGGTCTGCTGGGCTTTACGCATGGGAAGGGGTCACTGGGCCGACAGGGCGGCGGCGCGCCGGTGGTAGATCTGGAACAGTTCCAGCGCCAGGCGGCGCAGGTTCTCGTCGCTGCTCGCGTGGGCGGCGGCGATGCGTTCGTAGGCGTACAGCTTGTCGTAGCACAGCCGCGCGAGGTGCACGCTCTGGCCTTCGTGCGCCATCATCGACTTGAAGCGCAGCAGCGCGCCGATGCCCAGCTCGTCGGCCTGCATGTGCGTGGTGCTGAAGCCGGCCACCTGCGAGCGCGGCACGCGCGGCGCCCGCGCGGCGAGCGCGGCGTCGAACGGCAGGAAGTCGTTCGGCGTCTGCTGGAGCTCGTTGATCTTGGGCACTGGGCGCATGGCAGTCCACCTCCGGGTTGCGGAAGTCCGGCGAATCTGGACCTCCACGACTCGATGGTGCGGGACCGTCCCCGGCGCCGATCCATGAAAAAGCCGCACGGATGCGGCTTATTCAACGTCTGGTTGCGATCTGCGATCTGCGACCGGCCCGGCCCGGCCTACACGTCCCCCGGCGGCGCCGGCGGCTCGCCCGGCTGGCGGCTGTCGTGGATGAACTGCTCGAGGCGGGCCGACCAGGTCGGGGACTCGGCCTCCAGCTCGGACAGCGCCTTGACCTCGATGCCCGCGTCCCGGAGCATCTTGTTGGCGGCGGCGATCGCCGCCACCTGGTGCGGCTTCTGCTCGAGGTAGACCACGCGCCGGATGCCCACCTGGATGATGGACTGCACGCAGCGCGGGCACGGGAACTGGGTGGCGTAGATGGTGCCGCCGGTCAGCGGCAGCACCACGCAGTTGAGGATGGCGCGAGTGCAGCGGGTCGGAGTCGTCGTCGGCCCAGTACGCCGGGTCCGCGTCGTCGCAGCCCCGCGGCAGGCCGTTGTAGCCGACGCCCAGGATCTTGTAGTCGGCGCTGGCGATGCAGGCGCCGTTGCGCTTGCGCGCGTCCTTCGAGCGCGCCGCCGCCAGCAGCGCGACGCCCATGAACATCGAGTGCCAATCCAGCAGGGATCTGTTTTCCATACCTGATTCGTTGTATTGCGTGCGTTTGGAGCGAGTTTAGGGCGAACCCGGCCATGGCAGTCCCGCGCGCTTCGGCGAGAATCGCATTGTGGTCGAGCAGCCCGTGCCGGTTTTGACAGCCGGCATGTCGCGTGCTCCACTACGACAAGCGCAGGCGGACCGCCGGCGCGCCCCTCGTGGACGCCCGCCGAACCGCTTTTCCCTGCAGGAGATTCCAGTCATGCCCAGTCCGTTTCGACCGGCCACCGAACTGATGGTGCAATATGCGGCCTATCACCGCGACCGCCGCAACATCGCGACCCATTTCGTGGGTATTCCGCTGATCGTGTTCGCGGTCGGGATCTTCACCGCGCGCGCGCAGTTCGACGTGGCGCAGGTCCATTTCACCGCCGCGTGGGCGCTGTGGGGCCTGACCACCGCCTGGTACCTCACGCGGGGCAACCTGGTGCTCGGGCTGGCCACCAGCATCGTCAACGGCCTGCTGATCTGGGCGGCCCACACTTTCGCGGTGGGCAGCGTGGGCGCCTGGCTCGCCTGCGGCCTCACCACCTTCATCACCGGCTGGGTGCTCCAGTTCGTCGGCCACTATTACGAAGGCCGCAAGCCGGCGTTCGTCGACGACCTGGTCGGCCTGCTCGTCGGCCCGATGTTCATCGTCGGCGAAGCCCTCTTCGCGGCGCGCCTGCTCCGGCCGCTGGCGCAGGAGATCGAACGACGCACCGGCCCCACTCTGATCCGTGACCTTGCGCATCCCGTTGCCTGATCGAAACCGACCGGGGCTGACCGCCACGCCCGAGCGACGTGGCTGACCTCATCATCACCGACGTCTCGCCGATCGGTCCGGTGCTCATCATCCGTCGCGCCCGAGATGCTGAGCCTGCACGAGGAGGTGCCGGCCGGACTCGGCATCTCTCTGGTGCTGATGTGCGTCAAGAGCAGCGCCACGCCCAGCGCCGCCACCACCCTCGCCCGCGCGCTGCCGATCGGCACGCTGGTGATGTGCATGCAGAACGGCCTGCACAACGCCGAGGTCGCACGCTCCGTGGCGGCGCGCCTGCGCTTCCTGTCGGCGATGGTGCCGTACAACGTGGCCGAGGTCGGCCCCGGCCACTTCCTGCGTGGCAGCGGCGGCACGCTGGCGCTGGAGGAGGACGACGTCACCACCGCCTGGCTGCCCACGCTCGCCGAGGCGGGCCTGCCGGCGGCCACGCACAAGGACATCCGCGCGGTGCAGTGGGGCAAGCTGCTGCTGAACCTGAACAACCCGGTCAACGCGCTGTCCGGGCTGCCGCTGCGCGAGGAACTGCTGGACCCCGACCTGCGCGCCACCACCGCGGCCCTCATCGAGGAGGCGCAGGGCGTGCTGGCCGCCGCGCGCCAGCGCACCGCGAAGGTCACGCCGGTGCCCACGAGCTGGCTGCCGCGCCTGATGCGCCTGCCCACGCCGCTGTTCAAGATCATCGCCGGACGCATGCTCAAGATCGACCCGCGGGCGCGTTCGAGCATGGCCGACGATCTCGCGCTCGGCCGCCGCACCGAGATCGGCGAGCTCTGTGGCGAGGTGGTCAAGCTGGCCAAGGCGGTCGGCCGGCGCGCGCCGCGCAACGAGAAGATGCTGGGCCTGATCCGCTACGTCGAGCTGACGGCGTTGGCCGTGGGCAAGCGCGAGCGCGGGCCGACGGATCCGGCGGAGCTGCGCAAGACGATCGAGACGGCGATCTGACGCCGCACGCCGCACGCCGGACGCCGCACCCGCGTCCGCGCGTGACGCGCGCTGGCGCGCGGGACTCGTTCGCGGCGCCCTAGGTGGACTTCGAGACGTTGATCGTCGGGAACTTCGCGCTGAAGTCCTTGGCCTTGCCGGCCACCTCCACGGCCACCTGGCGCGCCACCGCCTTGTACAGGCCGGCGATCTCGCCCTCGGGCTCGGCCGCCACGGTGGGCGAGCCGGCGTCGGTGTGCTCGCGGATCGCCATGGTCAGCGGCAGCGCGCCGAGGTAGGGCACCTTGTACTGCGCCGCCAGCTTGCGGCCGCCCTCGGCGCCGAAGATGTGCTCCACGTGGCCGCAGTTCGTGCAGACGTGCACGGCCATGTTCTCGACGATGCCGAGGATGGGCACGCCCACCTTCTCGAACATGTTGACGCCCTTGCGCGCATCGAGCAGCGCGATGTCCTGCGGCGTCGTGACGATCACCGCGCCGGTGACCGGCACGCGTTGCGACAGCGTCAGGGCGATGTCGCCGGTGCCCGGGGGCATGTCGATCAGCAGGTAGTCGAGCTCGCCCCAGGTCGTCTGGCGCAGCAGCTGGTCGAGCGCCTGCGTGGCCATCGGCCCGCGCCACACCACCGCCTGCTCCGCGTCGACCAGGAAGCCGATCGACATCACCTTGACGCCGTGGTTCTCCAGCGGCTTCATCGTCTTGCCGTCCTCGGACTCGGGCCGGCCGTCCAGGCCCATCATCAACGGCAGGCTGGGGCCGTAGATGTCGGCGTCGAGCAGGCCGACGCGCGCGCCCTCGGCCGACAGGGCGAGCGCGAGGTTGACGGCCGTCGTGCTCTTGCCCACGCCGCCCTTGCCGGACGACACGGCGATGATGTTGGCGACTCCCGGCAGCAGCGCCACGCCGCGCTGCACCTGGTGCGCGGTGACCTTGCTGCCCACGCCGACGCTGACCGCCGTCACGCCGTCGACCGACTTGGCCGCCGCCGTGAGCGCGTCGCGCACGGCGTCGAACTGGCTGCGCGCCGGGTAGCCCAGCTCGATGTCGAACGACACGGCGCCACCGGCGGCGACGCGCAGGTTCTTCAGCTGGCGGCCGGCGGTATAGGGCTGGCCGGTATGCGGGTCGAGGACGGCGGCGAGCGCCGTGGTGAGCGCGGCTTCGGAGAGGGTCATGGAGGCGGCGCCGGGCGGCGCGACGTGGACGGGGGGCGCGCACGGGCTGCAGCTTTCGCCGGCCGGGCGCAGAATCGGAGGAAGTGCCAGGGGAGGCACGCACCGCGAAGTTTATCCCGCGCCCATTGGCATCACCGGGCACGGGGACTGCCCGGCCGTGCTGGCGTCCCCGGTCCCTCGGAGAACCTCATGGAACTCTGCCCCCTCACCCAGGTGCAGCACCGTATCCGCATCGGCAGCCCGCTGCCCTTCAGCATCCGCGACGCCAGCAGCCAGCTGCTGCTGGCCAAGGACGAGGTCGTCAGCGACCCGCACGAGCTCGAGGCGCTGGTCGAACGCGGCGCCTGCGTCGACGTCGACGAGCTGCGCGCCAGCGGCGATCCGCCCGCGCCCGAGCAGCTGATGCATCAGTGGCGCCAGCTCGCGGGCACGCTCGCCGGCGTGCTCGCGCGCATGCCCGCGCCCGACGCCCCCGCCGCCCTCGACGAGGCCGCGCGCCAGCTGGCCACGCTGGCCGAGGCCGCGCCCGACCTCGCCATCTTCCTGCTCGTGCGTCCCGACCCGGCCGACGACGCGCCCTATGGCGTCGTGCGCAGCCTGCACGCGGCGGCCGCCGCCTACCTGATCGCGCTGCGGCTGGACTGGCCGCGCGAGCGCTGCCTGACGCTGGTCAAGGCGGCCTTCACGATGAACGTCGGCATGCTGGAGCTGCAGGCACGCATGGCCAACCTCGCGCGCCTGCCCAATCCGCAGCAGCGCCACGCCGTCCAGATGCACCCGGCCGCGAGCCTGGCCGCGCTCAAGGCCAGCGGCGTCACCGATGCCGAGTGGCTGCAGGCCGTGGAACAGCATCACGAGAAGCCCGGCGGCGGCGGCTATCCGGCCGGCGTCACCGAGGTGGGCGAGATGGCCAGCGCGCTGCGCACGGTGGATGTCTACACCGCCAAGCTCGCCGGACGCAGCGGCCGCGACAGCCTCCCGCCCCCGCGCGCCGCGCGCGACCTGCTCGTCGTCGAACGCGGCAACCCGTTCGCGCTGGCGTTGATCACGGAGTTCGGCGTGCACCCGCCCGGCAGCCTCGCGCGCCTGCACAGCGGCGAGATCGGCGTCGTCCTGCGGCGCACCGCCGACTCCGACGCGCCGCAGGTGGCCATTCTCGCCGGCCGCCGCGGCGAGCCGCTGGCCGAGCCGCTGCTGCTCGAGGCCAGCGGCCGCGACCGCGGCATCGCCGGCCCCGCCCACCCGCACGGCCTGCGCGTGCGCATCAGCCCCGAGCGGCTGTACGCCCTGCCGTCGCCCTGAGGCGGGTCAGCGCCTGCCGCTCGCCGTCGGGCCGCCGCTGACCGCCGGCAACAGTCGCAGCACGCTGGCCGCGCTGCCGGCCAGCGCGAAGGCGCAGCCCAGCCACAGCGCCAGCGCCGGCGCGACGGCGGCGCCGAGGTGGAAGCACAGCGCCACCAGCCCGGCGCCCAGCGTCTGCCCCAGCAGGCGCGACGTGGCCACGACGCCGCTGGCACTGCCGCTGCGGCGCGCCGGCACGCTGCCCATCAGGGCCTTGAGGTTGGGCGCCTGGAACAAGCCGAAGCCCGCGCCGCAGACCGCGGTGCGCCAGGCGATGTCGATGACCGCGGCATGCGCCGGCAGCAGCGCCAGCGCGCCCAGTCCCACGCTGAAGACGACGAGCCCGATGCCGCCCAGCAGGCCCGGCGGATGGCGGTCGGCGAGCGGCCCGGCGATCGGCGCCATCAGCGCCACGACCGCGGGCCAAGGCGTCATCAGCAGGCCGGTGGCGACCGCGCTGTAGCCGAGGGTGGACTGCAGCAGGAACGGCAGCGCCACGAAGCCGAAGCTCTGCGCCGAGAAGGCGCAGATCGCCGTGAGCGCGGACAACGAGAACGCCGGCGAGCGCAACAGGTCGACCGGCAGCATCGGTGCCGGATGGCCGGCCTGGCGCCGCCACAGCAGCGTGCCGCAGGTCGCGGCCACCGCCAATTCCACGCACACCGGCACCCACGCGCCGCCATGCGACAGCGTTTCGAAGCCCAGCACCGCGCAGCCGAACAGGCCCGCGCACAGCAGCGCGGCGACGCGGTCGAAGCCGTGGTGATGGCGCTCGGTGTGCGGCAGCGCGCCGGCGGCGAACAGCACGGCGACGACCCCGACCGGCACGTTGACCAGGAACAGCCAGTGCCACGTCGCCACGGCCAGCACCGCCGACGCCACCGTGGGTCCCACCGTGAAGGCGAGGCCGACGACCAGCGCGTTCATGCCCGCCCCGCGGCCCAGCCGGCGCGCCGGGAACACGACGCGGATCAGGGTCATGTTGACGCTCATGATGGCCGCGCCGCCCAGCCCCTGCAGGACGCGCGCGGCCACCAGCGCCGTCAGCGAGTCGGCCAGCCCGCACACCAGCGAGGCGACGGTGAACAGCAGCGTGCCGGCCGCGAACACGCGCCGGTGACCCAGGACCTCGCCGGACGCCGCGAACGGAAGCAGCGCCGCCACCATCGCGAGCTGGTAGGCGTTGACGACCCAGATCACCTGCGCCTCGCTCACGCGCAGGCTCGTGGCGATCGTCGGCAACGCGGTGTTGGCGATCGCGGTGTCCAGCGTGGCCATCGCCACCGACAGCAGGATCGCGGCGAGCGCGAGCGCGTGCTGGCGCCCCGTCAGGCCGTCGGCGGTGGAGGGTCGGGGCAGCACGGCGGCGGCGGTCTCGGGAAGCATCGCGAGGCGAAGATGAGGACAGCCTCGCATTTCATCACCGCGGCGATGCCGCAGCATCCCATCGGGCCTTTGCCGCGGGCCGGTCCCGCGCTGAATCGACTCGCCGATGCAAAATGCGCCCTCGCCGCCCGGGGCTTGGCGCCCGGGTCGACGGACCACGACGACACATCGGGGAGGACGATGACCCTTGCATTCCACCGCGCGCTGCCATGCGCCGTCCTGTCCTGCGTGCTCCCGGCCGCGGCCGCCGACGGTCCGACGGCGGCATCGTCGCCCGCCCCCGCGTCCGTCGCGACACCGGCCCGCGTGCACATCGAGGACGCCGCCTGCTGGCCGCGGTATCCGGATGAATTTCGCGCCGCCGGCGTCAGCGGCCGCAGCACGATCCGGCTGAGCGTGGATGCCGGCGGCGTCGTCCGGCACGTCTACATCGAGTCGGCGTCGGGCCCGACGCCGGCGCACCGGATCCTCGACGGGCGGGTCGCCGCGGCGCTGGCCGCCTGCCGGATCGACGCTGCTCGCGATGCCCGCGGCCAGCCGACCGCGGGGGACACCCTCGCGACCTGGACATGGAGCGTGCCCGCGGCGGTCGCAGGCGGCAGCGGCACGCCGGCGTCCGGCGCCGCCAGCGTCGGCATGCCTCCCGTCCCGATCATGAGTGACCCGGCATGCCGCCCGAGCTATCCGAACGTCGCCGTCCGCGAGGGTGCGACGGGCGTCACCCAGCTGCGCATCGACGTCGACGCGGGCGGCCATGCCGTCGCAAGTGCCGTGTTGCAGTCGGCCGGGCCGACGCGTGCACATCGCCTGCTGGACGAGGCCGTTGCTTCGGCCATGGCGACCTGCCCGTTCCGGCCGGCACTCGACGAAGGCGGCACGGCGGTCGCCGGCGCGTACGACCTGACGTACACCTGGCGCCTCGAGTAGCCGCGCCGCGCAGCACCCTGGCCAGGGCGCGCGGCCTGGCGCCGCCGCCCGTTCAGCGCTTGACGGGCCTGGCCGGCTTGTCCGCCGGCGAGGCCGGCCGGTCGGGCACGCGCGACGCCCGGTGCTCCAGCACGACGTTGGTGGCCACGCCCGAGTCGACCACCTGGCGGTGCGCGTTCTCGAACAGCTCGTTGACTTCCGAACCGGACATCACCTGCAGCCGCGCGGGCGGGATGTTGGCGGTCACGCCCTTGAGCTCCTGCTCGCGGCAGTTGAAGTACAGCGCCGAGCCGACCTCGTTGGCCGGCGTGCGGCGGTCGTCCAGGCGCACGGCCTGCGTGCGCAGGCAGTTCATCCATTCCTCGCGTGCCGCGGCCGCGGCGGCCTCCACCTGCGCGCCGGGGCGCACCAGGTTGGAGGCGGAGTCGTTGGCCTGGATCGACGCGGGCAGCACCGGCAGCGCCGGCAGCACCGCCGCGGTGAAGGACTTGCTCGCGAATTCGCGCTTGACCGAGTCCTCCAGCGCCACTGACCACTTGGTCATCGCCTCGTCGCTGTCGAAGTACGGCGCGGTGAAGAACACGTGCATGCGGCCGAAGGTGGCGTCCTGGCGGCTCGTGTAGACGATCTCGATGGCGCTGCCGAGCCCGACCACGTGCTGGTCGAGCATCCACTGCGCCACCTGCGGGTTGTTGCGGCGCAGGCTGCGCAGCAGGTCGGGATGGCCGAAGACGGCCAGGCACTGGTCGCCGTTGAACTTGCCCATCGGCGTGGCGTGCAGCGCGCCGCCGTTGGCACGGCAGGCGTCGTCGCCCCAGGGCATCATCTGCGGCGAGTCGCGCACCGGCAGCGACACGTCGATGGCGACGCGGAACTGGTTCTTGTCCAGGAGCACCACGACGCCGCGGAAGATCTCGGCGTCGCGGTTGCTCGCGCTGGAGGTGGTGAACGTCTGGCCCTGCACCAGCATCCATTGGCCGGGCGGCAACTTGAAGGCGTGCGAGCCGATCGAGATCTTGTTGTCGGCCACGATCGACGGGATCGCCGCATGGGCGATGTCGGTCGCGCGGCACGCGGGCGCGAGGCCCAGCACGGCCAGTCCGGACACGAGGCCGGACCGCAGGCGGCGCGCGGCAGGGTTCCTGAGCAGGTTCAAGGGAAGTCCTTGGCGTGGATGGGCCGACGACGGCGACGAAGGACTTTACGTCAACGACCGTCGAGCAAGACCGCTCGAACCGGGCCTGCGCGTGACATTTGCCGGGGAGCGGCCCCGACGAACTGGGGATGGCGCGGCCGTGCCCGCCCGGCCATGGGCCCGCGGCAGCCGATCCGGGCCGGCGCCTTTAGAATCGTGGGTTCCGCCATCGCGCCGCCGCCGCGCCCCTCGCGCGCCCGGGGCGACCATCGCCACCATGACCCGCACACTCTTCGTCACCACCGCCCTGCCCTACGCCAATGCGCCCTTCCACATCGGGCACATGATGGAGTACATCCAGGCCGACATCTGGGTGCGGTTCCAGCGCATGAACGGCGCCACGGTGCACTTCGTCGGCGCCGACGACGCGCACGGCGCGCCGATCATGATCGCGGCCGAGAAGCAGGGCAAGACGCCCCAGGCCTTCGTCGCCGAGGTGGCCGCCGGCCGCGCGAAGTACCTCGACGGCTTCCACATCGCCTTCGACAACTGGAGTTCCACCGATTCGCCGGAGAACCACGCGCTGTCCCGGGAGATCTACCTGGCGCTGCGCAAGAACGAGCTGATCGACGTCAAGACGATCGACCAGTTCTTCGACCCGGTGAAGTCCATGTTCCTGCCGGACCGCTTCATCAAGGGCGAGTGCCCGCGCTGCGGCACGAAGGACCAGTACGGCGACGCCTGCGAGAACTGCGGCGCCGTCTACAGCCCCACCGAGCTGAAGAACCCGTACTCGGCGCTCAGCGGCGCGACGCCGGTGATGCGGTCGAGCGAGCACTACTTCTTCCGCCTGTCCGACCCGCGCTGCCTCGAATTCCTGCAGAAGTGGACGACCGACACCGGCCGCCTGCAGCCGGAGGTCCTGAACAAGATCAAGGAGTGGTTCCAGAAGGACCCCGAGACCGGCGCCGGCGGCCTGGGTGACTGGGACATCAGCCGCGACGCGCCCTACTTCGGCATCGAGATCCCCGATGCGCCGGGCAAGTACTTCTACGTCTGGCTGGACGCCCCGATCGGCTACCTGGCCTCGCTGAAGAACTACTTCGGCAAGAAGGGCCTGGACTACGACGCATTCTTCGCCGACCCCGAGGTGCAGCAGGTGCACTTCATCGGCAAGGACATCACGTACTTCCACACGCTGTTCTGGCCGGCGATGCTGCACTTTTCCGGCCGCAAGACGCCCGACCACGTGTTCGTGCACGGCTTCATCACGCTGGGCGGCGACAAGATGAGCAAGAGCCGCGGCACCGGCATCTCGCCGCTGAGGTACCTCGAGCTGGGCCTGCATCCCGAGTGGCTGCGCTACTACATCGCCGCCAAGCTCAATTCGCACGTCGAGGACATCGAGTTCAATCCCGAGGACTTCGTCGCCCGCGTCAACTCCGACCTGGTCGGCAAGTTCATCAACATCGCCAGCCGCGCCGCGGGTTTCCTGGCCAAGCGCTTCGGCAACAAGCTGTCGGGTGACCTCGGCGTCGAGGGATCGGCGCTGCTGGAGACGCTGCGCGCGCAGAAGGAAGCCATCACCGAGCTGTACGAGGAGCGCGAGTTCGGCAAGGCGCTGCGCGACATCATGGCGCTGGCCGACAAGGTCAACGAGTACGTCGACCAGCACAAGCCGTGGGACCTGGCCAAGAAGCAAGGCGCCGACGCCGCGCTGCAGGACGTGTGCAGCACCTGCATCGAGGCGTTCCGCCTGCTCGCGATCTACCTCAAGCCGGTGCTGCCCGCGCTGGCGGCCAAGGTCGAGGAATTCCTCCAGGTGCCCGCCTTCACCTTCGCCGACGTCGCGAACCCGCTGGGCGCGCACGTGATCGGCGCCTACACGCACCTGATGCAGCGCGTCGACACCAAGCTGCTCGACGCGCTGTTCGAGCCGGCGCTTCCCGTCGTCGAACTGGTCGTCCCCGGCGGCGAGCCGCTGGCCGCCGAGATCAAGATCGACGACTTCGCCAAGGTGGACCTGCGCGTGGCCAGGATCGTCGACGCCGAGAAGGTCGAGGGCTCCGACAAGCTGCTGCGCCTGACGCTGGACGCCGGCGAGGGCCACCATCGCACCGTGTTCTCCGGCATCTCGGCCCACTTCGATCCGGCCTCGCTGGTCGGCAAGCTGACGGTGCTGGTGGCCAACCTCGCGCCGCGCAAGATGAAGTTCGGCACGTCCGAAGGCATGGTGCTGGCCGCCAGCCATGCGGATTCCAAGGTCGACGGCGGGCTGTACCTGCTCGAGCCGGCCATCGGCGCGCTGCCCGGGATGCGCTTGAACTAAAATGCGCCGGTCCCGCGACTGCTCGCGGGATCGACGCCCCTGCTCCCTTTCCCGTCAGAAAAAGTCACCATGCCGTTGTTCTGGAAACCCTACAAGTCGGAAGTCAGCTCGTTCATCGACGAGCTGAAGGCCAGGAAGCCGACGCTGGAAGCCGAGCAGCGCGCCGGCCGCGCCCTGCTCTGGGACAAGCAGATCGACCGCGACCTGCAGCAAGGCTATGGCGAGGCCCGCGTCCCGCAGCAACCCTACGTTTACCAGACGCACGTGAAGTGAAGTGACGTGAGCGCCAGTCCGCGGAGTACCGCAGACAGCCCCCGGGGGGCGTCCGGCCTTGCTCCGGAGCGGCCGAGCGCGGCGGCCGGAGAAGGCGTCGTCGACGATCCGACGGCGACGCAGATCGTCGACGGCGTCGCGCTGGCGCGCCTGTACGGCGAGCCGCTGTTCCGCATGCCGACGGATCTGTACATCCCGCCGGATGCGCTCGAAGTCTTCCTCGAGACCTTCGAAGGTCCGCTGGACCTGCTGCTGTACCTGATCCGCAAGCAGAACTTCAATATCTTCGACATCCCGCTGGCGCAGGTCACGCGCCAGTACCTGGACTACGTCGACCAGATCCGCGAGCACAACCTCGAGCTCGCCAGCGAATACCTGCTGATGGCGGCGATGCTGATCGAGATCAAGTCGCGCATGCTGCTGCCGCCCAAGGCCACGGCCGACGGCGCCGAACCCGAGGATCCGCGCGCCGAGCTGGTGCGGCGCCTGCTGGAGTACGAGCAGATGAAGCTGGCCGCGGCGCAGCTCGACGCGCTGCCCGTCATCGGCCGCGACTTCCTGCGCGCCCAGGTGACGATGGAGCAGTCCAACGTCACGCTGTTCCCCGAGGTGAGCCTGGCCGACCTGCGCGAGGCCTGGGCCGACATCCTCAAGCGCGCCAGGTTGAACCAGCACCACCACATCTCGCGCGAGCAGCTGTCGGTGCGCGAGTACATGTCGCGCGTGCTGCGCCGCCTGCAGGGCGTGCGCTACGTCGAGTTCCAGGAGCTGTTCGACACCGCCACCAGCCCCACGGTGATGGTAGTGACCTTCATCGCGATGCTCGAGCTGTCGCGCGAACGCCTGCTCGAGGTGACGCAGGCCGAGGCGTTCGCGCCGATCTACGTGCGCCTGGCCTACACGCCGGTGCAGTGAGGGCGCGCGGATGACCACGCCGCGGCCACCGCTTCGCCTCGTCGAACCGCCAGCGCGCGACGACGACGCCGGCTTCGCGCCGGTCGACCGCGAGGCACACGACCTGCATCCGCCGTATCGCGAACTCGACCTGGTCGACGACACCGGACCCGAGCAGGAGGCCGCCCCGCGCCCCACCCTGTCGGCGCGCTTCGTCGTCGCCGCGCTGATCGTGTTCCAGGCGCTGGCCGCCTCCACGTTCCTCGGCAAGTACGTCGCGCTCGCGCACGGCGACGACCAGTTCCGGTTCGCCGCGGCCATGAGCGTGCCGGCCAGCGCGTGCCTGTACGTCGGCGCGCTGCTGCTGGCCCTGCGGCCGGGGCGCGGCCGCGTGCTGTTCATCATCGCGGCCGCCGGCTTCGCGCTGTCGCTGCCCGGCTGGGGCATCGGCTACGGCTGGAGCTGGCCGATGGCCTTCGGCGCGATGGTCGCCCTCGCCGGCGCCTGGTTCGCGCGGCCCGAGCAGCGGCCCGACGACGAGAGCGCCGCGCAGCCCTGACCCTTTCCATTTCCGACCACAAGGAGCGTTCCCATGCGTCTGGCCGCCACATCGATCCCGCTGCTGTTCGTCGTTCTCGCGGGTTGCGCCGCCCTCGGGCCGCCGCCCGACGTCTCGGCGCTGCCGCACGCGACGATCGTCGGCTCGCACACCCCCGCCGAGGGCCGCATCGACACGTTCCGCACGATCGCCATCGACGGCCGCGCGGTGCTCGGCTACTCCGACGAGCCGGCCAAGCTGATCAAGGTCGACGAGAAGAACCTGGTGGCCGCCGGCCGCCCGGTGCGCGTCGAGATCGAGGGCATGGCCTTCTACGACAACACCGTGCGCCGCCTGTTCTGGAGCCCGATGCGCGCCCAGGGCGTCGTCGAGTTCGTGCCGGCCGCCGGCGCGACCTACTCGCTGCACGGGTCGATCACCCCCCAGCTGTCCTCGGTGTGGATCGAGAACGACGCGACGCACGAAGTGGTCGGCAACAAGGTCAGCGCCGTGGGCCAGGCCGCCACCGCGCCCGCCCCCGCGGCCTCGGACGCCGACGAGTGACGCGAGTTCGCCGGCGGCTCAGGACGCCGGCGTCCAGCCGGCGCGCGTGATGCTGCGCGCCACGTCCGCGAGCGCGCCCTCGCGCGCGGCGGCCGGCGCGCCGGTGGCGGTCAGGTAGCTCACCACGACCAGCGGCGCGCGGCGCGGCGGCCACAGGACGCCGACGTCGTTGGTCGTGCCCAGCCGGCCGGTGCCCGTCTTGTCCGCCACGCGCCAGTCGAACGGCACGCCCGCGCGCAGGCGCTGGCCGCCGGTGGTGTTGGCCGACATCCACTGCACCAGGCGCGCCCGGCCGGCATCCGACAACGAGTCGCCCAGCATCAGGCGGCGCAGCGTGCGCGCCATCGCGCGCGGCGTCGAGGTGTCGCGCGGGTCGCCGGGCGCGGCCTCGTTGAGGGTCGGCTCGGTGCGATCGAGCCGGGTGACGTCGTCGCCGAGACGGCGCACGAAGGCCGTCACGCCGGCCGGCCCGCCGGCGCTGGCGAGCAGCAGGTTGGCGGCGGTGTTGTCGCTGACGGTGATCGCCGCCTCGCACAGCTCGGCCACCGTCATGCCGGCGCCGCCGACGCGCCGGCTCGTCACCGGCGCCCATTCGAGCAGGTCGGCGCGCGTGACGGCGATGCGCCGCTCCAGCCGCTCCTGGCCCGCGTCCACCCGCGCCAGCACCAGCGCCACCGCGAGGGCCTTGAAGGTGCTGCACATCGGGAAGCGCTCGTCCAGGCGCTGTCCGGCCAGCTCGCCGGTGCCGGTGTCCAGCACCGCGACGCCCAGCCGCCCGCCGACCTGCGCCTCGATCGCGCGCCAGCGCTCGACCTGCGCCATTCCCCAGATTTTCTGGGCCGGCTCGCCGCCGCCGAGTGCCCGGGCGACGGGCCACGCGCCCGCCAGCGCGATCGCCGCCTGGGCGAAACGTCTTCTTTCCATGGATGAGTCTCCCGATGATTGATTCGACAGGCGGCACGATAGCCAGCGACGGCACGCCCATCAAACGCTGATTTCCGGTGCGAGACCCCAGATAATCCAGGGCATGCAACTTCCCCTGAACGCCATGCGCGCCTTCGAGGCTTCAGCACGCCACCTGAGCTTCACGCGCGCGGCGCTGGAACTGCACGTGACGCAGGCGGCCGTCAGCGCCCAGGTCAAGAACCTCGAGGCCCGCCTGGGCACGCCATTGTTCCGGCGCCTGCCGCGCGGCCTCGCGCTCACCGACGAAGGCCAGGCCCTGTTGCCGCTGCTGACCGACAGCTTCGAGCGCATGCACGCGGTGCTGGAACAGTTCGAGGGCGGCCTGCACCGGCAGGTGGTGACCGTGGCCGTCGTCGGCACCTTCGCCGTGGGCTGGCTGCTGCCGCGGTTGCCGGCGTTCCAGCGCGCGCATCCGGCCATCGACCTGCGGCTCATGACCAACAACAACCGCGTCGACCTCGCCGCGGAAGGCCTGGACTGGGCGATCCGCTTCGGCGACGGCGCCTGGCACGGCACCGAGGCACGGGCGCTGATCGCGCCGCCGCTGTCGCCGGTCTGCGCGCCGGCGATCGCGCGCCGCCTGCGCACGCCCGCCGACCTCGCGCGCGAGACGCTGCTGCGCTCCTACCGCCCCGACGAATGGACACGCTGGTTCGCCGCCGCGCGCGTCGCGCCTCCGCTCGCGCGCGGCACGATCTTCGATTCGTCGATCACGCTGGCCGACGCCGCGGCCCAGGGCGCCGGCGTCGCGCTGCTGCCCACGGCGCTGTTCGGCGAGGCGCTGCGCAGCGAGCGGCTGGTGCAGCCGTTCGACATGGGCGTGACGCTGGGCGGCTACTGGCTGACGCGGCTGAAGTCGCGGCCCGAGAGCGATGCGATGCGCACCTTCGCGGACTGGCTGCAGGCGCGCGTCCGCGAGGAGGACGCCGGCCTCAGGACGCCGGCTGGGCCCGCCGCGTGATCAGCGAGATCGACAGGCCCACGCCCACCATGTGCACCAGCAGGCCGGTGGCCGTCGTCAGCAGCGGGAATCGCAGCGGGAACGGGTAGGCCGACAGCGGCAGCACGACGAAGTTCATGAACGCATAGACCGCGACGCCGAACGCCAGGCCCGCCGTGACCGGCTCGTTGCGCAGCCAGGCCCAGCGCCTGGCGACCGCGTAGAACACCGCCGCGGCGACGATCACGATCGCGTAGTGGCACGCGAGGCCCAGCGCCGCGGTGGGCCAGCCGCCGTCGTACGACGCCTTGCCCAGCAGGCCGCTGGCCACCGTCTGCAGGATGCGTTCGGCGGAGATGCCCTTCCAGCCGTAGTAGAGGATCGCGTAGGTGATGTCGCAGGTGGCGCCGACGACGCCCGCCAGGACGACCAGGCGCGCCGTGCGCGCGGTGTTGGAACTCATGCCGTTTCCTCGTGAGCCACGCAAGAGGCGCCATTGTTGCCGGAGACCAGTCCCAGCGCGCTGGCGAGCATGCGCGCGACCTGGCGCCGCGTCTCCTCGTGCACCAGGTAGTGGGTGTGGAACACGGGCGAGGCGTCGAACTGCACGGGGCAGCGGTCGGGCGCGGCGCGCACGAGGTCGTTTTCCGGCGCGCGGCCGCCGAGCGCGGACAGCCGGCGCACCAGGCCGTCGCTCTCCTCCTCGGCGCCCACCATGTCCTCGAACAGCCAGTCCCAGGTCCTGTTGTCGACGTCGATGCCGGCGCTCGGCCCCCAGTGCGAGCCCACCAGCCACATGCCGGGCGGCAGCTCGGTGGCCGGGCGGCCGCGCATCATCCGGTCGACGCCCGCGGGCTCGACGTCGTGGAAGCCGGGCGGCACGTCATAGGCGAGGCCACGCTCGAGGTTGACGAGTTCGGCCAGCGTGTCGCGGCTCATCCACGGCGCGCCGAGATGGCGCAGGCCGCCGACGGCCGCGGCCAGGCCGTGCCAGCGCCGGCCCACGCGCTCGAACACGTGCGTGCCCAGGTGCGGGCTGCCGAGCGTGACGGCGGCGAACGTCCAGCCCTGCTTGCCGAAGGCCCGGCGCAACGCGGGCAGCGCGAAGCGCGCGACGTTGCCGCCGCGCGAATGCGCCACCAGCACGATGTGGCGCCGCGCGTCAGGCGGGCAGCCGGCGATGCACTGCCGGCGCACGGCGGCGACCAGGTGCGCCACGTTCTGCGCGATGCGCAGGAAGGTGTCGTGCTCGAAGCGCCAGGTGGCGCGCTCGTCGAGCGTCGGCAGGCCGGGCCAGACATGCGCCGCGTCCGCCGGGGGCGGGGGCGCCGTCGACAGGGCGGAGGCGTCGAAGGCCGCGGCGACGCCGGCCATCGCGAGCTCGCGCTCGCGACCGGCCGCCGTCGAGTCCTGGCCGCCGGGATCGCGGCGCAGCTCGATGCTGCCCGCGGCCCCCGGCTGTCCGGCCTCGATCGCCTTGGCCACGGCCCGGGCGGGCGTGTCGAGGGCCGCCTCGTACGCGCTGCGCGCCGAGCTGAGGCCGCCATGGATGACGATCACCTGCGCCTGGCGGCGCTGCGCCGCGGGCAGCGTCGCGATGCGGCTGGCCGGGCGCAATGCGCCGCCCAGCTTCGCCTCGCGCGCCAGCGCCTGGGCAGTCCCGGCGGCGGCCCCGAGCTGTGCGGCCCACCAGGCCTCGTCGGCCTCCAGGCGCGCGTGCCAGGTCGGGTCGCGATCACGCTGTGATGCGCGGCCCGCCCTGGACTGCAGGCGCCGCCACCACGCCGCGACCGCCTGCTGCCAGCGTTCGGCCGTCGTCAGCTCGCGCTCGAAGCACAGCTGCGGCACGGCCACCAGCCAGCCGACGCCGGGATGCACCTGGAGCACGACGTCGGGATCGGCCGGGCGGTCGGGCATGGCGGCCTCGACCGCCCGGCCGCCGTCCAGCCTCGCCAGCTTCAGCGACGGATGCCCCGCGTCACCGCGCTGCGCGCACGCGTGACGCGCGGCCGCGTGCGGGTGCACGGCCCCGCGCGCGCCCCAGTACACGCGGGTCTCGACCTCCAGCGTCACGTGCACCGTGGCGTTCCACCATGCGCCGGGCATGTGGCGGCGGATCAGCGCGGCCAGGCCCTCGCGGGTTGCGGCCAGCGGCAGCACGACGCGCTGCGGCTGGCGGTCGCGCACCGCGAGCGGCAGCGCCCACCACAGCGGCAGGTGGACGTCGAGCCGGCGATGCTCGGAGCGCCGGTCGCTGAGCGCCGCCTCGTCGCCGACCTCGGGCTGCCAGTGGCGCGGATGGTCGGTGCCCGGCAGGCCGCCCCAGGCGGCGCTGAGGTCGGCTTCGTGCGCGAGCAGCTGCGCGATGCGTCCGGCGGCGTCCTGCTGCCCGGCGCCCAGCAGCGCGCGGCCCTTGTCGTTGAAGTGGTCCAGCACCGCACGCGCCGACAAGGGCCCCTCGATCCGGATCGCGCGCGGCGTGGTGTCGGGCTGGGTGGTCATGGCGGAGTGGTCTGGACGATCAGCGTTGGCCGAGCTTGAACGCGATCATCGCGCGCAGCTTGGTGGGGACGACGGGCTTGAGCAGCAGGTGGAAGTCGTGCGCCTGCGCCTCGCCTTCCTGGTTGGACATGAGGCTGCCCGTGACGATCACCGACGGCAATCCCTTGCCGAAGGCCCCGCGCATGGTCTCGATCACCTCCAGGCCCGTGTGGCCGCTCTCGAGGCGGAAGTCCGTGATCAGCAGGTCCGGCTTCATCAGCTTGCGCGCCGCGGCGGCGTCGGCCCACTCGGCGGCGGCCGCGAACGAGTCGAACGCGACCACGTCGGCGCCCCAGCTCTTGAGCAGCACCTGCAGGCCGCCCAGCACGGCCGGGTCGTCCTCGACGATCACGATGAGGCGGCGGTCGAGCGTCAGGCCCAGCGAGGTGCTGCGCGGCGCCACCGGTTCCGTGGGCTTGGGCCGCTGGCCCAGGGGGACCTCGATCGAGAACATCGTGCCGTGGCCCGGCACCGAACGCAGGCGCAGCGGCGCGTCGAGCACGCGCGCCAGCCGGCGCACGATGGCCAGGCCCAGGCCGAGGCCCTTGCGCTGCGTCGGGTCGAGCGGCGGCGCGTCGGTGGAGACCTGGTAGAACTCCTCGAAGATGCGTTCCTGCTCGTGCGGCCGGATGCCCATGCCCGTGTCCCAGACCTCGAAGCGCAGCTTGTCCCCGCGCTGGCGCGCCGCCACAACGACGCCGCCGTCGTTGGTGTAGCGGATGGCGTTGGACAACAGGTTGCGCACCACGCGGTCGAGCAGCGTCGGATCGGCGTAGCAGAAATGCTTGGCGCCGTGGAAGCGCAGCGCCAGGCCCTTCTCGAAGGCGGTCGGCTCGTAGTGCAGCTTCAGCCGCGCGAACAGCGCCTCGACGCTGAAGTTCTCCGGCCGCGCCTCGACGCCGCCGGTGTCGATCTTGGTGATGTCCAGCAGCTCGGAGAACAGGCCCTCGAGCGCGTCGACCGAGCTGTTGATGCTGTTGACCAGGTGCGCCACCTCGGCGTCGCTGCCGATCCGGTGGCGCAGCGCCTCGGCGAACAGGCCCAGCGCGTGCAGCGGCTGGCGCAGGTCGTGGCTGGCGGCGGCGAAGAACTGGGTCTTGGCGCGGTTGGCCGTCTCGGCCTCGCGGCGCGCCTGGTCGGCGGCCACCTTCTCCACCTGCAGTTGCGCGAGCAGCTGCAGGCCGCGCTGCTTGAGCGCCACGACGCGCGAGAACGTGCGCTGGTAGCTGCGGCCCAGCATCACCGTGATGCCGAAGATCAGGAACAGGATCGCCGCCAGCGTCCAGCCGTCGTGCCCGGGCAGCAGCGCGATGCGCAGGATCATCGGCACGAAGGTGAGCGCGACGAAGGCGACGAACGCGCCGAACTGCGTGGCCAGCGCCGGCACCGCGGAGATGCAGAAGCTGTAGA
>JAEKKH010000261.1 GCA_019510465.1 Burkholderiales bacterium
GCCCCGACTGCTCCATCTGCTCGAGCAGCCGCGCCGCGCGGTTGTAGCCGATGCGCAGGTGGCGCTGCACCAGCGAGATCGACGCCCGCTTGTTCTGCAGCACCACCGCCACCGCCTGGTCATACAACGGATCGGACTCGGCATCGGATGACCCGCCGCCTTCGCCGGCCGCCAGGTCCTCGTCCATCACGCCGCCCTCGAGGATGCCCTCGATGTAGTTGGCCGGCGCCTGCGACTTCAGGTACTCGACCACGCGATGCACCTCGTCGTCGCTGACGAACGCGCCGTGCACGCGCTGCGGCACGCCGCCGCCCGGCGTCAGGTAGAGCATGTCGCCCTGGCCCAGCAGCGCCTCGGCGCCCATCTGGTCGAGGATGGTGCGGCTATCGATCTTGCTCGACACCTGGAACGACAGGCGCGTCGGGATGTTGGCCTTGATCAGGCCGGTGATGACATCGACGCTGGGCCGCTGCGTGGCCAGCACCAGGTGGATGCCGGCGGCGCGCGCCTTCTGCGCGAGGCGGGCGATCAGTTCCTCGACCTTCTTGCCGACCACCATCATCAGGTCGGCGAGCTCGTCGATGACGACCACGATGAACGGCAGGCGCTCCTGCGGCTCGGGCTCCTCGGGCGTGAGGCTGAACGGGTTCGGGATGGACTCGCCGCGCTCCTTCGCGTCGTCGATCTTCTTGTTGTAGCCGGCCAGGTTGCGCACGCCCATCTTGGACATGAGCTTGTAGCGGCGCTCCATCTCGTTGACGCACCACGACAGCGCGTTGCCGGCCTGCTTCATGTCCGTGACCACGGGGCACAGCAGGTGCGGGATGTCCTCGTAGACGCTCATTTCCAGCATCTTCGGGTCGATCAGGATCAGGCGGACGTCCTTGCCCTCGGCCTTGTACAGCAGCGACAGGATCATCGCGTTGATGCCCACCGACTTGCCCGAGCCGGTGGTGCCGGCCACCAGGCAGTGCGGCATCTTCGCCAGGTCGGCCACGACCGGGTTGCCGACGATGTCCTTGCCCAGCGCGATGGTCAGCATCGAGCCGGCCTCGTTGTAGACGTTGGAGCCCAGGATCTCCGACAGCCGGATCATCTGGCGCCGCGCATTGGGCAGCTCGAGCGCCATCGTCGTCTTGCCGGGGATCGTCTCGACCACGCGGATGCTGACCAGGCTCAGCGAGCGCGCCAGGTCCTTGGCGAGGTTGACGATCTGCGAGCCCTTGACGCCGGTGGCCGGCTCGATCTCGTAGCGCGTGATGACCGGGCCCGGCGCCGCCGCGACCACGCGCAGTCATCTCGAGCGACTCGGGCGTGACCGTGGGCTCCATGCGCGCCGGCGCGGCGTCGAGCAGGTCGACCTGCGGCAGCTTGTTGTCGTGGATCTCGACGAACAGCGGCTTCTGGCGCTCGCGCTGCACGCGCTTCGATTCCACGACCTGCACGATCTCGGGCTCGATCACGATGGGCGCGTGCTGCACGTCCTCGATGCGCACCTCGTCGACCTGCTGCTCGCGTTCGCGCAGCGCGATCTCGCCGATGCGCTCGTCCTCGGCACGTTCGCGCGCGACGGCGCGGTGCTCGCGGCGGCCGTCGATCCAGGCGCCGATGCCGTCGGCCAGGCGCACCCACGAGAAGCGCAGCGCGCCCGACATGCCCAGCACCAGCAGCGCGATCCACAGCACGCCCGAGCCGAGGAAGCCGAGCCCGTGCATCGACAGCGGCCCGAGGACGAAGCCCAGGATGCCGCCCGAGTGCCCGCCGGGCACGCGCGCCTCCCAGGTGTACAGGCGCGTCCATTCGAGCGCGGCGCTCGCGCACAGGAGCAGCACGAGCCCGCCCCAGAAGCGCAGGCGCGGGAAGCGCGGCCCGGCTTCGGCGGCGGCGTCCACGCCCGCCAGCGCGCGCGAGCCTTGCGCCAGCTTGCGCAAGGCCTGCAGCAGGCCCACCAGCGGCAGCCACGACGCCGAGGCCCCCAGGCACAGCAGCAGCACGTCGGACAGCCACGCGCCGGGGCGGCCCAGCAGGTTGGCGACCGGGCTGCCGTCGCCCGAGGTGGTGAAGCCGGGATCGCCGGCGTGGTGGGTGGCCAGCGACAGCGCCACGCCCGTCCACGCCACGAGGGCGATGAGCGCGGCGACGCGCTGTTTCCACACCGGGCGCGCCACGGGCGCGGTCGCCGCCTCGGCGGCCGTGCGCGAGAACGCCGGGAATTTCGGGAGAGCGAGACTCAAATCACTGCCTTCAAACCTGGAATGGCTCCAAGTTTATGCCTCGCGGCCACCGGCGGCCCGGCGTCAGCTCTTGCGATTCTGGATCTTCAGGGATCCGTCTTCCTGCGTCTCGATGATGCCGCGCTCCTCGAGGTCCTTCATGACGCGGCTGACCATCTCGCGCGAGGCGCCGACGATCTTGGCCATGTCCTGGCGCGAGACCTTGGACTTGATGACCTTCTCGCCGTCGACGTCCTCGGCCATGTCCAGCAGCGTGCGGGCGACGCGGCCGTAGACGTCCAGCAGCGCCAGCGACTCGATCTGGCGGTCGGCGCTGCGCAGGCGCGTGACCAGGCCGCGCATGATCGCGTACGACAGGCTGGAGTTCTCCGGCAGGCAGCGCGCGAACTCGGCGCGGCCCAGGATCAGCACGTCGCACTGCAGCTCGCAGCGCACGGTGGCGGAGTGGGGTTCGTTGTCGATCAGGCTCATCTCGCCGACGTAGTCGCCCGCGTTGAGCACCGCCAGGATCACCTCGCGGCCGCGCGGGTCGGAGGTGGTCACGCGCGCCCGGCCACTGAGCAGGATGAAGAGCGCGTTGCTCTTCTTGCCCTGCTCGACGACCAGTTCGCCGCGCCGGAAACGGCGCTTGACGACGCCGTCCGCCACCACGCGTGCCTGATCCGTCGTCAGCATCGAGAAGAGCGGAACGCGTCGGATCAGGTCCAGATTCGAGAGCATCGACATGCAAAAACCTTTCGCAAATCCCTTGGAACGTTGAGCCCTGCACCGCATGCCGCCGCCGAGGCCGGTCGGCATCCCTACAATCGCGGGTGCAGTTTGTCGTGTGACATTGTGCCGCCCATTTCGCAATTTCCGAGCCCGCAACCGTAATGAGTAACTCTGAGAACCCTTCCAACCACGCCCAGGTGCTGATCCTCGGTTCCGGCCCGGCAGGGTACACGGCGGCCCTTTACGCGGCCCGCGCCAACCTCAAGCCGATGCTGGTCACCGGCCTGGCCCAGGGCGGACAGCTGATGACGACCACCGAGGTGGACAACTGGCCGGCCGACGTCGCCGGCGTCCAGGGCCCCGACCTGATGGCCCGTTTCCTGGCCCACGCCGAACGTTTCGACACCAGGATCGTGTTCGACCACGTCAACAAGGTCGATTTCAGCCAGCGCCCGTTCAAGCTGACCGGCGACTCCGGCACCTACACCTGCGACGCCCTGATCATCGCCACCGGCGCGTCGGCCAAGTACCTGGGCCTGCCGTCCGAAGAGGCGTTCATGGGCCGCGGCGTCAGCGGCTGCGCCACCTGCGACGGGTTCTTCTACCGCGGCGAGGAAGTGTGCGTGGTCGGCGGCGGCAACACGGCCGTCGAGGAGGCGCTGTACCTGTCCAACATCGCCCGCAAGGTGCACCTGATCCACCGCCGCGCCAGGTTCCGCGCCGAGGCGGTGATGATCGACAAGCTGATGCAAAAGGCGCAGGAAGGCAAGATCCAGCTGCACCTGGACCAGACGCTGCACGAGGTGCTGGGCGACCAGACCGGCGTCACCGGCGTGCGCACGAAGTCCGTCGAGGGCGAGGCCTACGCCGAGATCCCGGTCAAGGGCTGCTTCATCGCCATCGGCCACCACCCCAACACCGACATCTTCCAGGGCCACCTGGACATGAAGGACGGCTACATCCTGACGAAGACGGGCAGCGAGGGCCTGGCCACCCAGACCAGCGTCCCCGGCATCTTCGCCGCGGGCGACGTCCAGGACCACGTCTACCGCCAGGCGATCACCTCGGCCGGCACCGGCTGCATGGCCGCGCTGGACGCCCAGCGCTACCTCGAATCGCTGAGCTGAACCGCCTCGGCGCGGCGCCCTGTCATTCCGCGCGGAGCGCAGCGGCGTCGCAGAATCCACCCGCGAGACGGCGGCTCGGCGGGAGTCGATCCTGCGACTGCGCGCAGGATGGCGGCGGATGGCGGCTGGCAGGTGCGGTCGCGTTTGGCAATCGGTACCCCTTGGTGTAGAATCCGCGATTCCCTTGGGAGCCAGCCGCCCTTTTGGCGCATGTGCCGGCCTTCCAACCCGGTGCGCATGGTGTGCCCGGATGAATCAAGGAGAGCTTCATGGCTCGTGTCTGCCAAGTGACGGGTAAGCACCCGATGACGGGAAACAACGTTTCCCACGCCAACAACCGCACCAAGCGCCGTTTCCTGCCGAACCTGCAGAATCGCCGCATCTGGGTCGAGAGCGAGAACCGTTTCGTGCGCCTGCGCATCACGACGGCCGCGCTGCGACTGATCGACAAGAACGGCATCGACGCCGTCCTCGCCGACCTGCGCGCCAAGGGCGAACTCTAAACTTCACCGGAGATACACACCATGGCTGCCAAGGGTGGACGCGAAAAGATCAAGCTGGAGTCGACCGCTGGGACGGGTCACTTCTACACCACGAACAAGAACAAGAAGACGACGCCTGAAAAGCTCGAATTCATGAAGTTCGATCCGAAGGCGCGCAAGCACGTCCTGTACAAGGAAATCAAGCTGCGCTGATCTCGTGGCGCGATGCCGCGCTGCGAATCGACAAGAGCCGCCTTCGGGCGGCTTTTTCGTTCCCGCCGCGCGGCGCCATTCCTCGACAGGGTCGCTGCCGCGCGGCAGGCGGCCGGCCGCGCCGCGACGCCGTGGCCTGAAACATCTCTTTCACGACGACACCGCACCGGGCGCGCGATCTGCCGCAGCGCGCGGTCAATCGTTTTCCTGGAGTCGCCGAGATGCAGATCCGCCCCCTCGCCCGCGCCGTGCTGTGCGCGGCCGCCGCCAGTCCGCTGCTCGCCCATGCGCAGGTCACCCAGAAGCCCGACGGCCAGTGGCGCTCGCTGTTCACCGCCGGCGCGAGCATCGCCTCGGGCAACACCGACGCCAAGAGCGCCTCGCTGAGCGCCGACGTCATCAAGCTGACCAGCACCGACAAGTGGGCGATCAACGGCGCGGCGCAGTACGCGCGCAGCAACGGCGCCACCACCGCCAACCACGTCGGCGGCAGCACCATCTACTCGAGCGACTTCACGCCGCAATGGTTCGGCTTCGGCGAGCTGGATCTGCTGCACGACGTGCCCAGCGACCTCTCGCTGCGCACGACGCTGGGCTCGGGCATCGGCTACCACGTGGTCAAGAAGCCCGACCAGAGCTTCGACCTGTCGGCCGGTCTCGCATACACGATGGACCGTTACCGCCATGAACAGGTCATCCAGGACGAGACGCGCCGCCGCTACAACCACGCCGAGCTGCTGCTGGCCGAGGAGTCGAACAACAAGCTCAGCGACACGACCACCTTCAAGCAGAAGCTGACGGTCTACCCCAACCTGCGCGAGACCGGCGACGTGCGCACCGTCTTCGACGCCGGGCTGTCGGTGGCGATGACCAAGCAGCTGGCGCTCACGGCCACGCTGTCGCACCGCTATGACAGCCGCCCCGGCGAAGGCCTGGGGCGCAACGACACGTTGTTCGTGACGGGCATCTCGCTGCGCCTGGATTGACGCTTCGCGCGCGGGCGCCGTGCGAGCGCGCAGGCGCTCCGCGCGCGAGGTGCGATTCGCGATTCGCGATTCGCGGAGGATGACAGGAGAAATTCCATTTTGGGCAGGTAGGCGTCGCCTTCTTCCGCGTCAATCTGCGGGCAACGGATCAATCGCCCGCTGGGGATGCTGGTGTGGGGCGTGCGCCAGGCTGCCTTTGCCTGCGGCGCCTGGCCCGGCGCTGCGCGCCGGGCGTTCCTTTCGCGCGGGGTCTCCACGGCAGGCCGGCCAGGGGCTCGGCTCTCCGGCGCTAGCAGCGACGCGGGGAGGTTTCGCTCGGGTACTGTGCTTCGATTCGTCCGCGCGGCGCTGGCGGACCGCGCCCGGCGCTGCCATGGGCGAGCCGTCGTCGGTACCCTCGAACGGAGGCGCGCCTGCGATCCAAGCCCCTGCCCGCCCTGCCGGTCGGCGCCTTCGCTTTTGGAAGAGTCGCGTGCCTCGGCCCATCGAGGGCCTCGGCAGCCTGCGGGCCGCC
>JAEKKH010000262.1 GCA_019510465.1 Burkholderiales bacterium
CCGCACTCCAGGTCGACGCTGCCGTTGGACACCATCGGAATGCGGGTCGCGGAGGTCACCTGCACATAGCGCCGTTCCAGGTCGCGCAGGCCCAGCCGCGCCTGCACCGCATCGACGATGCGGTCGCAGATGTCCATGGTGTAGCCGATGGGCCGCTGCGCGTCGTCCAGGTAGGAGAACGGGAACTGCGAATCGCGGTGGCCCAGCGTGATGATGCCCGACTCGCGGATCTTGCTGAGGGTGGCCGACTCCTGCGCCGCGGCGGCGGTCGCCACGGCGGCACACGCGAGGGCAAGGATCAGTCTGGCGGCGATGGGCACGATGCTCGAAGATAGCATGGGCAGGTCCTGTATGCGGTCTGCGCACGCCGCGGCGAGGCCCCAGGAAAGGGGCATCGCTGATTTCCGGGTTCATGCGAGCTTGCATCACTCGCTCGTCCTGGCACGCGCGGGCGGTTCAAACGATCCGCCCTGCGATGACCGGTGGCACAAGCACCGTCAGCACGCCGGCACCTCGTTCGAAGCGTTCGGGCGGCGCCGGGGCTGCCGAGGCCCTCGATGGGCCGAGGCACGCTTCCCTTCCAAAAGCGGAGGCGTCGACCGGCAGGGCGGGCAGGGGCTTGGATCGCAGGCGCGCCTCCGTTCGAGGGTACCGACGACCGCTTGCCCGTGGCAGCGCCGAGCGCGGTCCGCCTGCGCCGCGCGGACAAATCGGGGCACAGTACCCGAGCGAAACCTCCCCGCGTCGCTCCTAGCGCCGGAGAGCCGAGCCCCTGCCCGGCCTGACGTAGAGACCCTGCGCAAAAGGAACGCCCGGCGCGCAGCGCCGGGCCAGGCGCCGCAGGCAACAGCAGCCTGGCGCACGCTCGGCGCCAGCATCGCCAGCGGACGATTGATTCTCGACCCGGGTGCCCCGGACATCGGCGATGAACCAAAAAAAGGGGCGCAGGTTGCGTCCGCGCCCTGAAACCCTCAGGAATCGCCCGGTCCTCGACGCCGGGCTCGCCGCCCGGTCCGTCCAGGCGATCAGAAGCGGTAGCGGAAGCCGACCTGCGCCGCGCTGGCCGACTTGCCCGCCGACACCGCCGGGCCGGCGCCGGTGGCCGTGTCGTCGGAGTAAGCCGTGGCCGAGCCGTTCTCGATGTCGGTCAGCACGCCATAGACGTCGACGCCCTTGGCCACGGAATGGATGTAGCCGACGCTGTACTGGCTCGCCGTCGACCCGGCGACGCCCCGGGTCCTGCTCGTGCCGGCGCCCACCCACAGGGCGTCGGCGCCGAACGGCACGTTGACGCCGGCGAAGAACTCGCGCCGGTTGTCGGCGGTCGCGGCGGCGCCCGTCGCGTTGTTCACCAGCTGCACGCCGCCCATGAGCTTGAGCGCCCCGAAGTCGTAGGTGCCCCCCAGCGACACGGCCGTGGCGTTCACCCCGCTGTCATCGGGCTTCTTCAGGCCGGTGATCGTGAGGTTGACGCCGGAGCCGCCGCTGCCGTAATGCACGTCGACGGCAGCCAGCGAGGAGTTGGTCTGCGAACCGGTGGTCGATTCGCCGAGCGCCACCATCGCGGTCACCGCGAGGCCACCACTGGTCGGTGCCGACCAGACGATGGAATTGTTGGCCCGGCTCTCGAAGATGCTCACGACGCCGCTGGACACGGCGCTGCCGGCGCCGGTGTCGAACGGATCGTTCGCATCGAGGGCGAGGAATTGCGGCGTGTACTGGCGCCCGGCGGTCAGCGTGCCGAAGCCGCCGGAAAGTCCCGCGTAGGCCTGCCGGCCGAACAGGATGCCGCCTTGGGTGGACGTGCCGTGATCGAGCGCGAAGCCGGCCTCGAGCTTGGCGATCGCCTTGAGGCCGTCGCCCAGGTCCTTGCTCGCGTCGAAGCCCAGGCGCGAGCCCGAGACGCCGCCGGAATTCAGCGAGGCCTCGTGGCGGTCGCCCTTGCCGACCTCGGCGTAGATGTCGGCGACGCCATAGAGCGTGATGGACTGGGCCTGGGCGCTGCCCGCGAAGGCCGCGCTCAGCGCGACGCACAGGCCAAGGACTCGAACGGGCGCGCGGAAGTGGATCGTGTTCATGGGGGTCGTGTTCTCGGTGGAGTTGCGTTTCGCCATCGGCCCGTTGCACGGCCAGGACGGCCACCGCGGTGGCCTTCGCCCTTCGAGCAACGGGATGGCCGGTGGCCTGGAGTCGTGCCGATGGATCTCTCATGACACCCCCGGGCAGGGTGGCCCTCCGATCCGCGGCACCGGCAAAGTCTCGTTGCTTGCACGCCGCGCCATTGACGGATTGCACGGCACGAGATCGCGTGGAAATCGCATGTCGGGCCGCAAAACCGAACGTGCATTTGCCGTTTGTCGGGCAAGGCGCCCCACGCGGACGCAAGCGGCCGCCGGCGCGCACGCTACAGTCCGCACGTGAGCCATCCGACCACCTCCACCGCCCTTTCGCTCTCGAAGGTGAGACGGGTCTACCCCGGCGGCCGCGTCGCGCTCGCCGAGGTCAGCCTGCGCATCGCCGCCGGCGAGTTCGTGAGCCTGCTGGGGGCGTCCGGCTGCGGCAAGAGCACGGTGCTGCGCCTGCTCAGCGGCCTGGACGTTCCGACCGCCGGCGCGATCGTGCGCGACCTGCCGCCCGACGCCATCCCCGGCTACGTGTTCCAGGACGCCGCGCTCATGCCCTGGGCCAGCGTGCGCCGCAACGTCGAACTGCCGCTGATGCTGCGTGGCGAAGGTGTCGCCTCGATGCGCGAGCGGGTGGACGCAGCGCTGCGCGCGGTGGGCCTGGCCGATTCCGCCGACGCCATGCCGCGCGAGCTCTCGGGCGGCATGCGCATGCGCGCCTCGCTGGCGCGTGCGCTGGTCACGTCGCCTCGGCTGTGGCTGCTGGACGAACCGTTCGGCGCGCTCGACGAGATCACCCGCTTCGCGCTGAACCAGACGCTGCTGGCGCTGTGCAAGCCGGCCGGCGGCGTCGCGCCGGCCACGGCCGTCTTCGTCACGCACAGCGTCTACGAGGCGGTGTTCCTCAGCGAACGCGTGCTGGTGATGGCGCGGCCGGGGCGCGTCACCGAGGAGGTCCCGATCGACGTGCCGTACCCGCGCGACGCGTCCTTGCGTGCGACGCCCGCATTCGCGGCGCTGTGCGCGCGCGTGTCGGACGCGCTGCAGCGCGCGAGCGTCGCGGAGGCGAGCGCGTGACGCGCGCCGGCGCGTTCGCGCGCATGGGCGTGCCCGTGGCCGCGGTGGCCGCGTTCCTGCTCGCGTGGGAACTCGCGGTGCGTGCGTGGAAGATCCCCGCCTACCTGCTGCCCGCGCCGTCGGTGGTGGCGCAGGCGCTGGCGGAAAGCTTCGGCTCGCTCGCCGCGAGCTGGTGGTTCACGCTGCGCATCACCTTGATCGCGATGGCCCTGGCGATCGGCAGCGGTGTCGCCATCGCGGCCGTCTTCGCGCTGTCTCGCACCGCGGAGCGCGCGCTTTCCCCGTTCGCCGTGGTGGTGCAGGTGACGCCGCTGGTGTCGATCGCGCCGTTCGTGATGATCCTGACCGACAGCCCGCTCGCGACGGTCATCATCTGCGCGTGGCTCGCGGCGTTCTTTCCCATCCTCATCAATACGCTGGTGGGCCTGCGCAGCGTGGACGCCAACCTGCGCGACCTGTTCACGCTGCATCGCGCGAGCCCTTGGCAGCGCCTGCGCCACCTGCTCGCGCCGTCCGCGCTGCCTTCGTTCCTTGCCGGCGTGCGGCTGGCGGGCGGGCTCACGCTGATCGGCGAGGTCAGCGCCGAGATGGTGGCCTCGGCGGCCGGACGCGACACCGGACTGGCCTCGCGCATCCTGGAGGCCGCGTTCCGCACGCAGATCCCCAAGATGTTCGCCGCCCTGGCGCTGGTGGCCGCCACCGGCGTCGCGCTGTACCTGGCGACGGGCGCGCTGAGCCGGCTGCTGTTGCGGCGCTGGCACGAGAGCGAGCGAAGCGACTGAATGGAACCTGCGCCTGCACGGCGCCACGTGGCGACTGTGCGACGACGGCGGCCGGGTGTCGGCGATGTCGGTCGGGACCTCGCACGCGGCAGCCGTGTCGGTGCGCGGAGGGGCGCGCCGCGACGGGCTCAGGCGCCGGCGTCGCCCGCCGTGCGTTTCTCGAGCGCCGCGGCGATGCGCTGCATCGCCAGCTGCTGTTCCTGCTGGATCGCCTGCTGCGCTTGCATGATCGCCAGCATGCGGCCCTGGATGCCCTTGACGCCCGCCTGGCGGCGGACGAGGACGATCCAGACCGCGATCAGCAGCAGCATCGGCGCCCACGAGAGCAGCAGGTCGGCGAACGCGCCATGCCCGGGCTCGCCGCCCTTGACCCAGCGCGCGCTGCCGTCCATCACGCGGACCCGCTGCGAGGCATAGGACCTGGCGTCCTTCGATGCGGCGCCCTGCACGCGGAACTCCACCGGCTCGTCCGCGGGCGAGACGACGCCGGCCAAGGGCTCGACGACGGTATCGACATGCTGGTTGGCCGCGTCGAAGTACTGCACCTCGATGACCAGGTCCGTGAAGCACACGCCGGTCGGATTCGTGATCGTGCCCAGCGTCGTGACGACGCGATGGCCGGCGTCGGTGTCGACGCTCAGCGCGGACGCCGTGGCGACCAGCGCCATCGGGTCGGCGCTCGTGCGTCCCACGTGGGCGACGCAGCGCGCCTGCGCCGCCGCCGCGCCCAGCGCCAAGGCCAACGCCGCGAGGCAGGCGAGCGACTTGATCGGTTTCATCGGAGCTCCCTCGTTGTCGTGCCCGGCAGTATGCAGTGCCGTGGGCGGCGCCGGGTCCGAGGCAGGTCGCCGCACCGTGTTCAGTGCACGGCGGACGCGCGGCGCGCGCTGGCCTGGGCCCGCGCACGCGACGCCGGCGCGGCCACCAGCTCGCGCAGGCGGTCGCCCGTCAGCGCGCCCAGCTTGCCCGCCAGCGCGAGCACCGGCGGGGCGGCGAGCATGCGCGCGAAGGCCTCGCGCACCTGGTCGGCCGAGACCGCCTCGACGCGGGCGCACAGCTCCTCGGGCGAGCGCACCCGGCCGTGCACGAACAGATCCAGCGCGGCGTCCTCCACGCGGCGCACCGGCCGCTCCTGCGCGCGCAGGCGGCGCACGGCGATCTGGTTGCGGGCGCGCTCGAGGTCGATGGCGCCCACCGACGCGGCATGCTCCTGCAGCAGGCGGTGGGTTTCGCGCAGCAGCTCGTCGACCTTGTCGGGCGTGGTCGACGCCTCGATCACGAACTGGCCGCAGGCCTCCATGATGTCGGCCGAGCACGCGGCGTAATAGACGAGGCCGCGGCGCTCGCGGATCTCGGCCATCAGCGGCGAACTCATGCCTTCGCCGAACAGCGCGGCGGCGACGCTGGCGGCCGGCTGGTCGTCCTTCATCGAGGCGATGGGATAGCCCAGCACGACGTGGCTCTGGCTGCAGCCGGCCAGGCGCGCGGCCTTGACGCCGCCGAGCCACGTGGGCGCGTCCATGACCTGCGGCGCTCCGGGGGACATGTCGCCGAACGCGGCCTCGGCCTCGCGCACGATGGCGTCGTGGTCCACGTTGCCCGCCACGCCCACCACCACGTTGGCGCCGCTGTACTGGCGTTCGACGTAGGCCAGCAGCTCCTCGCGCGTGAAGCGCTCGATGTTGCGCCTCGTGCCGATCACGGCCTGCGCCATCGGGTGCGCGCCGTAGCAGAGCTTGTCGAACTGGCGGAACGCGGTCGACATCGGGTCCTCCTCGTCCTCGATGAACTCCTGCAGGATCACCTGCCGCTCGCGCTCGAGCTCGATGGCCGGGAACGTGGGCCGGCGCACGATGTCGCCCAGCATGCGCACGAATTGCGCCGCGTCTCGCGCCATGCCGCTCAGGTGGTAGGCGGTGTGGTCCTTGTCGGTGTGCGCGTTGACCTCGGCGCCCAGGCGCTCGGCGTCGATGTTGATGCGTTCGGCGTCGCGCGTGGTGGTGCCCTTGAACGCCATGTGCTCGACGACATGGCTGATGCCGTTGTCGCGCGCCCCCTCGTGGCCCGAGCCCGTGCGCACGAACACGCTGGCGCTGGCGCTGGCCAGCCAGGGCATGTGGATCGTGACGACGCGCACGCCGTTGGGCAGGGTCGTGAGGCGGGTGTCCTGGTTGTCCTGGAGGGTCATGGCCGTATTGTCGACGACCCGCCCGGCCGCTGCCGCCTGCGGGGCCTTGTCGCCGCACGCTCGACGGCCGCCTTATGATCGCCCGCGTCGTCCCGCACCCGGAGCCGTCCATGCACCCTCGCACCCCCAAGTTCGCCCTTGCCGCCGCGCTGCTCGTCGCCAGCGTCGCCGCGCATGCCCTCGACAAGGTCGTCTTCGCCACCAACTGGAAGGCGCAAGCCGCGCACGGCGGGTTCTACCAGGCCGTGGCCGACGGCACCTACAAGCGCTACGGCCTCGACGTGGAGATCCGCCAGGGCGGCCCGCAGGTCAACAACCGGCCGCTGCTGCCGGCCGGCCGCATCGACTTCCTGATGACCGGCAACCTGCTGCACAGCTTCGACAACGTCAAGAACGGCGTGCCCGTGATCGCCGTGGCTGCGATGTTCCAGAAGGATCCCCAGGCGCTGATGGCGCACCCCGACGGCGGCTACGCGAAGTTCGAGGACCTCGCGAAGGCCCCCGTGGCCTACATCGCCAAGGATGCGCAGTTCTCGTGGTGGCAGTGGCTGAAGGCCGACTACGGCTTCAAGGACGAGTCGCTGCGCCCGTACAACTACAACGTCGGCCCCTTCCTCGCCGACAAGAAGAGCCTGCAGCAGGGCTACGCGGTCGAGGAGCCGATCACCATCGCCAAGGAAGGCGGCTTCAAGCCCGCCGTGTTCCTGCTGGCCGACCACGGCTACAGCACGTATTCGACGACGATCGAGGCGCGCACCGAGACCGTGAAGAACAGGCCCGACCTGGTCAAGCGCTTCGTCGAAGCCTCCATCATCGGCTGGAACAACTACCTGTACGGTGACCGCAGGGCCGCGGACGCGCTGATCAAGGCCGACAACCCCGAGATGAACGACAGCCTGATCGCGCAGAGCCTCGAGCTGATGAAGCAGATGGGCATCGTCGACTCGGGCGACGCGCAGACGCTGGGCATCGGGGCGATGAAGCCCGAGCGCATCAAGGACTTCTACGACAAGATGGTGCACGCCGGCCTCTTCAAGGCGGGCGACGTCGACCTGTCCAAGGTCGCCACCACCGAGTTCGTGAACAAGGGCGTCGGCGTGGACGTGCGCAGGAAGCTCACGGGCAAGTGATCGGGTCAGGCGCGGCGCCGGCCGCCCGCCATCACCAGCACGACGCCGACCAGGATCACCGCCATGCCCGCGACGATCGGCGCGCTGATCGTCTCGCCCGCGAACAGGGCGCCCAGGCCCACGGCCACCACCGGGTTGATGTAGGCATAGCTGGTGGCCAGCGCCGGCCGCGAGTGCGCGATGACGTAGATGAACGCGGTGTAGGCGACGATCGATCCGAACACCACGAGGTAGGCCAGCGCCAGCCACGACGCGGCCGGCACCGCCGAGGGCGCGAAGCGCTCGCCGCGCAGCGCGGCCATCGCCACCAGGCTGCATGCGCCGCCCAGCATCTGCACGGCCGCCGACATCGGGCCCCTGGGCAGGTCGAGGCGCGGCTGGAGCACGGTCGCCAGCGCCCACGACGCGGCCGCGACGAACAGCACCGCGATCGCGCCGGGATTGGCGGCCGCGTGCAGGTCGAAGTTCAGCAGCGCCATGCCGCCCAGGCCCAGCACGACGCCCAGCCACTCGAGCAGCCGCGGCCGCGCGCCGAACAGGCCCCACGCGAACACCAGCGCGAACAACGGCACGCCCGCGACCACGAGCGAGGCGAGGCCGGAAGGCACGCGCGTCTCGGCCACGCACACCAGGCCGTTGCCGAGTCCCATCATCATGAAGCCGATGAGCGCGCCGTTGCGCCACTGCCGCGGCGTGGGCCACGCGTCGCCCCGCCACTTGAGGAACGCCAGCAGCAGCGGCCCGGCGCAGAAGTTGCGCAGCGCCGACGACGCGAGCGGCGGGAGGCCCGCCACGACGAAATGGATGGCGAGGTAGGTGGAGCCCCAGACGACGTAGACGATGGCGAGGCAGGCGGCGAGCAGCGTGGAGCGGGAGGCGTTCGACATGGAGCGCCGAGTGGAACAGAAACGCCCTGCCCCTCGCTGGGCGTGGGACTCCGCCGCGCCCGGCGCGTCCGGACAGGTCCGGCAGCGCCTCGGGCCGGCCCCCTCGGGGCGATCAGGCGAGCACGTCCCGCTCGATCTTCAGGTCGTAGCGATCCAGGTTCATCACCTTGGTCCACGCGGCGACGAAGTCGTGCACGAACTTCTCCTGGCCGTCGTTCGCGCCGTGGATCTCCGCGATTGCGCGCAGCTGCGAGTTCGAGCCGAACACGAGATCCGCGACGGTGCCCGTCCACTTCTTCTCGCCCGTCTCGCGGTCCACGCCCTCGAGCACGCCTTCGGTGGCCGACTTCTGCCAGCGCGTTCGCATGTCCAGCAGGTTGACGAAGAAGTCGTTCGACAGCGTGCCCGGACGCTGCGTGAACACGCCATGCGGCGTGTGGCCGACGTTGGCACCGAGCACGCGCAGGCCACCGACGAGCACCGTCATCTCGGGCGCCGTGAGCGTGAGCAGCTGCGCCTTGTCGACCAGCAATTCCGCGACGTGGCCCTCGAGGCCGGGGGCGGCGTAGTTGCGGAACCCGTCGGCGCGCGGCTCCAGCGGCGCGAACGAGGCGACGTCGGTCTGCGCCTGCGACGCATCCGCGCGTCCCGGCGTGAACGGCACCGTGATCGCCTGTCCGGCCTTCTTCGCGGCGTCCTCGACGGCCGCGTTGCCCGCCAGCACGATGAGGTCGGCCAGCGAACCTTGGCCAGTTCCGCCGGCTGGTTGACGGCCCAGTCCTTCTGCGGCGCGAGGCGGATGCGCGCGCCGTTGGCGCCGCCGCGCTTGTCGCCGCCGCGGAACGTGGACGCCGACGCCCACGCCACGCTCACGAGCTCCGCCGTGCTCAAGCCCGATGCCCGCACCTTGGCCTTGAGCGCGGCGACGTCCCGGTCGTCGACGAGCGGATGGTCGACCGGCGGGATCGGGTCCTGCCAGATCAGCTCCTCCCTGGGCACCAGCTTGCCGAGGTAGCGGGCGCGCGGGCCCATGTCGCGGTGCGTCAGCTTGAACCAGGCGCGGGCGAACGCGTCGGCGAACGCCGCCGGGTCGGCCATGAAACGGCGCGAGATCTTCTCGTAGGCCGGGTCCAGGCGCAGCGCCATGTCGGCCGTGGTCATCATCGGCGCGTGGCGCCGGGAGGGGTCGTGCGCGTCGGGCACGGTGCCGTCGCCGCTCGTGCCCCTGGGCTTCCACTGGTGCGCACCGGCCGGGCTCTTCGTGAGCTCCCATTCATGGCCGAACAGCGTCTCGAAGAAGCTCATGTCCCACTGCGCGGGCGTGGGCGTCCAGGCGCCCTCGATGCCGCTGGTGATCGTGTGCAGGCCCTTGCCCGAGCCGAAGCTGTTGGCCCAGCCCAGCCCCTGTTCCTCGATGCCGGCGCCTTCCGGCTCCGCGCCCACGTGGGCGGCAGGGCCGGCGCCGTGCGCCTTGCCGAAGGTGTGGCCGCCGGCCACCAGCGCGACGGTCTCCTCGTCGTCCATCGCCATGCGCGCGAAGGTCTCGCGGATGTCGAAGCCCGACTTCATCGGGTCAGGGTTGCCGTTCGGGCCCTCGGGGTTCACGTAGATCAGGCCCATCTGCACCGCCGCCAGCGGATGCGCCAGCTCGCGCTGCGTGCCGTAGCGCTCGTCGCCCAGCCACGTCTTCTCGGG
>JAEKKH010000263.1 GCA_019510465.1 Burkholderiales bacterium
GGTGATCCGGCCGAGGTCGGCCGGTCGACCGCGATCGCCTCGTCGATCCCGGCCTTCTGGCCCGCAGGCGTGGGCCGGCGCGGGTCAGCGCGCGGGCCGGCAGAACATCTGGCCGGCGTCGGGCCGGCCGTGGATCGTGAAGGTGAACGTCGAGACCGCGTCGCTCTCGAAGAAGCGCTCGACGTGGAACGACGAGCCGTCGGCCCAGTCGAAACTGCCATTGACCGTGCCGTCCGCGAGGCGCGAGCCGACGGCCGTGTGCACGACCGGCTGCGTGGCGGAATCGAAGGGCAGGCGCACGCCGTCGACCACCACGCCGTGCGCGTCGAGCACGAACTGCGCCGGGCGCGTCCCGCGCGTGCCGTGCGCCAGCGAGCGGCATGAGCCGCGCACGGGCGCGCCCGTCGCGAACATCGGCGCGACGTACGTGGCGAGGTTGAACGACGGCGCGGCGATCATCGCCGACGAGAAATCCACTTCCGCGCACTCCGTGCCGCGGGTGACGTTGGCATTCGGCGCGCCTTCGCCCGCCTCCATGAAGCCGGGCGAGTCGCCCGGCACCGCGCGCTCGATGCTGAAGGACTTGCCGCCGGCGTAGACGTCGGCATCGACGGTCAGCGTCTTCGGATCGCCTTCGACGCGGCGCTCGAAACCCATCTGGCCGGCCGGATCGAACAGCGACACGTCGATCGACGGACCCACGACGCGGCCGTCGGCGGTGATGTCCAGCGTGCTCTCGGCCGGTTGCTCGACGTCCGTGCCGATGCCGTGGCAGGCCCGCGCGGGATAGTGGCCGGCCAGCAGGCGCGCCACGCGTTCCTTCATCGCGGGGATCGTCATGGACTCCGCCGGGGCGGCCGTGGCCGCGACGAGCAGCAGGCTCGCGCAGGCGCGGGTGAGTCGAGTCGTCTTCAAGGGCGTTCCTCCGGAGGGGCCATCGTTCTGCGCGGCGATTCTGCCGCGTGCCGGATTCGATCGCGGACCCGTTCGTGGGATGGCCGCGGGCCGGTTAAGATCGCGCCATGTCCCGCCGCAACGCCGCCGCCAGGTCGTTCACGCCCGCTCCCGCGCGCGTGACGTCCGCGCGCGTCGCCGCGGTCAAAGCGAAAAAGCCGTTGCTCGTCTGACCGGGGCTGCGGTTCCGTCGTCCAGATGAGCGACGGAACCTGCCCTCCCGCGGAAGAAACCTTCACGGAACCCCGGCCTGCTCTGCGCGCTCCTCCAACGACGGTCGTCGACCACGGCGCGCTCGCCGCGCTCGTGCACAGGCTCGCCGCCGACGGCGTCGCGGGCTTCGTCGTCTGCGCCACCACCGGCGAGGCGCCGCTGCTCAGCGACGCCGAGCGCGTCGAGGTGCTGGGCACGATCAAGTCCGCCACGACGCTGCCGCTGGTCATGGGCGCCTCGGGCAGCACCGCCGACGACGTGCTGCGCCGCGCCGACGCCGCCATGGCGCACGCACCCGATGCGTTCATGGTGACGCCGCCGCCGTACCTGCGCCCGTCGCAGGACGCGCTGCGCGCCTTCTTCACGACGATCGCCGACGCGCTGCCCGCGCCGCTGGTCGTCTACGACATCCCCGCGCGCACCGGCGTGCGCGTCGAGCTCGACACGCTGCTCGCGCTCGCCGCGCATCCGAACATCGTGGGCCTGAAGGACTGCGGTGGCCGCGTCGAGCAGACCGAGGCCCTGATCGCCGACGGCCGGCTGCAGGTGCTGTGCGGCAACGACGACGAGTGGTTCTCGACGCGCTGCCTCGGCGGCGCCGGCGCGATCGCGGCATCGGCCCACGTCCGCACCGACCTGTGGGTCGCGTTCGACCGCGCGCTGGCCGGCGGCGACCTGGCCGCCGGCCGCGCGCTGTGGCGCCAGCTCAAGCCGCTGGCGGTCGGCCTGTTCGACGAGCCGAGCCCGGCGCCGGTCAAGGCGCTGCTGGCGGCGCAGGGCGAGTGCGCGAACGAGCTGCGGGCGCCGCTGACGACGGCGTCGCCCAACTTGACCGCCCGCCTGCGCGAACTGGTGGCCGCGCTGCCGGCGCGCGCCTGAGCCTGGATCCGGCACCCCGCGGTCGCCGGATCAGCGAGGCATTTCGTGCAGCGGGATGATGTCGAAGCGGCAGGACCGGGGGCCGCACCCTGCGAGCACGGTGGCGAAGACGAACACTCGCGGATCGATCCGTCCGCCCGACCGCAGGCGGCAGGCCAGCAGGTAGTCCCGATCGCTGTCGCCGATGTCCCAGCACGCGACGATCTCGGGCGATGCATGCAGCAGCGGGGCAAGGCGGTCGGCGAAGGGCGAGTCTCCGGGTTCCGGGGGCGCATCAGCGTGCTCGACGGCGTAGCCGAGCGCGAATCGCGCCTCGCTCGGATCGACGATCGGTTGCACGTCCGGTGCGTCGATCGGCGGCTCGTCCGCGAAGACGAGCGTGCAGCGCCGCTCACTCGGACAGTCGAGCGTCACCGTCTTGGGCGACCCCCGGTCGACGAATGTCGCTTCGTAGCGGCCGGCCAACGATTGGCGCCCGCCATCGACTGCCGCGGCGCAGGCCGCGAGGACGGTGGCGCCGAGCACCGACGCGAGGCAGCGCGTTGCGCGCATCATGGCTCGCCTTCAGCCCTGCATCTCGAGGTGGTACGCCGTCGCGCGCTCCACCTCGTTCCTCGAGCCGAGGAACACGGCGACACGTTCATGCAACTTCGTCGGCTGCAGGTCCATGATGCGCTGGCGGCCGTTGGTGGACGCGCCGCCGGCCTGCTCGACCAGGAAGCTCATCGGGTTGGCCTCGTACAGCAGGCGCAGCTTGCCGGCCTTCTCGGGCTCGCGCTTGTCCCACGGGTACATGAACATGCCGCCGCGGCTGAGGATGCGGTGCACGTCGGCCACCATCGAGGCGACCCAGCGCATGTTGAAGTCCTTGCCGCACGGGCCGTCCTTGCCCTGCAGGCACTCGTCGATGTAGCGCGTGACCGGCGCCGCCCAGTGGCGCTGGTTGGACATGTTGATCGCGAATTCCCGGGTGTCCTCGGGGATGCGCACGTTCTCGGCGGTGAGCACCCACGAGCCCATCTCGCGGTCGAGCGTGAACATCGCCACGCCGTCGCCCACGGTGAGCACCAGCATGGTCTGCGGGCCGTAGATGCAGTAGCCCGCGGCCGCCTGGTTCTTGCCGGCCTGCAGGAAGTCGTCCTCGGCCACGCCGTGGTGATGGCCCACCTTGCGCAGCACCGAGAAGATCGTGCCGATCGACACGTTGACGTCGATGTTGGACGAGCCGTCCAGCGGATCGAACAGCAGCAGGTACTCGCCCTGAGGATAGCGGTTGGGCACGACGTGGATGGTGTCCATCTCCTCGGACGCCATGGCCGCCAGGTGGCCGCCCCATTCGTTGGCCTCGATCAGCACCTCGTTGGAGATGATGTCCAGCTTCTTCTGCACCTCGCCCTGCACGTTCTCGGAGCCGGCCGAGCCCATGACGTCGCCGAGCGCGCCCTTGTTGACGGCGATCGCGATGTGCTTGCAGGCGCGTGCGACGACCTCGATCAACAGGCGCAGCTGCGACGGGATGCGTCCGTGCTCGCGCTGCTGCTCGACGAGGTACTGGGTGAGGCTGACCTTCTTGGCCATGTCGGAACTCCTGAGGATGGTGGATGCGGTCGTTGCGAATGCGCGCGGGATCGCGCGTGACACGCGCATGCGCAACGGTCGCCGGAAACAGGACCGGGTCGCAGCGCGACCCGGTTTCGGTTCAGGAGATCAGTCCTTCAGCGCGCGGTCCACGACTTCGCGCACGTCCGGGCTCAGGTCCGACTTCGCCGCCACGCGCACGATGGCTTCGCGCGCCGCGCCGCGGTACGGCTCGGCCAGGTTGCGCCAGCGATCGAGCGCGCGCGCCAGCCGCGAGGCGACCTGCGGGTTGATGCCGTCGAGCTCGACCACCTTCTCGGCCCAGAACACGTAGCCCTTGGCGTCGGCGCGGTGGAAGGCGGCCGGGTTGAAGTTGCACAGCGAGAACAGCAGGCTGCGCACGCGGTTCGGGTTGTGCATCGAGAAGTCGGCATGCTGCAGCAGCGCCTTCACGTTGGCGAACACGCGGCCGTCCTGCTCGGGCGCGCGGGCCTGCAGCATGAACCACTTGTCGACCACCAGCGCCTCGCCGCGGAACAGTTCGTGGAAGCGGGCGAGGGCGGGCGCGGCCAGGTCCGAATGCACCGCGACCAGCGCACCGAGCGCGCCGAGGCGGTCGGTCATGTTGCCGGCGTCCTTGAAGCGCTGGTAGGCCTTGCCCGGCCACACGGCGTCGCCGCTGCGCACGGCGTCGCGCACCAGCATCGCGAGCGCGAGGTTGGCCAGCGCGCGGCGGGCGCTCTGGCGGCCGTCCGGGCTGTAGCCCTCGACCACCTGGTTCGCCTCCCAGGCCGCGAGCCAGTCCTCGCGCAGGCGCGCCGCGAGCTGGTCCTGCATCTGCAGGCAGACGGCGTGCACGCGCTGCGGGTCGACCGGCACGGTGAGCTGCTCGGAGACGTAGGCCTCCGACGGCGGCGTCAGCACCAGTTCCTTGAACGCCGGGTCGAGCGACGGGTCGCGCAGCACCGCACGCATCGCGGCGACGTAGGCGTCGTTGAGCGACAGCGCGCCGTCGCCCGTGATGGCGGCCACCAGCTGCGACAGCGCCAGGCGCTGGCCGGCTTCCCAGCGGTTGACCGGGTCGGTGTCGTGGGCCAGCAGCACCAGGTGGTCGGCGTCGGACAGGCCGTCGTCGAGGATGACCGGCGCCGAGAAATCGCGCAGGACCGATGGCACGACGTCGTCGGGCACGTTCACGAAGCGGTAGACGCGCTCGGCCTCCGACAGCACCAGCACGCGCTCGGTGGGCGCGGCGGCGCCGTCGGCCAGCACCTCGCCCTCGAGCTGCAGCGGCACGGCGCGGCCGTCGCGCGTGAACAGCGCGAAGCGCACCGGGATCACGAACGGCTCGCGCCCGGCGCCCGCGGCGGCCTGCGGGGCCGAGAAGTCCTGCCTGAGCGTCAGCGTGAACAGGCCGGTGCCGGCATCGGGCACGGTGACGGCACTCAGCCGGGGCGTGCCCGACTGCGCGTACCAGCGCTTGAACGCGGGCAGCTGCCGGCTCAGTTCGCTGTCGGGATTCGCATCGGCGATGGCCTGCGCGAAGTCGTCGCAGGTGACGGCCTGGCCGTCGTGGCGCCGGAAGTACTCGGTGACGCCACGCTCGAAGCCGGCGCGTCCCACCAGCGTCTGCATCATGCGAACGAGCTCGGAGCCCTTCTCGTAGACGGTGGTGGTGTAGAAGTTGTCGATCGCCACGTAGCTGTCCGGACGCACCGGGTGCGACATCGGGCCCGCGTCCTCGGGGAACTGCTGCTGCCGCAGGAAGCGCACGTCGTCGATGCGCTTGACGCCGCGCGCCGACGGGGAGCCGGCCATGTCCTGCGAGAACTCCTGGTCGCGGAAGACGGTCAGGCCTTCCTTGAGCGACAGCTGGAACCAGTCGCGGCAGGTGATGCGGTTGCCCGTCCAGTTGTGGAAGTACTCGTGGCCGACGACGCTCTCGATCAGGGCGTAGTCGGTGTCGGTGGCGGTGGCGGGGCTCGCGAGGACGTACTTGGTGTTGAACAGGTTCAGGCCCTTGTTCTCCATCGCGCCCATGTTGAAGTCCTCGACCGCCACGATCATGAAGCGCTCCAGATCGAGCGGCAGGCCGAAGCGCGCCTCGTCCCACACCAGCGACGCGACCAGCGAGTTCATCGCGTGCTCGGTCTTGTCGAGGTCGCCGCGGCGAACGAACACCTGCAGCAGGTGGTCCTTGCCGGCGCGGCTGGTGACGCGCTGCTCGCGCGCGACCAGGTCGGCGGCCACCAGCGCGAACAGGTAGCAGGGCTTGGGGAACGGGTCGTTCCAGCGGGCGAAGTGGCGGCCGTTGTCCAGCTCGCCCTGCTCCTGCAGGTTGCCGTTGGACAGCAGAACGGGGTACTTCGCCTTGTCGGCGCGCAGCGTGACGGTGTAGATCGCCATCACGTCGGGGCGATCGAAGAAGTAGGTGATGCGGCGGAAGCCCTGGGCCTCGCACTGCGTGAAGAAGCCGCCGCCGGAGGTGTACAGGCCGGACAGCTCGGTGTTCTTCTCGGGGCA
>JAEKKH010000054.1 GCA_019510465.1 Burkholderiales bacterium
ATGGCCGCCGGCGTGCCCCAGCGCGCGAGCGAGTTCGACGTGATGAGGAAGCCCGAGATCACGAAGAACAGGAACACGGCCTCGAAGCCGTTGTATTGCACGCCTTCCAGCACGCGCAGCGGCAGCCAGTCGGCCAGCATCCCCTTGTCCAGCGGCACGCGGATGGCGGTGTGGTGCAGCACCACCAGGAGGATGGACAGGCCGCGCAGCAGGTCGATGCCGGGGTCGCGGGCCGGCGAGACGGACGTCGTGTTCATCGGCGTCGGTGGCACGCACCCATCGCGGCCGGCGCAGTGGCGCCCGGCGGCACGGTGTGTCGTTCGTTCATGGTCTCCTCCCTGGAGAACTCGTGTCGTGGCGGATTATCGGCCCGGTCCGGCCTCGCGCCGCGACGGCGCGGCGCGGCGGGGCGGTTGCGCGCGCCACGCGACCGCGCCGAGCACCGCCACGATCGCGAGTGCTGCCCACGTGGGTGACAGGCGCCGGCGCCGCGGCGGCCGCGGACGTGCAGCGGATCGCGGCTCGAGGCCCGCAGGCGTCGACGGCGCGGGCCGGGCGGCCAGCGGGATCGCATTGCGCGCGTCGGCCAGGCAGACGTTCACTGCACGCTTGCGCCCCTGCACGTCGCGTTCGACGTCGAAGACCAGGCGCCCCCCGTCGCCGGCCGCGTGCCGTCGCGCGGCAGCGCCGTGGCGTGCACGAACACGCGTTCGCGCGTGGCCTCGACCTCGACGAAGCCGAAGCCCCGCTCGTCGCTCCACTGCTGCAGGCCGCCTTCGAAGGGCATGGCGCGCGGGGTCTCCATGTGCAAAGACCTCGAAGCGCGCGAACGCTTCGAGGTCCTGGCGGTGCGATGCGGGCGGGATCAGCCCATGTGCAGGCCGCCATTGACCGCGAACTCGGCGCCGGTGGTGAAGCCCGACTCGGAGCCGGCGAGCCAGGCCACGATGGAGCCGATCTCGTCGGGCGTGCCCAGGCGCTTGACCGGGATCGTGGCGACGATCTTCTCCAGCACCTCGGGCTTGATCGCCATCACCATGTCGGTGCCAATGTAGCCGGGGCTGACGGTGTTGACGGTGACTCCCTTGTTGGCCATCTCGAGGGCCAGCGCCATGGAGAAGCCGTGCATGCCCGCCTTGGCCGCGGAGTAGTTGGTCTGGCCGGCCTGGCCCTTGGCGCCGTTGACCGACGAGATCTGGATGATGCGGCCCCAGCCCTTCTCGACCATGTCCGCCACCACCTGCTTGGTGACGTTGAACATCGAGGTCAGGTTGGTGCCGAGGACGGCGTCCCAGTCCTCGCGCGTCATCTTCAGGAACATGCGGTCGCGCGTGATGCCGGCGTTGTTGACCAGCACGTCGATGACGCCGTGTTCTTCCTTGGCCTGCTTGAAGGCCGACACCGTGGACTCCCAGTCGGCCACGTTGCCGACCGAGGCGTAGAAGGTGTAGCCGAGCGCCTTCTGCTCGCCGATCCACTTGGCGTGGTCGCGGCTCGGGCCGCAGCCCGCGATCACCTTGAAGCCGTCGCGATGCAGGCGCTGGCAGATGGCGGTGCCGATGCCGCCCATGCCTCCGGTCACGTACGCAACTTTCTGGCTCATGTCATGTCTCCTTGAGGATTTTGGTGGTGCCGCGGAGGGCGAAATCAATATCGCGCTTTGTCCGGGCGGCCGCCCTCGGGGCGAACCCGAGGCGGCTTGCGCCGGATCAAGGGCGCTCGAGGGTCAACGCAACACCCATGCCACCGCCGATGCACAGCGAGGCGATGCCCTTCCTCGCGTCGCGGCGCTGCATCTCGTGCAGCAGCGTGACGAGGATGCGCGCGCCGGACGCCCCGATCGGGTGGCCGATGGCGATCGCGCCGCCGTTGACGTTGACCTTGCTGGTGTCCCAGCCCATCTCCTGGTGCACGGCGCAGGCCTGCGCGGCGAAGGCCTCGTTGATCTCGAGCAGGTCGAGATCGGCGGGCTTCCAGCCGGCGCGCTCGAGCGCCTTGCGCGCGGCGGGCACCGGGCCCATGCCCATGTAGGCGGGATCGATGCCGGCGCTCGCGTACGACGCGATGCGCGCCAGCGGCTTCAGGCCCAGCGCGTCGGCTCGCGCGGCGGACATCACCACCACGCCGGCGGCGCCGTCGTTCAGGCCCGAGGCGTTGCCGGCCGTCACGGAGCCGGCCTTGTCGAACGCGGGGCGCAGGCCCGCCAGCGCCTCGGCGGTGGACTTGCGGTTGATGAACTCGTCGGCGTCGAACAGGACGGCGTCGCCCTTCTTCTGCGGGATCGCGACCGGCACGATCTCGTCCTTGAACCGGCCGGCATCCTGGGCCGCGGCGGCCTTCTGCTGCGAGGCGAACGCCAGCGCGTCCTGCTGCTCGCGCGAGATGCCGTACTTCTTGGCGACGTTCTCGGCGGTGATGCCCATGTGGTACTGGTTGTAGACGTCCCACAGGCCGTCGTTGATCATCGTGTCGACCAGCTTCCAGTCGCCCATGCGCTGGCCGTCGCGCGAGTTCGGCAGCACGTGCGGCGCCAGGCTCATGCTCTCCTGGCCGCCGGCCAGCACGATCTCGGCGTCGCCGTCGCGGATCGCCTGCGCGGCCAGCATCACGGCCTTCAGGCCCGAGCCGCAGACCTTGTTGATCGTCATCGCGGGCACGCCGTGGCCCAGGCCGCCCTTGATGACGGCCTGGCGCGCCGGATTCTGGCCGGTGCCGGCCTGCAGCACCTGGCCGAGGATGACCTCGCTGACCTGTTCGCCGGTCAGCTTCGCGCGTTCCAGCAGCGCCTTGAGCACCGTGGCGCCGAGCTCGGCGGCGGGGATCTTCGCGAGCGATCCGCCGAACTTGCCGACGGCGGTGCGGGCGGCGGCGACGATGACGATGTCTTGGGTCATGGGTTTCTCCTGCGGGGCGGAATGATACGGGATGGGGGTATGACCGGCGCGTGTCCGGTCGAGGGATTGGTTCGGCTCAGGCTTTCTGTTGCACGTAGCGGCCCGGCGCCGGCTCGATGGCCTTGAAGCCGTGGCCGCCGGCCGCCCTGGGCGCGGCCACCTCGCCGCCGCCGAAGCCGGCCAGCCACTGCGACCAGCCCGTCCACCAGCTGCCCGGATGCTCGGTGGCGCCGGCGAACCAGGCGTCGGCCGAGACGGCGGGCTTGTCGTTGGTCCAGTGGCTGCGCTTGCCGGCCTTGGGCGGGTTGATGACGCCGGCGATGTGGCCCGAGGCGCCCAGCACGAAGCGCGTCCTGCCGCCCAGGATCCGCGTCGACTCCCAGGCGCCCTTCCACGGCACGATGTGGTCCTCACGCGAACCATAGATGAATGCCGGCGCCTTGATTTGCGACAGGTCAAGCTTCTCGCCGCACACCGTCAGCGCGCCCGGTTCGCGCAGCGCATTCTCGAGGTACGTGTTGCGCAGGTACCAGCAGTACATCGGCCCGGGCATGTTGGTGGCGTCGCTGTTCCAGTACAGCAGGTCGAACGCCGGCGGCTTGTCGCCCTTGAGGTAGTTGCCCACGACGTAGTTCCACACCAGGTCGTTGGGGCGCAGGAAGCTGAACGTGCTGGCCAGCTCGCCGCCCTTGAGCAGCTTCGGGCCGCCGGGCGCCTCCGCGCCGATGGTCATCTCGCGCAGTTGCACCGAGGCCTCGTCCACGAAGATGTCGAGCACCCCGGTGTTGGAGAAGTCGAGGAAGGTCGTCAGCAGCGTCAGGCTCTCGGCCGGGTGCCTGCCGCGTGCGGCGAGCACGCCCAGGGCCGTGGCCAGCAGGGTGCCGCCGACGCAGAAGCCGAGCGTGTTGATCGTCTTTGCGCCGGCGATCTGCTGCACCACCTCGATCGAGCGGATCACCGCGTTCTCGATGTAGTCGTCCCAGGTGCGGTCCTGCATGGACTCGTCGGGATTGCGCCAGCTGATGACGAAGGTGCGATGGCCCTCGGCCACCGTGTGGCGGATCAGCGAGTTGGCCGGCTGCAGGTCGAGGATGTAGTACTTGTTGATGCACGGCGGCACGAACAGCATCGGCCGCGCGTGCACCTGGGGCGTGAGCGGCTTGTACTCGATCAGCTGCAGGTAGTCGTTCTCGAAGACGACCGCCCCTTCGGTGGTGGCGACGTTGCGGCCCACCTCGAACACCGATTCGTCGGTCTGCGACAGGTGGCCCTGCTGCACGTCGTCCCACAGGTGCTGCAGGCCGTGCGTGAGGCTCTCGCCCTGCGTCTCGATCGCCTTGCGCTGCGCCTCGGGGTTCAGCGCGAGGTAGTTGGCCGGGCTGGCGGCGTCGACGAACTGCTGCACGGCGAAGCGCACGCGCGCCTTGGTCTTCTCGTCGCCCTGCAGGCTGTCGGCCAGCTGGGTCAGCGTGCGCGCGTTGAGCAGGTACATCTGCGCCGTGAAGGCGGCGGTCGGGTTCTTCGTCCAGTCCTCGGCGGCGAAGCGGCGGTCGCCGATCGCGGCCGGCTCGGCCGGCTTGTCCTGCGCGCCGAACAGCGGCATGCGGTCGACGGCGCCGTTCCACAGCGACCGCGCCTGGTCCACGTACTGCTCCTGCAGCTGCGACAGCGTCGTCCGCGGCACCTGCAGGCCACCGAGCGAATTCAGGAAGCCGCCGATCGCGGCGCCGAAGGCCTCCGGCCCGTGTGGGTGCCCAGGGTGCGCGGCGGGCGCTCGCTCTGCGGCGCGCGCGATGTCGGCTTCGACGGCCTTGTCGGCGGGGGCTGCCGCGGCGCGGGCGCGGGGCGCGCGGCGGGCCGGACGCGCGGCCGTGCGGGCGGCCGTCTTCGAAGGGGTACTGCGGGCCATCAAGTCTCCTTTGCCACGTCTTCAGGCCCCGGCCAGGGGGCGCCTGTCGGGCGCGCCGCCCATCGGTTCAGGCGTGGACTTTCACATCGTCGGGTCGCGTGGGTGCCGCCCGAGCTTACCCCAGGGACGTGACAAACTACCATTGCGCAAGATTGCTTACCGGACCACGAACGATGACCCTCCTGGAAGAAGCACGACCGTGCTGATCGTCGCTGTCGGATGGGCCTACGTCGTGCTCATGATGGTGCTGGCCGAGGCCCTCGGGCCGGGCGGCTCGGTGCTGGGTGCCCTCGTCACGCTGGTCCTCTACGGCGTCCTGCCGCTGGCCATCGTCCTGTACATCGGCAACACCCGGGCGCGCGCACGGGCGCGGCGCGCGACACCGGTGTCAGGCGACGTCGATCCAGGCCGCGGCGGCCAGGCGGCCGGTGACGCGGTCGCGCCGGTACGAGAAGAAGCGTGACGGGTCGCTGACCGTGCATTCGCCGCAGCCGCTGACCTCGGTCAGCCCGAGCCGGCGCAGCCGGCCCTCGGCCAGGCCGGGCAGGTCGGCGTGCCATTTCGGGACACCATCGCGCGCTGGCGCAGGCACGAAATGGCGTGCCTCGCCCTCGTGGAAGGCGGCCGGCACGTCGGCGCCGACCTCGAACGCCGCCGGCCCGATCGACGCGCCGAGCCAGGCGACGATGTCGCCCGCCGCCACCGGCACCGCGGCGCGGAGCGCGTCGACGGTCGCTTCCAGCACGCCGCCGGCCAGCCCGCGCCAGCCCGCGTGCGCGGCGCCCACCGCGCGGCCGTCGCGCGTCGCGAACAGCACCGGCAGGCAGTCGGCCACCATCACGGTGCAGGCGATGCCCGGCACCGTGGTGATGCTCGCGTCGGCCTGTTCGAGCGGCGTGTCCGGGCGGAGGTGGCCGGCGGCCAGCCGCACGACGCGCGTGCCGTGCACCTGGTCGAGGAACACCGGCGTGGCGCCGAGCGTGGCCGCGAAGCGGCGGCGGTTCTCGGCGACGGCGATCTGGTCCAGCGGGTCGGACGTCTGCGCCTTCAGGTTCAGCGAGTCGTAGGGCGGCGCGCTGACGCCGCCCTGGCGCGTCGTCATCAGCGCGCCGGTGCCCCGGGGCCAGGCGGCGGGCCGGAAGAAGGCGCCGATCGGCAGCGGTTCGACGATCTCGAGCGGCATGCTATGGCGCGTCGGGGCAAGCCAACGGTTGGGTGTTCGCGAACGCGGGCAGCGCCATGCACGCCGCGTGCACGCGCATGACGTGCGGCACGTGGCCCAGCTCGCACTCGAAGCGCTGCGCGTTGAAGACCTGCGGCACGAGCACGCAGTCGGCCAGGCCCGGCGCTTCGCCGTCGCAGAACGTGGCCGGCCGCGCCGCGAGCTGCCGTTCGACGACCTCGAGGCCGCCCTCGACCCAGCGCCGGATCCAGGCGGACTTCGCCGCCTCGCTCGCGCCCAGCGTGCCGGTGAGGTAGGCGAGGACGCGCGTGTTGTTGAGCGGATGGATCTCGCAGGCGATGTCCTGCGCCAGCGCGCGCACGCGGGCGCGGCCGGCCGCGTCGCGCGGCAGCAGCGGCGGCTCGGGCACGGTCTCGTCCAGGTATTCGATGATGGCCATCGACTGGTGCAGGCGCAGGCCGTCGTCGGTCACCAGCAGGGGCACGAGGCCGGAGGTCGACTTCCCGACGTAGTCCGGCGTCGACTGTTCCTTCTTGAGCAGGTGCACGGCGCGGTAGTCGACGTCCAGGCCCTTGAGCGCCAGCGCGATGCGCACGCGCCAGCTGGCGGACGAGCGGAAGTAGCTGTAGAGCTCCATGGCGCTTCCTCAGCGCAGCCTGACGACGAGCTCGCCCAGGCCGGCGATGCGACCGGTGAGCGTCTGGCCGCGGCCCACGGCGGCGACGCCTGCGGGCGTGCCGGTGAAGATGAGGTCGCCCGGCTTGAGCATCCAGGCGCGGCTGAGCCAGGCGATCGTCTCGCGCACGTTCCAGATCAGGTCCGACAGGTCGCCCTTCTGGCGCGGCGTGCCGTCGACGTCCAGCGTGATGGCGCCCGCGCCCAGTTCGCCGGTCTCCTCGATGCGGTGGATCTCGCCGATCGGGGCCGACTGGTCGAAGCCCTTGGCGATCGACCAGGGGCGGCCGGCCTTCTTGGCGGCGGCCTGCAAGTCGCGCCGCGTCATGTCGAGACCGACGGCGTAGCCGAAGATCAGGCGCGGCGCATCCTCCTCGGCCACGTCGCGGCCGTTGCCCGCGGCGGCGTCGCCGATGGCCACCACCAGCTCGACCTCGTGGTGCAGGTCGTTCGTCAGGCCCGGATAGTCCATGAAGCCGGTCGCGCCGGCGCGCACCGGCAGCACGGCATCGGCCGGCTTCATGAAGAAGAACGGCGACTCGCGCGCGTCGTGGCCCATCTCGGCGGCGTGCTCCGCATAGTTGCGGCCCACGCAGTAGATGCGGTGGACGGGGAATTCGCCGCCGCCGCGCACGGGCACGCGCGGGACGACGGGGACGGTGATGACATCGGTCATGGCGGGCTTTCCAGGGCGAGCGGCCGGGGGAGCGGCCGGGGGAGCGGACGACTATGCCACGCAGGGGCCGCCGCACTGCGGTGTGGGGATGCCCGCTACACTGGCCCGAACCCGCGAGACCGCCCATGTTCAGCCCCCGCTCGATCCGCCATTGCCGCGCCTGCGGCGCGCCGACCGCCTACCGCGAGCCGCCCGAGGACAACCGCGAACGGGCGATCTGTTCGTCCTGCGGCACCATCCACTACGAGAACCCGCTCAACGTCGTGGGCACCGTCCCGGTGTGGGACGGCAAGGTGCTGCTGTGCCTGCGCAACATCGAGCCGCGTAAGGGATTCTGGACACTTCCGGCCGGGTTCATGGAATTGAACGAGACGACGGAACAAGGCGCCCTGCGCGAGACCGAAGAGGAATCCGGCGCAAAAGTGCACATGGGGCCGCTGTTCACGCTGCTGAACGTGCCCCACGTGGGCCAGGTCCACCTCTACTATCGCGCCGAGATGACCGGCCCCGGCCTGGACCCGGGCCCCGAGACGATCGAGGCCCGGCTGTTCGACGAGTCCGAGATCCCGTGGGACGCGTTGGCATTCAAGACCGTGAAGGTGACGCTGGAACACTTCTTCGCGGACCGGCGCCTGGGTCAATTCACGATCCACTGCGCCGATATCGCATGACGGGACGCCCCGCGCGGGGTGTCCGCAACGAGACCAACCCCAGATGAGCGTTCCCTCCTCGGCCGTCCCGCCCGCACCGCCCGCCCAGCCGCCCGCCGCAGCGCCGGCCGCGCCCCGGGCGGCGCCCGCGTCCGTGGCCGGGGCCGCCGTGCGGCAGGATCTCGTCCATCCTGATCCGCTGCTCGACTGCCTGGTCGAGGTCTGCCGGCTGCACGGCCAGCACGCCACGCGGGCGTCGCTGTCGGCCGGGCTGCCGCTCGCCCATGGCCGCCTGACGCTGAACCTGGTCGAACGCGCCGCGTCGCGCGCGGGCATGGCCACCAAGCTGCAGCGCGTCGCGGCGGGCGACATCGACGCCGCCACCCTGCCCGTCATCCTGCTGCTGCACGGCGACAAGGCCTGCGTGCTGCTCGGCCGCGAACAGGGCCGCCATCGCGTGCTGCTGCCCGAGACGGGCCAGGGCACGGTCCTGCTCGACGACGCCGAACTCGCCGCGCGCTCCACCGGCCTGGCGCTGTACGTCCGGCCGCACTTCCGCTTCGACAAGCGCACCGAGGCCACCGCGGCGCCGGCCCAGGGCCACTGGTTCTGGAGCGCGCTGCTCGCCCAGCGCCTGGTCTACAAGGACATCCTCTGGGCCGCCGCGCTCATCAATGTGTTCGCGCTGGCGCTGCCGCTGTTCTCGATGAACGTGTACGACCGCGTCGTGCCCAACGCCGCGTTCGAGACGCTGTGGGCGCTGTCCATCGGCGTGCTGCTGATCCTCGGCTCGGACCTGCTGATGCGCAAGCTGCGCAGCCGCTTCGTCGACGAGGCCAGCGCGCGCATCGACGTGAAGATCTCCGCCTCGCTGCTGGAGCGCGTGCTGGGCATGCGGCTGGAGAACCGGCCCGAGTCGGTCGGCTCGTTCTCGCAGAACCTGCGCGGCTTCGAGCAGGTGCGCGACGTCATCACGTCCACCACCGTCACCGCGCTCGTCGACCTGCCGTTCGCGCTGCTGTTCCTCGTCGTGATCGTGTGGATCTCGCCGTGGCTGATGATCCCGGTCGTGCTGTCGTTCGCCGGCGTGCTGACCTACGGCTGGATCGTGCAGAAGAAGCTGCACGCGCTGGCCGAGACCACCTACAAGGCCAGCGCGGTGCGCAACGCCACGCTGGTCGAGTGCCTCACCGGCATCGAGACGATCAAGGCGCAGGGTGCCGAGAGCCTGATCCAGGCGCGCTGGGAGCGCACCAACGTGCACCTGGCGGCCACCAACGTGAAGATGCGCAGCCTGTCCTCGGGCTCGATCTACGTCACCTCCACCATCGCGCAGCTCATGAGCGTGGTGCTGGTGATCGTGGGCGTGTACCTGATCGGCGAGAAGTCGCTGACGATGGGCGCGCTCGTCGCCGTCAACATGCTGGCCGGCCGCGCGATGGCCCCGGCCGGCCAGATCGTGGGCCTGCTGATGCAGTACCAGGGCGCGCGCACCGCGCTCGAGGGCCTCGAGAAGATCATGCGCACCGACATCGAGCGCCCGCGGGACGCCACGTTCGTCGAGCGGCGCGACCTCGAGGGCGCGATCGAGTTCCGCAACGTCGCCTTCCACTACCCGCATCGGCGCGAGAACGCGCTGGAGGGCGTCAGCTTCAAGATCAAGCCGGGCGAGAAGGTGGCGCTCATCGGCAAGGTGGGCTCCGGCAAGTCGACGATCCAGCGCCTGGCGATGGGGCTGTTCCAGCCGACGGCCGGCGCCGTGCTGGTGGACGGCATCGACCTGCGCCAGGTCGATCCGGCCGACCTGCGCCGCAACATGGGCTACGTGTCGCAGGACGTGCTGCTGTTCTACGGCAGCCTGCGCGAGAACATCGCCTTCGGCATGCCCTACGCCGAGGACGGCGCCATCGTGGCCGCCGCCGAGGTGGCCGGCCTGACCGAGACCGTCAACCGCCACCCCGCCGGCTTCGACATGCCCGTCGGCGAGCGCGGCGAGTCGCTCTCGGGCGGGCAGCGCCAGAGCGTGGGCATCGCGCGCGCCGTGCTGCACAACGCGCCCATGCTGCTGCTGGACGAGCCCACCAGCGCGATGGATTTCTCGTCCGAGGCGCAGATCACCCAGCGCCTGATGGCGTTCGCCAGCAACAAGACGGTGGTGCTGGTGACGCACCGCACCTCGCTGCTGGCGCTGGTGGAGCGCGTGATCGTCATCGACGGCGGCAAGGTCGTGGCCGACGGTCCACGCGACCGCATCATGGAAGCGCTGCAGAGCGGCCGCATCGCGAGGGCGCAATGAGTCTGGACCAGGACAACGTCGCCGCGCCGGACGCCAGGCCGCGCAAGCCCGCATCGGCACCGACCGCCAAGGCCCCGCCGCTGACCATCACCGCCACGCCCGCGCCCAAGGCCGCGGCCGCGCCCGCGGGCAAGCCCACGCCACGCCGCAAATGGCGCGAGTGGCGCCTGCGCCTGGACGCCTGGCTGGCCGGCGCACCGCTGCAACCGGGCGAGATCCCTGGCATGGCCGTGTTCGAGCGCGAGGCCGTCGAGGTGATGTCGCGCCAGCACACGCTGCGCGCCCGCAAGATCACGCGCGTCGCGGCCTTCGTCATGGCCGCGCTGTTGCTGTGGTCGGCGTTCGCGCGCGTCGACGAGGTGACGCGCGGCGACGGGCGCGTGGTGCCGTCGAGGCAGTTGCAGGTGCTGCAGTCGCTGGACGGCGGCGTCGTCGAGCAGATCCTGGTGCACGAGGGCGACAAGGTCGAGGCCGGCCAGGTGCTGCTGATGATCGACCCGACGCGCGCCACGTCGGCCGTGGCCGACAGCGCCGCCCAGGGCTTCGCGCTCGAGGCGCGCGTGGCGCGGCTGCGCGCGCTCGCGCAAGGCACCAGCTTCCTGCCGCCCACGCCGTCCACGGACGAGGAGCGCGCCCTGGTCGAGGGCGAGAGAAAGCTCTACGACTCGCGCGTGACCGAGCTCCAGACGCAGGTGCAGATCGTGCGCCAGCAGCTGTCGCAGCACGAACAGGAGATGGCGGAGATGCAGGCCCGCAAGTCCGCCGCCCAGCGCGCGCTGGAGCTGTCGACGCAGGAACTCAACCAGACGCGCCCGCTGCTGGCCACCGGCGCCGTCTCGCAGGTCGACATCCTGCGCCTGGAACGCGACGTCACCAAGAACCGCGGCGACATGGAGCAGGCGCAGGCCCAGACCGGGCGCGCGCAGGCCGCCATCCAGGAATCGAGCCGCAAGATCCAGGAGACCGAGCTCGCGTTCCGCAACGAGGCCGGCCGCGACCTGGCCGAGGCGGTGGGCAAGCTCAACGCGCTGAACCAGGGCCAGGCGGGCCTGGCCGACAAGGTCAGCAAGACCCAGGTGAAGTCGCCAGTGCGCGGCCGCGTCCAGCGCCTGCTCGCCAACACCGTGGGCGGCGTCGTGCAGCCGGGCAAGGACATCGTCGAGATCGTGCCGCTCGACGACTCGCTGGTGCTCGACGCGCGCGTGCAGCCGCGCGACATCGCCTTCATCCACCCGGGCCAGAAGGCGAACGTCAAGTTCACCGCCTACGACTTCTCGATCTACGGTGGCCTGGACGCCGACGTCGAGAACATCAGCCCGGACAGCGTCGTCGACGACAAGGGCAACGCCTACTACCTCGTGCGCGTGCGCACCCACCTGACCGGCTTCAACGAGAAGCTGCCCATCATCCCGGGCATGACGGCCGAGGTGGATATCCTGACCGGCCAGAAAACGGTGCTGTCGTATTTGTTGAAGCCGGTGCTCAAAGTCAAGTCATACGCCCTGCGCGAGCGCTGAGATATTGCCAACAAGTTGGCATTCGCCCGGCCGCCGCCGATGGCGGGCATTTGGCCGCGCCCGTTTCGTTACTTTTTCACGTTTGTAGGGCATTCTCGCTATTGGCTGTCGTGGACGCCCGTCTGTGATCGCGGTCACGGAAATCGGCCTGTTTGCGCCTTATAAGAATCTCGCGTTGCCGGGATAATCGCTCCGAACAGTTACAGGTACCGTGCGGCCGTCGCGTGTCCCGCTCTTTTTCGCTGAACAATTCGGCGGAATGGCCGATACGACGACGAGCCGGTTCCGGTAATCCGGCTTTCTTCGGAGTATCCAGGCATGACGTCGTCCTCCCCGCTCACCCCCCGCCCGCACGATGCCGTTCCCGGCCATGACGCGAAATCCGGGGTCGGCGCGCTGCAGCATGGCGCCGGGATGCATCCGGGCGAACGCCACCTGATCGAACGCGGCTACGTGCCGGTGCGCCAGCTCACGGGCAAGGTGGTCGGTGTCTGGGGCGACGCGCACATCCGGCTGCACGACGGCCAGGTGCGGCCGCTGCACGTGGGCGACGTGGTGCGCAAGGGTGACGTGGTGCTGACCTCGCAGGACGGCATCGTCCAGATCGAGGGCGCGCACGCGAAGACGATGCTGGCCGCAGGCGGCGACGACGTCGAACGCATCATCTCGCAGGTGGGCAACGGCGACGCCGACGTCGTGCCGGCCGCCGGCCCGAACGCCGGCGGCGCCGGCGGCAGCCTGGGCGAGGGCCTGCGCGTCGGCCGCGACAGCGAATCCGTGACGGCGGCCGGCCTGGGCGTCGCCAGCCCGGCCACCGCGCCCATCGCCACGGCGCAGGGCCAGGCCGTGTCGCCGCTCGTCTCGGCGCCAGTCGCCAATCCGGACTCGGAGTCCACCGCGTCGAACACGCCGGTCACGTTCGACCCGCGCCACAACGACTCGTCCACCAGCGCCGTCACGATCGTGGCCGTCGCCGGCCATCCGATCTCGCCGAACGGCAGCGTGACGCTGCCCCAGGGCACCGTCACGATGAACCCGGACGGCACGCTCACGTTCACGCCGGGCGCAGGCACTTCGGGCAGCATCACCTTCACCTACACCGAGAGCAACGGCAGCGCCGGCACGTCCACGTCGACCATCACCGTCGACGTCGCCCCGCCGCCGGCACCGCCCGCGTCCATCGGCCTGCAGCACGACGGCGCCAGCGACACCGGCGTCTCGGCCACCGACAGCCTCACCGCCAACCCGCACCCCGTCCTGGCGGGCACGGGCGCGCCATCCAGCACGATCACGATCACCGTCACGCCGACGGGCGGCAGCGCGGTCACCTACACGGCCCGCACCGACGCCAACGGCCAGTGGTCGCTCGACACCGCCACCGCCACGCCCGCCTCGGGCGCGCTGCCCGCGGGCGGCCTGCCCGACGGCAACGTCGCGCTGTCGGTGGCCACCACCGACGCGGCCGGCACCAGCAGCAGCGCCACGGGTTCCTTCACGGAGGACCGCACGCCGCCGGCGGCGGCCATCGGCCTGTCGCATGACGGCGCGAACGACACCGGCGCCTCGTCCACCGACGGCGTCACGTCCAACCCCCGGCCCGTGCTCGCGGGCAGCGGCGAGCCGAACGCCAGCGTCACGATCACGCTGACCACCGCCGGCGGCGCGACCCTCACGTACACGGCCACGACCGATGCCAGCGGCCACTGGACTCTGGACACCGCGACCGCGTCGCCCACCTCCGGCACGATGCCCGCCGCCGGGTTGCCCGGCGGCAGCGTCGGCCTGCAGGTGACGTCGACCGACGCCGCCGGCAACACCACGACCGCCACCGGCTCGTTCACCGAGGACACCACGCCGCCGGCCACCTCGGTCGGCCTGCAGCACGACGCGGCCAGCGACACCGGCGCGTCCGCCACCGACGGCGTCACGAGCAACGCCAAGCCGGTGCTCGCGGGCACGGGTGAACCGAACGGCATCGTCACCGTCACCGTCACGCCCGCCGGCGGCGCCCCGATCGCGTACACGGTCACCACCGACGCCAGCGGCCACTGGACGCTCGATACCGCCGCCGCCACGCCGAGCTCGGGCGCGATGCCCGCGGCGGGGCTGCCCGAGGGCCCCGTGGCCCTGCAGGCGACGTCCACCGACGCCGCCGGCAACACCACGACCGCGACCGGTTCGTTCACCGAGGACCTGACGCCGCCGGCCGCCGCCATCGGCCTGCGCCACGACGCCGCCGACGACACCGGCGCGTCGGCCACCGACAGCGTCACCAGCAACGGCAAGCCGGTGCTGGAAGGCACGGGCGAGCCGGACGGCACGGTGACGATCACCGTCACGCCCAACGGGGGCAGCCCCATCGCCTACACGGCCACCACCGACGCCAATGGCCGCTGGACGCTGGACACCGCCACCGCCACGCCCACCGCCGGCACGATGCCCGCGACCGGCCTGGGCGACGGCGGCGTCGCGCTGCAGGTCACGTCGACCGACGCGGCCGGCCACACCACCACCGCCACCGGCTCGTTCACCGAGGACAGCACACCGCCGACCGCCACCGTCGGCCTGCAGCACGACGCCGCCGACGACACCGGCGCGTCGTCCACCGATGGCGTCACCGGCAACGCGAAGCCGGTGCTCGCGGGCACGGCTGAACCGAACGGCGCGGTCACGGTCACCGTCACGCCCGCCGGCGGTGCGCCGATCACCTACACGGCCACGGCCGACGCCAGCGGCCACTGGTCGGTCGACACGGCCACCGCCACCCCGGCGTCGGGCGCGATGCCCGCCGCCGGCCTGCCCGACGGCCCGGTCGCGCTGCAGGCGACCTCCACCGACGCCGCTGGCAACACCAGCACCGCTGCCGGCTCGTTCACCGAGGACCGCACGCCGCCGGCCGCCACGATCGGCCTGCAGCACGACGCCGCGAGCGACACCGGCGTCTCGCCCACGGACAGCGTCACGACCAACACGAAGCCGGTGCTCGCGGGCACGGGCGAGGCCAACAGCACCGTCTCGATCACGCTGACGCCGTCGTCCGGCGCGCCCGTCAGCTACACCGCCACGACCGACGCGTCGGGCCACTGGACACTCGACACCGCCACCGCCACGCCGACCTCCGGCGCCCTGCCCGCCGCCGGCCTGCCCAACGGCGCGGTGGCCCTGTCCGTCTCGTCGACGGACGCCGCCGGCAACACCGCGACCGCCACCGGCTCGTTCACCGAAGACCTCGCGCCCCCCAGCGTCGCCATCGGCCTGAAGCACGACGCCGCCGACGACACCGGATCGTCGTCGACGGACAGCCTCACGACCAACACCCGGCCGGTCCTCACGGGCACCGGCGAGGCCGGCAGCACCGTCACGATCACCGTCACGCCGTCGTCCGGCGGCGCGATCTCGTACACGGCGACCACCGACGCCAGCGGCACCTGGTCGCTCGACACGGCCACGGCCGTGCCGACCTCGGGCACGATGCCCGCCGCCGGCCTGCCCGAGGGCCTCGTGGGCCTGTCCGTCACGTCCACCGACGCGGCCGGCAACATCTCCACCGCCACGGGGTCGTTCACCGAGGACCTGACCACGCCGGTCGCCTCGATCGGCCTGAAGCACGACGCCGCCGACGACACCGGCGCATCGGCCACCGACAGCCTGACGAACAACGCCAGGCCGATCCTCACGGGCACCGGCGAAGCCGACAGCACGGTGTCGATCACCGTGACGCCGTCGTCCGGCGCCCCGATCACGTACACGGCCGCCACCGACGCCAGCGGCGCCTGGTCGCTCGACACCGCGACGGCCACGCCCACCTCCGGCACCCTGCCCGCCGCCGGCCTGCCCGACGGCAACGTGGGCCTGTCCGTCTCGTCGACCGATGCCGCCGGCAACACGACGACCGCCACCGGCTCGTTCACGGAAGACCTCGCCGCGCCCGGCGTCTCGATCGGCCTGAAGCACGACGCGGCCGACGACACGGGGTCGTCGGCGACGGACGACCTGACCAGCAACACCCGGCCCGTGCTGACCGGCACCGGCGACGCGAACAGCAGCGTCACGATCACCGTCACGCCGTCGTCCGGTGGCTCGATCACCTACACGGCCACCACGGACGCCAGCGGCGCCTGGTCGCTGGACACCGCCACGGCAACGCCCACCTCGGGCACGATGCCCGCCGCCGGCCTGCCGCAAGGCGCCGTCGGCCTGACCGTCTCGGCCACCGATGCCGCCGGCAACACCGCGACCGCCACCGGCTCGTTCGACGAAGACCTGACGCCGCCCGCGGCGTCGATCGGCCTGCAGCACGACGCCGCCGACGACACCGGCGCCTCGTCGACCGACGACCTCACCAACAACGCGAGGCCGGTGCTGACCGGCACCGGCGAGGCCAACGGCACGGTCTCGATCACCGTCACACCGTCCTCGGGCGGTGCGCTCAGCTACACGGCCACCACCGACGCCGCCGGCCACTGGTCGCTCGACACCGCCACCGCCACGCCGACCGCCGGCACGATGCCGGCCGCCGGCCTGCCGGACGGCCCGGTCGCGCTGCAGGTGGTGTCCACCGACGCCGCCGGCAACACGACGACCGCCACCGGTGCGTTCACGGAAGACCTCGGCGCGCCGGCCGCCTCCATCGGCCTGAAGCACGACGCCGCCGACGACACGGGCGCCTCGTCGACCGACAACCTCACGAACAACGCCAAGCCCGTCCTCACGGGCACCGGCGAAGCCAACGGCACGGTCACGATCTCGGTCACCCCGTCGTCCGGCGGCGCGATCTCGTACACGACGACGACCGACGCCTCCGGCCACTGGTCGCTCGACACCGCCACGGCCGTGCCGACCTCGGGCACGATGCCCGCCGCCGGCCTGCCCGAGGGCCTCGTGGGCCTGTCCGTCACGTCCACCGACGCGGCCGGCAACATCACCACCGCCACGGGATCGTTCACCGAGGACCTGACCACGCCGGCCGTCTCGATCGGCCTGAAGCACGACGCCGCCGACGACACCGGCGCATCGGCCATCGACGGCTTGACGCACAACGCCAAGCCGATCCTCACCGGCACCGGCGAAGCGAACGGCACGGTCCACATCACCGTGACGCCGTCTTCCGGCGGCGCGATCTCGTACACGGCGACCACCGACGCCAGCGGCGCCTGGTCGCTCGACACGGCCACGGCCGTGCCGACCTCGGGCACGCTGCCCGCCGCCGGCCTTCCGGACGGCCTCGTGAACCTGTCCGTCATGTCCACCGACGCGGCCGGCAACGCCACCACCGCCACCGGGTCGTTCACGGAAGACCTGGGCGCGCCGGCCGCGTCGATCGGCCTGCAGCACGACGCCGCCGACGACACCGGCGTCTCGTCCGTCGACAGCCTGACGAACAACGCCCGGCCTGTGCTGACCGGCACCGGCGAAGCGAACGGCACGGTCCACATCACCGTGACGCCGTCTTCCGGCGGCGCGATCACCTACACGGCCACGACCGACGGCAGCGGCCACTGGTCGCTCGACACGGCCACCGCGGCACCGACCTCCGGCACGATGCCCACGGGCTCGTTCACCGAAGATTTCTCGACGCCGGCCGTCTCGATCGGCCTGAAGCACGACGCCGCCGACGACACCGGCGCCTCGTCGACCGACAACCTCACGAACAACGTCAAGCCCGTCCTCACGGGCACCGGCGAAGCCAACGGCACGGTCACGATCACCGTCACGCCGTCGTCCGGTGGCTCGATCACCTACACGGCCACCACGGACACCAGCGGCGCCTGGTCGCTCGACACCGCCACGGCCACGCCCACCTCGGGCACGATGCCCGCCGCCGGCCTGCCCCAAGGCGCCGTCGGCCTGCAGGTCTCGAGCACCGACGCCGCCGGCAACACGTCGATCGGCCTGCAGCACGACGCGGCCAACGACACCGGCGCCTCGTCGACCGACGACCTCACCAACAACGCGAGGCCGGTGCTGACCGGCACCGGCGAGGCCAACGGCACGGTCTCGATCACCGTCACGCCGTCCTCGGGCGGTGCGCTCACCTATACGGCCACCACCGACGCCGCCGGCCATTGGTCGCTCGACACCGCCACGGCCACGCCGACCGCCGGCACGATGCCGGCCGCCGGCCTGCCGGACGGCCCGGTCGCGCTGCAGGTAGTGTCCACCGACGCCGCCGGCAACACGACGACCGCCACCGGTGCGTTCACGGAAGACCTCGGCGCGCCGGCCGCCTCCATCGGCCTGCAGCACGACGCCGCCAACGACACTGGCCGTTCGTCCACCGACGGCGTCACGGCCAACGCGAAGCCGGTCCTCGCGGGCACGGGCGAAGCCGACAGCATGGTCACCATCACCGTGACGCCGTCGACGGGCGGTGCGATCACGTACACGGCCGCGACCGACGCGACGGGCCACTGGTCGCTGGACACCGGCACGGCCGCGCCCAGCTCGGGCACGATGCCGGCCGCCGGGCTCCCCGACGGCACGGTCGGCCTGCAGGTCGTCTCGACGGACGCCGCCGGCAACACGACGACGGCCACCGGCGCTTTCGCCGAGGACCACACGCCGCCCGCCGCGACCATCGGCCTGCGGCACGACGCCGCCGACGACACCGGCACGTCGGCCACCGACAACCTGACCCACAACGGCAAGCCCGTCCTCACCGGCACGGGCGAGCCCTCGAGCACGGTCGCCATCACCGTGACGCCGTCCTCGGGCGGCGCGATCACGTACAGCGCGACGACGGACGCCAGCGGCCACTGGTCGCTCGACACCGCGACGGCCACGCCGGCCACGGGCACGATGCCCGCCGGCGGCCTGCCGGACGGCAGCGTGACCCTGCAGGTCGTCAGCATCGACGCTGCCGGCAACACCAGCGCGGGCACCAGTGCCTTCGGCGAGGACCGCACGCCGCCGACGGCGGCCATCGACCTCCAGCACGACGGCGTCAACGACACGGGCAGCTCGCCCACCGACGGCGTCACCGCCAACACGCAGCCGGTCATCGCCGGCACGGGCGAGGCCAGCAGCCAGGTCACGGTGAGCGTGACGGCGCCGGGCGGCGTCGCGCTGACCTACGTGGCCACGACCGACGCGTCGGGGGCCTGGTCCATCGACCTCGCGGCGGCCACGCCCGCCACCGGCACGATGCCCGCCGCCGGACTGCCGGACGGCGCGATCGGCCTGCAGGTCTCCAGCACCGACGCGGCCGGCAACACGGCGACGGCCACCGGTTCGTTCACGGTCAACCACAGCGTGCCGGCCGCCACGATCGACCTCGTGCACGACGCCGCGGACGACACCGGCGCGTCGATGACCGACGGCATCACGCGCAACACGTCGCCGGTGATCGCCGGCACGGGCCAGGCCAGCAGTGTCGTGCAGGTGACGGTCACCGATTCGGCCGGCCACACGCTGACCTGGGACGCCGCCACCGATGCCGGCGGCCACTGGTCGCTGGACACCGCCACGGCCACGCCGACCAGCGGCGCCCTGCCCGCCGGCGGCTTCGCCGACGGCGCGGTGGCCCTGAAGGTCGTCACGACCGACGCCGCGGGCAACTCGGCCACGGCCACGGGCGCGTTCACCGTCGACCACACGGCCCCGGCCGCCGCGATCGACCTGCGGCACGACGCGGCCAACGACACCGGCACGTCCGCGACGGACGGCCTGACGAGCAACACCCGGCCCGTGCTGACCGGCACCGGCGAGGCCAACAGCAGCGTCACGATCACCGTGACGCCGTCCTCGGGCGGCGCACTCGCGTACACCGCGGCGACGGACGCCAGCGGCCACTGGTCGCTCGACACGGGCGGCGTCGCGCCCACATCGGGCACGATGCCCGCCGCCGGCCTGCCCGACGGCAGCGTCGGCCTGCAAGTGGTGACGACCGACGTCGCCGGCAACACCGCCACGGCCACCGGCTCGTTCGACATCGACCACACGGCGCCGGTCGCCTCGATCGACCTGCGGCATGACGCATTGAACGACACGGGCTCGTCGGCCACCGACGGCCTCACCAGCAACGCCAAGCCGATCCTGGTCGGCACGGGCGAAGCCAACAGCACCGTCGCCATCACGGTCACGCCCGCCTCGGGCAGCCCCGTCACCTACACCGCCACCACCGACGGCAGCGGCAACTGGTCGGTCGACACGAGCTCGGCGACGCCGGCCTCCGGCGCCCTGCCGGTGGGCGGTCTCGTCGACGGCACCGTCGGCCTGAAGATCGTCTCCATCGACACCGCTGGCAACAGCAGCACCGCCACGGGCTCGTTCGTCGAGGATCACACCGCGCCGACGGCTGCGATCGGCCTGAAGCACGACGCCACCGACGACACCGGCGCGTCGGCTTCCGACAACCTCACCAGCTACGCCAAGCCGACGCTGGTCGGCACGGGCGAGGCCAACAGCACCGTCACCATCACGATCACGCCGGCCGCGGGCGGCGCGATCACGTACACGGCCACCACCGACGCCAGCGGCGCCTGGTCGCTGGACACGGCGACGGCCACGCCGACCAGCGGCACGATGCCCGCCGGCGGCCTCGCCGACGGCAGCGTCAATCTCGATGTCGTCTCCAC
>JAEKKH010000459.1 GCA_019510465.1 Burkholderiales bacterium
TCGTCGAGGTTCTTCTTCCAGTTGAACGACGGCGAGCAGTTGTACGCCAGCAGCTTGCCCGGGAACCTGGCATGGATCGCGTCGGCGAAGGCCTTGGCGAACGCCAGGTCGGGCTTGCCCGTCTCGCACCAGATCATGTCGGCGTACGGCGCGTAGGCCAGTCCGCGGCTGATGGCCTGCTCCAGGCCGTTGCGCGTGCGGAAGAAGCCTTCGACGGTGCGCTCGCCGGTGCAGAAGGGCTTGTCGTTGTCGTCGATGTCGCTGGTGACCAGGTCGCCGGCTTCGGCGTCGGTGCGGGCCAGCAGCACGGTGGACACGCCCATCACGTCGGAGGCCAGGCGGGCCGCGGCGAGCTTGGCGACGGCTTCACGCGTGGGCACCAGCACCTTGCCGCCCATGTGGCCGCACTTCTTCGCGGCGGCCAACTGGTCCTCGAAGTGCACGCCCGAGGCGCCGGCCTCGATCATGGACTTCATCAGCTCGAACGCGTTGAGCACGCCGCCGAAGCCGGCTTCCGCATCCGCCACGATCGGCGCGAAGAAGTCGATGTCGTTCTTGCCTTCCGACCACTGGATCTCGTCGGCGCGCTTGAACGTGGCGTTGATCTTCTTGACGACCTTGGGCACCGAATCCACCGAGTACAGCGACTGGTCGGGGTACATCTCGCCGTTGCTGTTGGCGTCGCCGGCGACCTGCCAGCCCGAGAGGTAGATCGCCTTCAGGCCGGCCTTGACCTGCTGCATGGCCTGGTTGCCCGTCAACGCGCCCAGCGCGTTGATGAAGGGCTCGGTGTTGATCAGGTTCCACAGCTTCTCGGAGCCGCGGCGCGCCAGCGTGTGGTCGATCTGCAGCGAGCCGCGCAGGCGCACGACGTCGGCCGCCGAGTAGGTGCGCTTGACGCCCTTCCAGCGCGGGTTCTCGGCCCAGTCCTTCTCGAGGGCGGCGATCTGCTGGTCACGGGTGAGTTGAGTCATGGTGGCTTCCTTCGGAGGTTCGTGGAAAGGGGGAAGAAGAGGTGTTTCCTTGGGATCAAGCGTAGTCCTCTTGCAAGAGAAATGGAAGACTTGTGTCTTATATAAGACTAATCAAGTCGTCTATATGAAACAACGACTTAGGAACTATGTATCGCATTGCGGAACGCAATTTCTCATAACGAGAAATATTGCTGCGTCGCACCAGCGCTTTATTCCACATCGTGGAACGTTCTTTCCGATGCGGAATTGACGGTTCGCG
>JAEKKH010000460.1 GCA_019510465.1 Burkholderiales bacterium
ATGTCCTGCATCAGGTTCAGCGCCGGCGCCTTGAGCCGCTCGCGCAGGTCGGGGCCGTCCTCGGTGAAGGTGATGCAGTCCATCGGGCAGATGTCCACGCAGGCGTCGCACTCGATGCACAGCTTGGGCGCAAACACGGTCTGCACGTCGCAGTTCAGGCAGCGCCCCGCCTCCTTGAGCGCCGCGGCCGCGTCGAAGCCCAGCTCCACCTCGACCTTGATGCTCGCCAGCGCCTTCTCGGCGGCGGCCCAGGGCACCTTGCCGCGCAGGTCGTTGGTGATGGCGTTGTCGTAGCTCCACTCGTGGATGCCCATCTTCTGCGACACGAGATTGACGTGCGGCGGCGGGCGCTGCGTGACCGGCTCGCCGTGCAGCAGGCGGTCGATGCTGACGGCGGCCTCGTGGCCGTGGGCCACGGCGGTGATGATGTTCTTCGGGCCGAAGGCCGCGTCGCCGCCGAAGAACACGTGCGGCAGCGAGGCCTGAAAGCTCTTCGCGTCCAGCACCGGCAGGCCATGTTCGTTGAAGGCGATGCCGCAGTTGTCCGGACCTTCGCGCTCGATCCACGGGAAGCTGTTCTCCTGGCCGACCGCGATCAGCACCTCGTCGCAGGGAATGACGATCTCTTCCCCGGTCTGCGCTTTCTTGAACCGCATGCCGGTCAGCCTGCCGTCGACATGCTCGAAGGCCAGCGGCACGTGGAAGTCCAGGATGGGGATGCCTTCATGCTCGGCGTCCTCTTTCTCCCAAGGCGACGCCTTCATCTGCGCATAGCCACTGCGCACCGCGACCGTGACGGACGACGCGCCCAGCCGCCGTGCCGAGCGGCAGCAGTCCATGGCCGTGTTGCCGCCGCCCAGTACGATGACGCGCGGCGCAACGCCGGTCACGTGGCCGAAGGACACGCTGGACAGCCAGTCGATGCCGATGTGGATCTTGCCTGCGGCCTCCTGCCGGCCCGGCAGTTGCAGGTCGCGCCCGCGCGGCGCGCCGCAGCCGACGAAGACCGCATCCCAGCCCTCGGCCAGCAGCGCCTTCATCGACGCGATGCGCTGGCCGGCGCGCCACTCCACGCCCAGGCCGAGGATGTAGCCACACTCCTCGTCGATGACGCGCTCGGGCAGCCGGAAGCGCGGGATCTGCGTGCGGATGAAGCCGCCCGGCTTGGCCTCGCCGTCGAACACGGTGACGGCATAGCCCTCCAGCGCCAGGTCGCGAGCCACGGCCAGCG
>JAEKKH010000004.1 GCA_019510465.1 Burkholderiales bacterium
CGATGGACGAACCCGTCGCGATCGTTCTTTCCGAACCACGCCTGGCTGCGGCGGACGGGCTTCTTTGTCTCCATTGCGCTTCTCTTCTCGACTTGACGGGGCGGATCGTATCGCCGCACACTGATATTGGAAAAATAAACATTAGCGCAATTGACATTGCAAAAAAGGTATAGATGACACTCACAGCGAATTCTTCCGCCGCGCCGTCGGCGTTCGCGCACGGCGCGGGGCCGATGAACCCCGCGCGATTCCCCAGCCTGCAGGGCCGCGCCGTGTTCGTCACGGGCGGCGGCTCGGGCATCGGCGCCGCGATGGTCGAGGCCTTCGCGGCCGCGGGGGCGCGGGTCGGCTTCGTCGACGTCGCGGCCGAGGCCAGCGCGGAACTCGCAGGCCGCATCGAGGCCGGCGGCCGCCCCGCGCCGTGGTGGCGCGCCTGCGACGTGCGCGACGTGGCCGCGCTGCAGAAGGCCATCGCCGACGCGTCCGGCGCGCTCGGCGACTTCCACGCGCTGGTCAACAACGTGGCCAGCGACGACCGCCACACGCTCGAATCGGTGACCACCGAGTACTGGGACAACCGCATGGCGATCAACGAGCGCCCGGCCTTCTTCGCGATCCAGGCCGTCGTGCCGGGCATGAAGCGGCTGGGGCAGGGCGCGATCGTCAACCTCGGCTCCACCGGCTGGCAGAGCAAGGCGAGCGAGTACCCGTGCTACGCGATCGCGAAGTCCTCGGTCAACGGCCTCACGCGCGGACTCGCGAAGTCGCTGGGGGCGCATCGCATCCGCATCAACACCGTCTCGCCCGGCTGGGTGATGACCGAACGCCAGGTGAGCAAGTGGCTGACACCCGCCGGCGAGGACGACATCGCGCGCAACCAGTGCCTGCCCGACAAGCTGCTGCCCGAGGACATCGCCCGCATGGTGCTGTTCCTGGCGTCGGACGACGGCCGCATGTGCACTGCCCAGGAGTTCACGGTCGACGCCGGATGGGTTTGAAACCGAACGTGTGAAGACCGGTCCGCCTCGTCCGGTCGGGGACAATGCCGCGAGTCAGCAACGGCCTTGCGAGGCGCATCGAATGTTCCTTTTCGGCAGGAAGCGGCCCAGCGTCAGGCTGGTCCGGGCCTGGTGTTCCCCTTTCGGCGAGGATGGCCCCGCGGGCGAGCTGCTCGCGCTCGTCGATGAAGTGCTCGCGTCGACCTCGCTGCAGCCGCTCGAGGGGCAGATCAACTTCGGCCATACGCAGCCGATGTCGTCGCTGCGGCGCGCGCTCGCGAAGATGAAGCCGGTGGCGCTCGACGCGTTGACGATCCAGGACGAGGCGGGCGACGTCCTCTGCAGCTTCGGCGCGGAGAGCGCGTCGGTGGGCGACCGCGTGCGCGCGTTCGAGATCTTCGCGTTGCTGCCGCCGGCATCCGAGGCGATGCAGGACAAGCTGCTGCGCCTCTTGATGCGCCACGGCATGCACCACGGCTACGCCCGCGCGCTGGGCGCGGCGCTCGACCCGGTGACCGAGATGCCCCGCAAGCGCGGCTTCTTCGACCAGACGATCGAGGTCGCCGGCGGCCGCGCCGACTGGCTGGTGCCCGAGATGGACGTGCGCGCCGGCGCCGTCCGGGGGCTGTACCCGCTCAACGTGTTCTCGGCGGTCGGGCTCGCGCGCCTGGCCGGCTCGGGGCTGCGCCTGCCGCCGTCGGCGCCGACGCTGGGCGACCAGCTGTGGCGTCCGACGATCATCGAGCAGTCCGAGCTGCTGCGCGCCAACCCGACCTACCGCGGCTTCCTGCATTTCGGCGACGACTAGCGCTGGAGCGGCACGAGGCGCCGACGTGCGCGGCCCGCGGCCCGCGGCGTGCGTCGCGCGGACCTCGAGGGTCGCGGGATCGGGGGATGGCGAGCGCGGCGGGCGGCGCGCATAGTGCGAGGCCATTCCGGGAGACCTGCCGATGAGCGACGCCACCGCCTCCACCGCCGCCGCGACGGCCTCGGTCACGCTGACGATCGACCAGGCGTTCGACCACGGCGTGCGGCAGCACCAGGCGGGGCGCCTGGACGAGGCGGAGCGGATCTACGCCGCGGTGCTCGAGTGCCAGCCCGACCGCGGCGATGCGCTCAACGTGATGGGCATCCTGAAGTACCAGCGCGGCGAACACGCCGCCGCCGCGGCGCTGATGCGGCGCGTGGTCGAACTCGAGCCCGCGGCCGACGGCGTCTGGAACAACCTGGGCAACGTGCTGCTGCGCCTGGGCGAGCTCGACGAGGCCGGGCGCGCGTTCCGGCGCAGCCTGGAGCTCGTGCCCACGGCCGATGCCTGGGCCAACCTGGCACGCGTGTTTCGCCGCGTCGAGGACTACACGCACAGCCAGCAGGCCTGCCTGCAGGCGCTGTCGCTGCAGGCCGGCCACGCGGTGGCGACGCACAACCTGGCGCTCGCGCTGCTGCTGGACGGCCGCCTGGACGAGGGCGTCGAGGCGGCACTCCAGGCCATGCGGCTGCTGGCGCCGGGCGAGCAGCGGCGCCAGCTCTACGCGCAGATCCTGCTGCTGGCCGGCGAGCACGAACGCGCGGCGACCATCCTGCGCGCCTGGCTGGCGCAGGAGCCCGGCAACCCGTACGTCGTGCACCACCTGGCCGCCTGCACCGGCGAAGGTGCGCCGCCGCGCGCCAGCGACGCCTACGTCGAGAAGGTGTTCGACAGCTTCGCCCCGACGTTCGACGATCGCCTCGCCAGGCTGCACTATCGCGCGCCGCAGGTCGTCGCCGACGCCGTCGCCGCCGCGCTGCCCGCGCCGGCGCGCCAGTTCGACGTCGCCGACCTCGGCTGCGGCACCGGCCTGTGCGGGCCGCTGCTGCAGCCCTGGTCGCGCCGCCTCGTCGGCTGCGACCTGTCCGGCGCGATGCTGGAGCGGGCCGCGCGGCGCGGCGCCTACGACGAGCTGCGCAAGGAGGAGCTCACCGCCTTCCTGCGCGATCGCCCCGGTGCGTTCGACGTGATCGCCTCGGCCGACACGCTCAACTACTTCGGCGAGCTGCGAGAGGTCGCCGATGCGGTGCGCGGCGCGCTGCGCGCCGGCGGCCTGCTCGTGTTCACGCTGGAGGCGCTGGCCGACGGCGAGGCCGGCCCGCACAGCCTGCAGGACAACGGCCGCTACGCGCATGGCGGCGCGTCGGCCCGGGCCGTGTTCGAGGCGGCCGGCCTGGAGGTCCGGGCGCCGGCGCCGGTGGTGCTGCGCGACGAAGGACAGCAGCCGGTGCGCGGCTGGCTGGTGGTGGCGCGGCGGCCATGAGGCTCGCGCCGGCGCGTCGCACATGCGAGTCCGTCCGAGGCGGTCGACCTGGAAAGGGGCGACTCAGCGCGCCTGGCGGTGGGCCTGCCGGTCCATGCAACGAACGCACAGGCGTGCGCGCATCATTCGGCCTCGTCGACCATCAGGACCGTCCCGTAGACATCGTGCGCAACGGCCTTGATCGCCTTGAGCATGACCTGGGCGGCCGGCGCCAGCAGGCGGTCCGTGCGCGTGATCAGGCCGAACGCGTCCATCTTGCAGGGCAGTTCCACCGGCAGGATCGCCACGAGGCCGTGCTCCTGGTAGTACAGCGCGACGTCCGAGGCGACGACGCCGATCAGGTCGCTCTGGCCCAGCATCTTGGTCATGAACAGCAGGGCGGTCGTCTCGATCAGGTCGTTCGGGGAGCTCAGGCCGTCCTCGTGGAACATCAGCTCGAACCGGTGCCGCAGCACGCTGCCGGTGGGCGGCACGATCCAGCCGTACTGCGCCAGGTCCGCCAGCTTGAGCGACGCATGCTCCGTCAGCGGGTGGCCGGGCCGCACGACGGCGGCGATGGGCTCCTCGACCAGCGCCTCGTAGCGCAGGTCGCTCTTGTCGTGGCGCGCGAACAGGCGGCCCACGACCATGTCGAGCTTGCCCTGGGTGAGGCGGTCGATCAGCACGTCGCTCGTCTCGACCTGCAGGCCCACGCGCAGCGACGGGTGCGCGGCCTTGACCTGCGCCACCGCGTCGGGCAGCAGCGTGATCGCGGGCGCGGTGATGGTGCCGATCGCCACCGAGCCGAAACGCCCGGCCTTCAGGGCGTCGATCTCCTCGTGTGCCTGGCTCAGGCTGGCCAGCGCCATCCGGGCATGGCGAATCATGGTTTCCCCGTACCACGTTGGGCGCACGCCACGCGGAAGCCGGTCGAACAGGCGTACTTCCAGCATGTCCTCGAGATCCTTCAGCAGCTTCGAGGCCGCCGGCTGCGTCATGTTGAGGACCTGCGCGGCGCCGTGGATATTGCCTTCTTCCTCCATGGCCACGAGGAGAAGCAGCTGGCGCGTCTTGAGCCGGGCGCGGATGAACCAGTGGGTGTCGGCGGTGGACATGTTTCCGGACCGGGCGGTCGATGGTGATGCGATGTTCAAATGTATATGGCAAGACGCCAAAAATCTATTAGGCAGTTATCTCAGCCGTTCGTACCATCGCGGCCATCGAGGGCTTTCCGGTGGCCTCGTCGCGGCCCCGCGACGCCACCGCCGGACGCGCCCGAAGATGATCGAAAACCCGAGCCGATGACGGCCGACCTTTGGAGACAAGACGTGAAATTCCTCAAGACAGTGCTGGCCGCCGTGGCCTTCGGCGTGGTCACCCTCGGCGCCGCGCAGGCGCAGGACAAGGGCACCGTGGGCATCGCGATGCCGACGAAGTCGTCCGCCCGCTGGATCGCCGACGGCGACAACATGGTCAAGGTGCTGCAGGCCCGCGGCTACAAGACCGACCTCCAATACGCCGAGGACGACATCCCGAACCAGCTCGCCCAGATCGAGAACATGGTCACCAAGGGCGACAAGGTGCTCGTGATCGCGTCGATCGACGGCACCACGCTGTCCAACGTGCTGCAGAAGGCCGCCGACAAGGGCGTCAAGGTCATCGCCTACGACCGCCTGATCAAGGGCTCGAAGAACGTCGACTACTACGCCACGTTCGACAACTTCCAGGTCGGCGTGCTGCAGGCCGACTCCATCGTCGACAACCTGAAGCTC
>JAEKKH010000055.1 GCA_019510465.1 Burkholderiales bacterium
AGTGCAGCATGCCCGGGCCCAGGCCCGTGCCGGCGGCGGCGTTGCCGGCCACGCAGTTGCTGGAGGTGACGAACGGATAGGTGCCGTGGTCGATGTCCAGCAGCGTGCCCTGCGCGCCCTCGAACAGGATCTTGGCGCCGGCCTGGTGGGCCTTGTACAGCGCGTAGCCGACGTCGGCGATCATCGGCTTGATCGCCTCGGCCGCCGTCATGGCCTGCTCGAGGATGGGCGCGAACTCCAGCGGCTCGGCGCCCAGGCGCTTGAGCGTGGCGTTGTGCACTTCCAGCAGCTCGCGCAGCTTGCCGGCGAAACGCTCGGGGTGCTTCAGGTCCTGCACGCGCAGCGCGCGGCGGGCGACCTTGTCCTCGTAGGCCGGGCCGATGCCCTTGCCGGTGGTGCCGATCTTGCCGCTGCCGTCGGCCTCGCGCTGGGCCTCGCGCGCCTTGTCCACGGCCACGTGGAACGGCATGATCAGCGGGCAGGCCTCGCTCACGAACAGGCGGGGGCGCACGTCCAGGCCGATCTTCTCCAGGCGCTCGATCTCGGCCAGCAGGTGCAGCGGATCGACCACCACGCCGTTGCCGATGTAGCAGTTCACGCCGTCGCGCATCACGCCCGACGGGATCAGCTGCAGCGCGGTCTTGACGCCCTTGATGACCAGCGTGTGGCCCGCGTTGTGGCCGCCCTGGAAACGGACGACGTGCTCGGCATGGTCGGTCAGCCAGTCGACGACCTTGCCCTTGCCTTCGTCGCCCCATTGGGTGCCGACGACGACGACGTTGCGGCCGCGCGAGGGGATGGTGATGTTGCCTTGTTGCATGGAACTTCGGGAGAAGGAGTGATTCGGCGGCCGGTGGCGACCGGGGGAGTCTTCGGCGGGGCTTACGCGGTCGCGAGACTGCGCAGCGTCCAGTGGTCGTCGATGACGACGAGTTCGCGGTCGCAGTCGAATTCCTGCGTCTCGTGCTCGTGGCCCGGCAAGGCGCAGACCACCGTCTCGCCTCCGGCGCGCAGCGCGCGGATGGCGGCGCGCAGCGCGGCATCCTCGCTCCACGGCGCGCGGATGGCCGCGCGCAGCGGCGCCGCCGGCATCGCGGCCGACAGCTGGCGCAGGTCGAGGCTGAAGCCCACCGCGGGGCGGTTGCGGCCGAACACGGCGCCCACCTCGTCGTAGCGGCCGCCGCGCAGCAGCGCGTCGGTGGAGCCGGTGGCATAGACGGAGAAGCGCACGCCGCTGTAGTAGGCGTAGCCGCTCATGTCCGACAGGTCGAAGCCGACCTCGATGCCCGGGTGCGCGGCGCGCAGGTGCCGGCCCAGCCAGGCCAGGTCGTCGAGCGCCGCGGTGATGCCGGGCAGCGCGGGCAGGCGCTCGCGCGCGCTGGCCAGCACCTCGTCGCCGCCGTACAGGTCCAGCAGCGCCAGCAGCGCGTCGCGCACGGACGCGGAGCAGCCCGCGACCAGCGTCTCGACGGCGCTGCGATCCTTCAGCGTCAACGCGGCGACGATGCCGGTCACGCTGTCGGCGGGCGTTCCCTCGCCGGCGAGCAGGCTGCGCACGATGCGCGCGTCGCCCATGTCCAGGACCAGGCGGCCGACGCCGGCGGCGGCCAGGCCGTCGAGGGCCAGGTCCTGGATCTCGAGGTCGGCCTCGAGGCCGGCGTGGCCGTAGATCTCGGCACCGAACTGCAGCGGCTCACGGGTGGCCAGCGGGCTGTCCGGGCGCGCATGCAGCACCGGGCCGCAGTAGCACAGGCGGGCGACGCCCTGGCGATTGAGCAGGTGGGCGTCGATGCGGGCCACCTGCGGCGTGGTGTCGGCGCGCACGCCGAGCATGCGCCCGCTCAGCTGGTCGACCAGCTTGAAGGTCTTGAGGTCGTGCCCGAGGCCGGCGCCCGACAGCAGCGACTCCAGGTGCTCCAGCATCGGCGGGATCACCAGCTCGAATCCGTAGCTGCGGGCCAGGTCGAGCAGATTGCGCCGCAATTCCTCGATGCGCCGCGCTTCGGACGGCAGGACATCGGCGATGTGCTCGGGCAGTAGCCAAGCAGACGTCATGAGAATGCTGGAGGGGTTAAAACGAGGATTGTACCGATGTGTCCAGGGCCGCAGACGATTGTTTCGTGCCGGGCGGCACGCTGGCGGCCGCCAGCAACGGGCATTCGGACAAGCCAGCCTTCGCGGCGACGGGCGACCGGCGGGCGCCGGCCCGGGCCTCACGGCCCGAAAACGAGCAGGATCAGGGTGCCGGCCACGAGGCTGGACAGCCCCAGCAGCCGGATCTGGGCATCGCTCATCTTCAGCGCCCGCTCGAACACGCGGCGCCAGGCGCCGGGGTTCAGGAACGGCAGCAGGCCCTCGAGGATCAACACCAGCGCGATCGCGCTGGCGAGGATCAGCCACGTCATCTCAGTGCTTCTTGGCGGCGGGGGCGTCGGCCGCCCCGCCGGCGGGGGTGCCGGAGCCGCGCATGGCCTTGAAGAAGTCGCTGCTGGAATCGACCACCACGACGTCCGACTTCTTGTTGAAGCTGGCGCGATAGGCCTCGAGGTTGCGGTAGAACTGGGCGAACTTCGGATCGCGTCCGAAGGCCTCGCCGTAGATCTGAGTCGCCTGCCCGTCCGCGTCGCCCTTGGTCTTCTGCGCCTCGAGCTGGGCCTCGGACAGGATCACCGCGACCTGCCTGTCGGCGTCGGCGCTGATCTTCTCCTTGATGGCGCCGCCCTCGGAGCGCGCGAGGTTGGCCACCTGGGAGCGCTCGGCCTTCATGCGGTTGTAGACCGAGCTGGTGACCTCGGGAACGAAGTCGACCCGCTTGATGCGCACGTCGATGATGTCGATGCCGAACGACTTGGATTCCACCTCGAGGCGATCCTTGACGTTGCTCATGATGCGCGCGCGCTCGTCGGACAGCACGCCGCGGACGGTGTGCTTGGTGATCTCCTCGTTGAACGTCGCCTGCGTCACGGCCGCCAGGCGGATCTCGAGGTTGCGCTGCTCGCCGGAGTTGTTGCGGATGAACTGGCGCGCGTCGTTGATGCGCCACTTCACCAGCCAGTCGATGACCAGGCTCTTCTTCTCGGCCGTGAAGATGGGGCCGGGCGTCGGGTTGTCGAGCGTCTGGATGCGCTTGTCGAGCATCGAGACCGTCTGCACCAGCGGCCAGTTGAAGTTCAGGCCCGGCTCGGTGATGACGGACTTGATCTCGCCGAAGGTCTTGATGACGGCCACCTTGCGCTGGTCGACGATGAACAGCGAGGACGAGGCCACCAGGACCGCGATGACCGCGATGCCGATCGCGAGGAAGATTCGATTCATGGGGCGGCTCCTCAGCGGGTGTCGCGGTCGCGGCTGCGGGCGTTGTCACGCGCCCGCGCGTCGTTGGCCGAGGCGTCCGACGGCGAGACGGTGACGGTCGCGGCGGCGGCGCTCGCGTCGGACGGCGACGCCGCCGCCGCAGGCGTGCCGGCGGCGGGCGGCTGCCCGAGCCGGTCCAGGGGCAGCTGGATCAGGTTCGTGCCGTTGTGCGTGTCGACCATCACCTTCGTGACGTTGGAGTAGACCTCCTGCATCGCATCGATGTACATGCGGTCGCGCGTGACGGCCGGCGCCTTCTGGTACTCGGCGTAGACCGCCTTGAAGCGGTCGGCGTCGCCCTGGGCCGCATTGACGATGCGCGCCTTGTAGCCGAGCGCGTTCTCGCGCAGGCGCGCCGCGTCGCCCTGCGCCGCGGGGATCACGCGATTGGCGTAGGCCTGGCCCTCGTTCTTGAGCGCCTCGCGGTCGACACCGGCCTTGAGGGCGTCGCTGAACGCCTGCTGGACCGGGTCGGGCGGATTGACCGCCTCGATGTTGACGTTGACGACGAGGATGCCGGCGTTCAGCGCGTCGAGCTGCTGCTGGATCGACTTGACCAGCGACGCCGTCAGCGCGGCGCGCTGCTCGTACAGCACGGAGTCGATGCGGCTGTTGCCGACGATCTCGCGCACGGCCGATTCGGCCGCCTGCGTGACCGCCAGCTTCGGGTTGTTGTTCTCGTACAGGTAGGCCCGCGCGTCCTTCAGGTTGTACTGCACGCTGAAGCGGACGTCGACGATGTTCTCGTCCTGCGTCAGCATGGCCGAATCGGTCATGCCCGCGGTCGAGGAGCCGGCGCCCGCGCCGATCTCGACGGTCGTCGTCTGGGTGAAATTGACGGTCTCGTTGGCCTGGATCGGGTACGGCCAGCGCCAGCCCCAGCCGGCGCCCACCGTGTGGCTGTAGCGGCCGAAGGTGGTGACGACGGCCCGCTGGCCTTCCTGCACGATGAACGAGCCGCTGAACAGCCAGACCACCACCACGATCAGCGCGATGGCCACGACGCCCATGCCGGCGCTGCGCGCATCCGGCTGGAAGCCGTTGCCCGGGTCGCTGCCGCCGCCGCCACGCTTGTTCACGCCGAAGAACGACGAGAGCTTGCGCGTGAAGTCACGCCACATCTCCTCGAGGTCGGGCGGCCCTTCCGGGTTCTGCGCCATGAAGGCGCCCAGGAGTTTGCGCAGCAGCGGGCGCCGGCGCCCGGGCGGCACCGAAGACGGGGAGGTGTTCTCGGGCATGTTCATGCGGAAGAAGATGGGGACGCCAACGGATATTTCGAGCCGTCGCCGCCGGCATTGTCGTCCAGGTCGGGCCGGGCGAAGCGCTCGTCGCGCTCGAAGTCCTCCCGGGGGGCGTCGCGGCTGGCGATCAGCGCGTCGGCGATGGCCTGGCGCAGCGCGTCCAGGCCCTCGCCGTCGAGGGCGCTGACGAACACGCGCGGCGTGCGCACGCCGTGCTCGCCCTCGATCTCGTCGACCAGCGACTCCGGGCGCTGCGCGACGTCCAGGCGATCGAGCTTGTTGTAGACGAGGACCTGCGGCACCGCGTCGGCGCCGATCTCGTGCAGCACGCGCTGCACCTCCTCGAACTGCTCCTGCAGCAGCGGGCTGGCGGCGTCGATCACGTGCAGCAGCAGGTCGGCGTCGGCCGCCTCCTGCAGCGTGGCGCGGAAGGCCTCGACCAGCTTGTGCGGCAGGTCGCGGATGAAGCCCACGGTGTCCGACAGCGAGACCGAGTCCTGCACCTGCTGCAGGTACATCGAGCGGGTCGTCGTGTCCAGCGTGGCGAACAGCTGGTTGGCGACGTAGGTGTCGGCCTTGACCAGCGCGTTGAACAGCGTGGACTTGCCGGCATTGGTGTAGCCCACCAGCGAGACCTTGAAGGTGCCGCTGCGCTCGCGCGACTTGCGCTGCGTGCGGCGCTGCTTCTTGACCTTCTCGAGACGCTCCTTGGTCTGCTTGATGCGATCGCCGATCATGCGCTTGTCGAGCTCGATCTGCGTCTCGCCCGGGCCGCCGCGCACGCCGGTGCCGCCCTGCTGGCGTTCCAGGTGGCTCCAGCGCCGCACGAGGCGCGTCGACAGGTACTGCAGGCGCGCGAGCTCCACCTGCAGCTTGCCTTCGTGGCTCTTGGCGCGCGCGGCGAAGATCTCGAGGATCAGTGCCGTGCGGTCGGCCACGCCGACGCCCAGGTGGCGTTCGAGGTTGCGCTGCTGCGCGGGCGACAGCGCCTGGTCGAACAGCACGCCCTGCGCGTTGTGCGCCAGCACCAGTTCACGGATCTCGTCGGCCTTGCCGCTGCCCACGAACAGCGCGGGATCGGGCGCCTTGCGGCGCGCGATCACGCGGGCGACGGGGATGTCGTCGGCCGATTCGGCCAGCAGCGCGAGCTCGTCGAGGGTGGGATCGAACGAGGCGCCGCGGCCGAAATCGACACCCACGAGCACGACGCGCGGAGGCACCCCGTGCGTGGAGCCGCCGAGCTGCGGGCCGCGGGCGCCGTGGGAGGTGTCGTCAGTCAAATCAGGACCGGCGCGTCGACGCCGGACATGGACCGAACCGTCATTCGGGTGCGTCACCCGCGTGGAAGTTCACCGCGCGGCCCGGCACCACCGTGGAGATGGCGTGCTTGTAGACCATCTGGGTGACCGTGTTGCGCAGCAGGACCACGTACTGGTCGAACGATTCGATATGGCCTTGCAGCTTGATGCCGTTGACCAGGTAGATCGAAACCGGAACATGCTCCTTGCGCAGCAGGTTCAGGAACGGGTCTTGTAGGAGTTGCCCTTTGTTGCTCACGATATTCTCCGTGTTGAAAGTTCGTGGATCGTGTTGGGAAAGAGTTCACGTTATCACACGCGACGTCCCGCCCGCCCGTCTACGGGTTAACTTTATTCTTCTTTGTCCGTGAACGGGTTACGGCCCGAGCGCATCTCGATCTTCAGCGGCGTTCCCACCAGCTTGAAGTGGTCGCGGAAACGCCCCTCGAGGAAGCGCTTGTAGGCGTCGGTGACGTGGTCCAGCGAGGTGCCGTGCACCACGATGATGGGGGGATTCATGCCGCCCTGGTGCGCATAGCGCATCTTGGGGCGGTACATGCCGTCGCGCCGGGGTTGCTGGTGCTCGACAGCCTCCATCAGCAGGCGCGTGAGCACCGGGGTGGGCATCTTGCGGTTGGCCGAGGCGTGCGCGTCCTGGATGCTCTTCCACAGCGGCCCCAGGCCCTGGCGCTTCAGTGCCGAGATGTTGATCAGCGGGGCGAACTTCAGGAACGCCAGCCGCGCCTCGATGGAGCGATCGAGCATCTGGCGCTGGTAGCTGTCGACGGCGTCCCACTTGTTGATCGCGATGACCACCGCCCGGCCGGAATCGAGGATGTAGCCGGCGATGTGCGCGTCCTGGTCGGTCACCCCCTGGGTGGCGTCCAGCAGGAGCACGACGACGTTGGCGTCGGCGATGGCCTGCAGCGTCTTGATGACGGAGAACTTCTCGATCGCCTCGAACACCTGCCCCTTGCGGCGCAGGCCGGCGGTGTCGATCAGCTCGAAGCGCTGGCCGTCGCGCTCGAACGGCACCGTGATGGCGTCGCGCGTGGTGCCCGGCAGGTCGAATGCGACCAGGCGCTCCTCGCCCAGCCAGGTGTTGATCAGCGTGGACTTGCCCACGTTCGGGCGGCCGGCGACGGCCAGGCGGATCGGCTTGTCCGCCGACGCCGCCTCGTCCTCGTCGCCCTCGCGCTCGTAGCCCTCGAGCGCCTTGTCAAGCAGGCTGCGGATGCCCTGCCCGTGCGCCGCGGAGATCGGATGGAGCTCGCCCATGCCGAGCTCGTGGAACTCGTTGAGCATGGGCGACTCGGCCATGCCCTCGGCCTTGTTGACCGCGATCAGCACGTTCTTCTGCGACACGCGCAGGTAGCGCGCGATGTCGTGGTCCTGCGCCGACAGGCCGCCGCGCACGTCGACGACGAAGACGACGACGTCGGCCTCGGCGACGGCCTGGCGCGTCTGGCGCGCCATCTCCTTGACGATGCCGGTGGTGGAATCTGGCTCGAAGCCGCCGGTGTCGACGACGATGAACTCGATGCCGTTGTGGCGCCCGTCACCGTAGTGGCGGTCGCGCGTCAGGCCCGCGAAGTCGGCGACGATGGCGTCGCGCGTCTTCGTCATGCGGTTGAACAGCGTCGACTTGCCCACATTGGGCCGGCCGACGAGGGCGATGACGGGTTTCACGCGGAAGGGCTCCTGCTCGCCGACGGGTTCATTCCGGGCGGAACGCGTAGACGGAACCGTCCCGCGTCGTCACGGCGACGGTGTTGCCCACGTGCACCGGCGTGCCCACCACGGGCGAGCCGTCGGTGGGCAGGCGCAGCAGGGGCGTGCCGTTGGTGCGGTCCAGGAAATGGACGTTGCCCTCGAAGTCGCCGAAGACCAGCACCTTGCCGACCGGCAGCATGCCGCTCAGCTTGCGATTCTGGAACTTGTCGCTGAGCCACACCGTCTCGCCGGTGGCGCGCTTGCGGGCGCTGAGGCGGTCGCTGGCGTCGCCGGCGAAGACGTAGTCCTGGTCGGCGCCGATCGCCTGGGCGCCGCCCATGTTGGTCGACCACAGCGCCGTCACGCGCTCGGCGTCGATGCAGCCGATGCCGTTCTGGAACGCACGGATGCAGTAGACGCTGCCCACGCGGGCCGCGGGTCCGACCAGGTCGGCCAGCCGCTCCACCTCGTTGGTGCCGCGCGGCGCGGCCACCGGCACTTCCCAGCGGACCGTGCCCTTGAGCGGATCCAGCGCGGTCAGGCGGGCGCCGAGTCCGAACAGCAGCGTGTCCTGGTACGAGGTCAGCACGCCGGCCTGCGACAGCGTCAGCGCGTCGCCGGCCTTGGCATAGATCCACAGGCGCTTGCCGTCGATGGCGTCGAAGGCCTGCACCGAGCGGTCGACGCCCAGCACGAACACGCGCTCGCCGGCCACGAAGGGCGCCGTGTAGACCGCGCTGTTCAGGTGCTGGCGCCATGTGATCTTGCCGCCGTCCAGCGTCACCAGGTCGCCGTCGCGCGTGACGACCGCGGTGAAGCGGCCGTCGCTGCCGACACCCGCGGACAGCCGGGCGCCCGCGTCGGCGCGCCAGTTCTCCTTGCCGGTGGCCGCGTCGACCGACACCAGCACGCCGTTGCGCGCCGCGATGATGAGGTCGTTGCCGGCGGCGACCGCGCCCTGCGCCCCGAAGCCGGCGTTGCCGGCCAGCGCGTTGAGCGTGCTGAAGCTGGCCAGGCTCAGCTTCCAGACCTCGTGGCCCGCGATCTTGGCCTCCAGCGGCTCCAGCGGCGTGGGCTTGGCGACGTCGTCGGCGCAACCGGCCAGCAGCGCCGCGACGGCGACGCCGGCGGCCAGGGCCAGGGAGCGCAGGTTCAGGCCCGCCTTCATTGCGCGGCTCCGGAAGCGGCGCTCGAGGCCGCCGGCGCGGCGCCCTGCGCCGTCAGCTTGGCCTCGACGAGGATGCGGTACTGCGCCGTCTCCGGCAGGCCGTCGTAGGCCACCTTCCAGGCCTTGACGGCGGCGTCCTTCTGGCCCTGGGCCATCTCGATGTCGCCGCGGCGGTCGGACACCAGCGCCGCGAACGAGGCCGGCTTGACGAGCGCGAGCTGCTTGAGCGCGTCGTCGTACTTCCTGGCGTCGGCCAGCAGGCCGGCCAGGCGCAGGTGGGCGATGGCCGAATTCTCGTCGTTGCCCGCATCGGCGACCCATTGCAGGCTGGCCATCGCGTCGGTGGCGTCGCCCTTGTCGGCCTGCGTCTTGGCGGCGAGCAGGCCGCCCAGCTGCGTGTAGGTGGCCTTGGCGTACTTGGCCTTCATGTCGCCGAAGATCTGCCCGGCGCGCTTGTCGTCGCCGGCGTCGGCGGCCGTCTTCAGCTCGCCGTACATCGTGCTGGCCTGCAGCGCCTTGTCGCGCTCCTGCTTCTGCCAGAAATTCCAGCCCGCGAAGGCGGCCAGCAACAGCGTGACCGTCCACATGATCAGGTTGCCGTACCTGGCCCAGAACGCCTTGAGGGCGTCGACCTGTTCTTGTTCCTGGAGATCGAGTTGTTGTGCCATCGGAAATCGGTCTGTCTTGATTCGTTGGGACGCGAGGCGGAGCCTGATGCGCCGGGAGACCGGCCCGCTCGAGCGGGCCAATCGTCGATTATGCGTTGAGCAGCTCCGCGGCCCAGGACGCCACGTCGGCCAGGGGGCGCTCGACCTGCTGCGACTCCCCTTCGCGCAAGGGCTTGAGACCCACCATGCCGCGCGCGAGTTCCTCGCCCGCGAACACGAGCGCGAAGCGCGCACCGCTGGCGTTGGCCTTCTTGAACTGCGCCTTGAGTCCCGGCAGGCCGTCGACGCCCTGCCCATGCTGCAGGACCGACACGCCGCGGGCGCGCAGAGCCTCGGCCACGACCATCGCCTGGACGCGGGCCTGCGCGCTGCCCACCACCACATAGGCATCGGGCGACGAGTCCGGCGGCACGACGCCCACGGCTTCCAGCAGCAGCAGCAGGCGCTCGATGCCCAGGCCCCAGCCGACGGCCGGAGCGGGCTTGCCACCGAGCTGCTCGATCAGGCCGTCGTAGCGGCCGCCGCCGCACACCGTGCCCTGCGAGCCGAGCTGCTCCGTGATCCACTCGAACACGGTCAGGTTGTAGTAGTCGAGGCCGCGCACCAGGCGCGTGTTGATGCGGTACTCGAGGCCGACGCCATCGAGCACGGCGCGCACGCCGTCGAAGTGCGCCAGCGTCTCCTTGCCGAGGAAGTCCATCAGCTTGGGCGCGGCGTCGATCATCGCCTGCATCGCCGGGTTCTTGCTGTCCAGGATGCGCAACGGGTTCGTCTTCAGGCGGCGCTGCGAATCCTCGTCCAGCAGCGACGCGTTGGCCTCGAAGTACGTCACGAGCGCGGCGCGGTGCGCGGCGCGCTCGGCCGGCTGGCCCAGGCTGTTGATCTCCAGGCGGACGTGCTGGCCTTCCTTCAACCCGAGCTCGCGCAGCAGCGTGCGCGTGAGCAGGATCTGCTCGGCGTCGACGTCGGGGCCGGCGAAGCCCATGGCCTCGACGTCTAGCTGGTTGAACTGCCGGTAGCGGCCCTTCTGCGGGCGCTCATGGCGGAACACCGGCCCCATGGCCCACAGGCGCAGCGGGCCGTTGTACAGCGCGTTGTGCTCGATCATCGCGCGCACGATGCCGGCGGTGTGCTCGGGCCGCAGCGTGAGCTTGTCGCCGTTCATCGAATCGTCGAAGGAATACATCTCCTTCTCGACGATGTCGGTCACCTCGCCGATGCCACGCACGAACAGCGCCGTCGGCTCGACGATCGGGGTCATCAGGTTCTGGTAGCCGTAGCGCTGCAGCACCGAGCGCGCGGTCTGCTCGAACCACTGCCACACGTCGGACGTGGGCAGCGTCTCGCTCGCCTTGCGCGGCACGGACGCCGGGAAGATGTCGTTCATGCCTTTGACGGCACGCAGGATTTCAGCCATGAGCAAATATGGAATCTCGCGGCCCGCGAGGGACCGCCATTGGGAAGACGAACATTCGGTGTGCGCCCAGAAGTTGTGGCTTTCAACCAAGCTCTCGGGAAGCGAGGATCACATCCGAGCCGAACCGAGCTCCCCCTCGGGGGGCAGCGACGGGAGGAGCGTGGGGGCGAACAACTAGTGGGCTGTAGTTGCGGTACCGTAACGGCGTTCGATGTACTGCTCGACGATCGCCCGGAACTCGCTCGCGATGTTGTCGCCGCGCAGCGTGAGCACCCTTTCGCCGTCGATGTAGACCGGCGCGGACGGCGCCTCGCCGGTGCCGGGCAGGCTGATGCCGATGTCGGCGTGCTTGGACTCGCCGGGGCCGTTGACGATGCAGCCCATCACGGCCACCTTCATGCCCTCGACGCCCGGATAGCGCGAGCGCCACAGCGGCATCTGCGAGCGCAGGAAGTCGTCGATCTGCTTGGTGAGGTCCTGGAACACCGTGCTGGTGGTTCGGCCGCAGCCCGGGCAGGCCGTGACGCTCGGGTTGAACTGGCGCAGGCCCAGCGCCTGCAGGATCTCGAGGGCGACCACCACTTCCTGCGTGCGGGCCTCGCCCGGTTGCGGCGTGAGCGAGACGCGGATCGTGTCGCCGATGCCTTCCTGCAACAGCACCGACAGCGCCGCGGCCGAGGCCACGGTGCCCTTGGCGCCCATGCCGGCTTCGGTCAGGCCCAGGTGCAGCGCATGGTCGGTGCGCCCGGCCAGCGCCCGGTAGACGGAGATCAGGTCCTGCACGCCGCTCATCTTGCAGCTGAGCAGGATCTGGTCGGGATGCAGGCCGACATCGCGCGCCGCCTGGGCCGACTCGATGGCCGAGCGCACCACGGCCTCGTACATCACCTGCTTCAGGCCCCACGGCCGCGCGCGCTTCGCGTTGGCGTCGAGCAGCGCCTTGAGCAGCTCCTGGTCGAGGCTGCCCCAGTTGACGCCGATGCGCACCGGCTTGTCGTACCTGCAGGCCACTTCGACCATCTGCGCGAACTGGCGATCGCCCTTCTCGCCACGGCCGACGTTGCCCGGGTTGATGCGGTACTTCGAGAGCGCCTCGGCGCACGCGGGGTACTCGCTCAGCAGGCGGTGGCCGTTGTAGTGGAAGTCGCCCACCAGGGGCACGTGGACGCCCATGCGGTCGAGCTGTTCGCGGATGTGCGGCACGGCGGCGGCGGCCTCGGGCGTATTGACCGTGATGCGCACCAGCTCCGAGCCCGCCAGCGCCAGTTCCTTGACCTGGATGGCCGTCTCGATCACCTGCACGGTGTCGGTGTTGGTCATCGACTGCACGCGCACCGGCGCGTCGCCGCCCACCGTGACGACATGGCCGCCCCACGCCACGCGCGCCTGGCGCGAGCGGCGCGCCGCGGGCCGGGCCTCGGCGATGGGTTCGCCGTCGAGCAGGTAGCCGGCTTCGGGGTTGGACAGGAGGGTGTCGGTCATGGCAGGAAACTCGTGCAGGAGGATCACTTCACCTCGAGGCGGGCGACGTTGTCGCGCGTCCAGGGCGTCAGGTCCACATTGTCGCCGCGCAGCTTCAGGTGCGTGCCGCCCGCGTTGCCGATCTTGACGTGCATGGGCATCGCGCCGTCCAGCCCGACCGATTCGCCGGCGACCACCGTGCGCGACAGCAGCGTGCGGCCGTGCGCGTCGACCACTTCGACCCAGGAATCGGCGGAGGCGACCACCTGCAGCGGGATGTTGGGCGCCGGGGCGACGTGCGCCAGCACTTCGTCGACGCCCGGGGCCGCGGGCGCCGTGGCGACAGGCGCCGGCGCGGACGCGGCGGGCACCGCGGGAAGGTTGGCCGAGGCGCCCGGCGTCGCGGAAAGCGTGGCGCTCGCAGCCGCCGACATCCCCGGTGAAGGCACGGCCGCGCTGGCGACCGGGGACAGCACCGGCACCGCGGCCATGCTCGCGGGCGCCGAGGCGGCTCCCGCGCCGCCCTCGGCAGGCGCGCTGGCGGCCAGGCCGCCCATGAAGGGCCGGGTCACCTTCGCCAGCCAGCCCTCGGGCACGACGAACAGGGCGATGGCGGCCAGGATCAGCACGATGACGATGACGCCCACGGGCCGGACGATCGCCGGCAGCTCCATGCCGCCGCCGCCCTGCCCGTCGCGGAACGGCGTGTTGATGCCCTCGGTGACGCCTTCGAGCGTGTTGCGCGCATGCTGGGGCAGCAGCGCCAGCACCGGTTTCGGGTCGATCTTGAGGACGCGGCAGGCGGCCTGCGCGAGCGCACGCTCGAACGTCGGGCCCTGCAGCTCGTCGTGCCGGTCGCTCTCGAGCGCCTCCAGACGGCGCAGCGGGATCTTGAGCATCGCGGCCAGCGAGGCCAGGTCGATGCCCTGGGCCTGGCGCGCGTCGCGGATCATGCTGCCGGCGCTGGCCGGCCCGGCGTGCGGCGGCGGCTCCGTGGCCGGGCCCGTGCGCGGCGCCCCGGCGGGCGTGTCGTCGGCCTCGGCCTGCGGCAGCGCGGCGGCGGAGGGCGGCGTCGGATCCGGCGTCAGCTCGTCATTCATCGAACTTGCCCTTTTCGAACAGCACGGTTTCCGGCGCCTCGGGAAAGCGGCTGCGCAGCGCATTGCCCATCGCCCTGACCTGTTCGTCCTGCCCCAGCTTGTGCTCGATGCGCGCCGACAGCCACAGCGTCTGCGCGTTGGACAGCTCCGGCCGGGTGTTGACGCGGCGGACGTAGAAACGGGCGCGATCGTACTGGCCGCCGCGGTAGAGCACCTCGGCCAGGTTCACCGCGATCGCGGGGTTGGCCGGATCGACCTCGTAGGCGCGCGACAGCGTCTTCTCGGCGTCCGCCAGCTTGCCCGCGCGGATCTGGCAGATGCCCTCGACCAGCATCGTGCGCGGGGCCGAGCGGTAGCCCGGTTCGGCGATGGCGCGCTTGAACTGCGCGTCGGCCGCGTCGAACTGGCGCTGCTGGCACAGGTACCAGCCGTAATTGTGGATGAGGTCGCCGTCGTGCGGCGCGAGCTGCATCGAGCGGCGGAAGCTCTCCTCGGCCTTGTCGTTGTCGCCGAGCGCGGCGTAGATCAGGCCGCGCAGGTTGTAGGCGGGCGCCATGTCGGGCTTGGCCTGCAGCGCCTGCTTGACCTGGTCCAGCGCGTCGGTCGCCTGGTTGCGGCCGAAGTAGGCCTGCGCCAGCTCCATGCGCGTGTTGTAGAGGCGGTCGGCGTTGGTCTGGTCGGACGCCGTCTTGATGTCGTCGTCGCCCGTGCTGTGGTACGGATGCTGCGGCCCGCCGGTGGTCACGCACCCCGCCAGCCCGGCCATCAGGCCCAGCGCCGCGAGCGCGGCCCTCATCCAACGCATCGAACTGGCGGGCCCTGGAACGAGATGCATGCGGTCGTGACTCACTGCTTGTGGGGTTGAGGGACGGCGGGCTGGCTCGCCGCGGACGGCGCCGCCGCGACGATCGGGATGGCGCGGGTCATGCGGCGCTGGGCGTCGGTTCGATCCTGCACCTCGCCCGCGAGTTGACCACAGGCGGCGTCGATGTCGTCGCCGCGCGTCTTGCGGATGGTGGTGACGAGCCCGGCCTCGAGCAGCACCTCGCCGAACGCCTGGACGCGCGCGTTGGACGAGCGCTTCAGGCCCGACTCGGGAAACGGGTTGAACGGGATCAGGTTGAACTTGACCGGCAGCCGGCCCTTCACGAGGTTCACGAGCTGGCGCGCCTGCGCCGGCGTGTCGTTGACGCCGTCGAGCATGCAGTACTCCATCGTGATGAAGTCGCGCGGCGCGGCGTCGAGGTAGCGTTCGCAGGCCGACAGCAGCTCGTCGATCGGGTACTTCCTGTTGATCGGCACGAGCTGGTCGCGCAAGGCGTCGTCGGGCGCATGCAGCGACACGGCCAGGGCGACAGGACAATCCTCGCGCAGGCGGTCGATCATCGGCACGACGCCCGAGGTGGACACCGTGACGCGGCGGCGCGACAGGCCGTAGCCGTGGTCGTCGAGCATCATGCGCAGCGCGGGCACCAGCTGCGAATAGTTCTGCAGCGGCTCGCCCATGCCCATCATCACGACATTGCTGATGGCGCGCTCGTTGGCGCCCAGGCCGAGCTTGGCGCGCATCTGGTGCTCGGCGTGCCACAGCTGCGCGATGATCTCGCCGGTCGTGAGGTTGCGGCTGAAGCCCTGGTGCCCCGTGGAGCAGAAGCGGCAACCGACGGCGCATCCGGCCTGCGAGGAGATGCACAGCGTGGCGCGATCGTCCTCGGGGATGTAGACCGTCTCGACGGCGTTGCCCTGGCCGACGTCGAACAGCCACTTGCGCGTGCCGTCGGCCGAGGTCCGGTCGGTGATCGTGGCCAGCGGACGCACCTCGGCGACGCCGGCCAGCTTCGCGCGCAGCGAGCGCGCGAGATCGGTCATCTCGTCGAAGTTGCCCACGCCGCGATGATGGATCCAGCGGAACAACTGGGTCGCCCGGAACGGCTTCTCACCCACGCGCTCGCAGTACGCCTTGAGGGCGGACTGGTCGAGGTCGAGCAGGTTGTCAGTCATGTGTGCACCCTTGGCGCTCCGCGCCGTCCCGCCAGGCGGGAGTTTCGCCCTTGGGACGGCCCGGCGGGCTCATGGTCGTCATCGCGGGAATTGCGGTGGGCACGGCTCGGATCGAGCCGCGCCGAAGGTCGCGACTTAACGCGAGTGGACCTGCATGCCGGGGAAGAAGAACGCGATCTCGTTGGCGGCCGTTTCCGGGGCGTCCGAGCCGTGCACGGCGTTGGCGTCGATCGAGTCGGCGAAGTCGGCGCGGATGCTGCCCTTCTCGGCCTTCTTGGGGTCGGTCGCGCCCATCAGGTCGCGGTTCTTCAGGATGGCGCCTTCGCCTTCCAGCACTTGCACCATCACCGGGCCCGAGATCATGAACTTGACCAGGTCGCCGAAGAACGGACGCGCCTTGTGCACCGCGTAGAACGCCTCGGCATCGGCCTGCGACAGCTGCATCATGCGGGCCGCGACGATCTTCAGGCCGGCGCCTTCGAAGCGGGACAGGATCTGGCCGACCACGTTCTTGGCGACGGCGTCAGGCTTGATGATCGAGAGGGTGCGTTCGGTCATTTTGATTCTCCAGGAGGCTGAAACTGAGCAAAGCCCGGCATTTTAGACCGGGCGGGTGATTTTGATAAGCGAAGCGGGGTCGAGGAAGCGTGCCGCCCGGGTGAGAGCCGATTCCCGCCCCGAGGTTCAACGCCGGCCGCGCCCGCGGCCACCACCGCCGCCGCCCCCGCCGCGATTGTTGAGCTTCTTGATGAAGGTGTCCGCGCCGATGTAGCCGACGGCCGTCTTCAGCGGGTCGGGCTGCTTCTCGCCGCCACCGCCGCCTCCGCCACCACCGCGCTTGCCCTTGCCGCCCTTCATGAAGGCGTTGGCGTTGCCGGATACGCCGCGCTTGTCGTAGGTCTGCTGCAGCGGGTTGGGGATCGGGCCGATCGGGCCGTCGCTCTCGTCGTCGTAGTCGGCGATGACCGGACGCTCGCGTTGCTGGATCGCGCGGCGGTCGAAGGTCTGCTGCAGCGGGTTCGGGATGTAGGCCGGATCGCCCGCCTCGCGGAACGGCGCGGGGCTCTGATCCTGGCGCGGGCCACGGTCGCGGTTGCGGCCGCGATCGCGTTCGCGCTCGCGCTGCTTCGGCGGCTGCGGCTGCTGGCCGCCGCCGCTGCCCGCGCGCGGGCCGTTCTCGCCGCGCGGGCCGTTGTCGCCGCGCGGGCCGCGGTCGCCGCGGTCGCTGCGCTCGGCTCGCTGAGGCTTGTCGCCGCGGGGCTGCTGCTGGCCGCCATCTTCGCGCTGCGGCTTGTCGCCACGCTGCTGGCCGCTGCCGCTGTCGGCGCCGGCGAGCTGGCGCAGGCGCCGCACGTCGTTCTCGTCGAGGTCGACCCACACCGAGCGGCGCAGGCCCTTGGGCAGCACCACCGAGCCGTAGCGGATCCGGATCAGGCGGCTCACGGCCATGCCCACCGCATCGAACAGCTTGCGCACCTCGCGGTTGCGGCCTTCGGTGATGACGACGCGGTACCAGCGGTTGGCGCCTTCGCCGCCGCCGTCCTCGATCGACTTGAAGTGCGCCTCCTGGCCGTCGATGGACACGCCGGCCAGCAGCTTTTCGCGCGATTCCTGGTCGAGCGTGCCCAGCACGCGCACGGCGTACTCGCGCTCGACGCCGAAGCGCGGGTGCATCAGCTTGTTGGCCAGGTCGCCGGAGTTCGTGAACAGCAGCAGGCCCTCGGTGTTGATGTCGAGGCGGCCGACCGACTGCCACTTGCCGTGCGCCAGCCGCGG
>JAEKKH010000465.1 GCA_019510465.1 Burkholderiales bacterium
CCAAGGTGGCGCAGCTCAACGGCCAGTCCATGACCGAGTGGGCCGACATGGGCCTGCTGCTGGAGCTGGACGGCGTGGCTGCCAAACGCAACTGGTCCAAGGTGATGTTCCCGCAGGTCATGGCGCAGGTGACGGTGCATGGCCACGTCGTCGCCGCCCCGCTGGGCATCCAGCGCATCAACAACCTCTACCTGAACAAGGCGGTGTTCAAGCGCCTCGGGCTCGACCTGCCCAATGACTGGGACGGCCTGGAGCGCGCCGCCCTCAAGCTGCGCGCCGCCGGCATCACGCCGGTGGCCTTCAGCGACGAGCCTTGGCAAGTGGCCACCGTGTTCGAGGCCATGCTGCTCAGCGAGGCCGGCCCGGTGTTGTACCGCCGCATGCTGGAGCAGCGCGACCTCAGCGCCTTCGACGACCCCGCGCTGGAGCGGGCGCTGAAGCGCCTGCGCAACTGGCGCAACCTGGCGCTGCCGGCGAACTCGGCATTGGGCATCGCCCCGGGCGAGCGCCCCTGGACCGACGTCGTCGCCGACTTTGCGGCGGAGCGCGCGGCCATGATGATCATGGGCGACTGGGCACGCGGCGAGCTGGGCACGATGGGGCTGGAGGGCGAGCGTGACTTCAGCTGCAAGGCGGTACCCGGCACGGCCCAGGCCCACCTCTACAGCATCGACACGCTGGCCATGCTGGCCGGCAACGGCGGCAGCCAGGCCGACCAGGAAAAGATGGCCGAGCTGCTCGGCAGCGCCACGTTGCAGCTCGGCTACAACCGCATCAAGGGCTCCATCCCCGTGCGCCGCGACGTGCCTGTGGACGAGCTGGACCCCTGCGCCCAACAGTCCTTCCATCTCTTCGCCAACCCCAGCACGCCACGCGTGCCCAGCCTCGTGCACCGCATGGCCTTCGGCGAGGTCGGCAAGAACGCCATCATCGAAACCGTCCACCGCTTCGCGCTGGACCCGAGCCAGCCGCCGGCCGCTGCGCAGCGCAAGCTGCAGGGCCTGCTGCGCGCGCTGGCGCCCAAGAAAGCTGCCCCATGACTCCGCGCAAGATCTTGATCGTCGATGACGATCAAAAAATCCGCAGCCTGCTCAAGACCTACCTCGAGAAGAACCAGTACGAGGTGCTGCTGGCCCACGACGGCGCCAGCTTCATGGCCGAGTTCGAGCGCCACCGCGACGAGATCAGCCTGTGCATCCTCGACGTGATGCTGC
>JAEKKH010000455.1 GCA_019510465.1 Burkholderiales bacterium
GCGCGGCGACCTCGGTGGTCGTCAGGGCCTGGATGTCGGCGGTCGACAGGGCGCGCAGCTGGTTGGAGCTCATCGCGGCCAGGTCGGCCGTGGCGAGGTTGGCGACCTGGTCGGTCGTCAGCGCGGCGATCTCCTTCGTGGTGAGCGCGGCGAACTGGGACGTGGTCAGGGCGTCGAGGTTGGTCGTCGTCAGCGCGGCGACCTGGGCGGTGCTCAGGTTCGCGACCTGCGTGGTCGTCAGCGCGGCCATCTGCGCGGTCGACAGCGCATTGAGCTGGTCGGAGCCGAAGGCGTCGACCTGTGCCGTGCCGAGCGCGCGCAGGTCGGCGGTCGACAGCGCGGCGAGTTCGTCCGTCGTGAGGACGGCGATCCCGGTCGTCTTCAGCGCGGCGGCCTGGGCCGTCGTCATGGCGGCGATCTCGCTGGTGGTCAGGGCGACGACCTGGTCGGTGCTCAGCGCGCCGACCTGCAGCGTGGTGAGCGCGGCGAACTGCGCGGTCGTCAGCGCGTCCAGCACCGCGGTGCCGAGGCTGGCGATCTGCGTCGTCGTCATCGCGGCGATCTGGGCCGTCGAGAACGCGGCCACCTGCGTCGTGGTCAGCGCGTTTAGCTCCGCGGACGTCAGGGCATCGACCTGGGTCGTGCCCAGAGCGCGCAGGTCGGCCGTCGACAACGCGCCGATCTGGTCGGTCGTGAGGGCGGCGATCTGCGTCGTCGACAGGGCGTTGGCCTGCGCGGTGGTCAGCGCGGCGACTTCGTCGGTGGTCAGCGCCTGGATGTCGGCCGTCGACAGCGCGCGGATCTGCTCGGTCTTCAGCGCGGCCAGGTCGGCCGTGTCGAGTGCGGCGACCTGGTCGGTCGTCAGCGCGCCGACCTGCGAAGTCGTCAGCGCCGCGAACTGCGCGGTGCCCAGCGCGTCGAGGTTGGCCGTGGACAGGTTGGCGATCTGCGCCGTCGTCAGCGCGGCGACCTGGGTCGTCGTCAGCGATGCGACCTGGTCGGTCGTCAGCGCGTTGAGCTGGTCGGAGCCGAGCGCGTCGACCGAGCTCGTACCCAGCGCGCGCAGGTCGGCCGTCGACAGCGACGAGATCTGGTCGGTGGTGATCGCGGCGATCTGGGCCGTCGACAGGGCCGCGGCGGCCGCCGTCGTCAGCGCGGCGACCTCGGTGGTCGTCAGGGCCTGGATGTCGGCGGTCGACAGGGCGCGCAGC
>JAEKKH010000005.1 GCA_019510465.1 Burkholderiales bacterium
GGGAAGGTCAGCTGCCGCTGCAGCGCGAAGGCGCCGGGTGGCAGCGTGGTGTTGTAGCCGCGCTCGGTCTCCAGCGGAAAGCGCTCGCCCAGGCTCGCCGCCAGCTGGTGCGACCACGGCCCGGCGCAGAGCAGCACGCGTTGGGCCAGCAACAGCGAGCCGTCGCCCAGCTGCAGCAGCAGGCCGCGCGCTTCGGGCAGCAGCGCTTGAGCTTCGGCACGCGCCAGCCGGCCGCCGCGCGCGATGAAGGCCTGGGCGAGGCTGCGGCACAGGCGCAGCGGGTCGTCGACGGTCTGCCAGTGCGGCGTGAACACGGCATGTTGGAGCGTGGGGGCCAGCCCGGGCTGCAACGAGGCGATGGCCTCGGGGCCTTCGAGATGCTCGAAGGCGACGCCATGAGCGGCGCGCTGGTCCCAGCCGGCTTGTGCGGCCCGCCACTGCGCCGCGCTGTCGTACAGATGCAGGTTGCCGCCGTCGCGCAGCTGGTCTTCGGCGCCGGCCAGGCGCAGCAGCGCGGGCCACTCGGCGGCCGACAGCGCCAGCAGCGCCGCCTGGGCCCGGGTGCTGGCGGCCACGCGCGCCGGCCGGCAGGCGCGCCAGAACCGCCACAGCCACGGCAGCATGGCCGGCGCGTAGGGCCGCCGCCGATCACCAGCGTCTGCACCGCGCGCGTGCCGCCGGCCGGCAGCGGCGGCAGCTGCTCCCAATCCGAATCGGTCACTGGTGCACCCTTCGGCCTGCGGCCTGTCCCGCCAGGCGGGAGCGAGCTTGCTTGGGGCGGCCCTGCGCGGCGCTCATGCCAGCAGATAGCCCGTCTTGACCGTCGTGTAGAACTCGGCCGCTGCCGAGCCCTGCTCGCGCGGGCCAAAGCTGCTGGCCTTGCGGCCGCCGAAGGGCACGTGATAGTCGATGCCCGCGGCCAGGCCGAACTCGGTGTCGTTGGCCAGGGCCAGGCCGGCTTCGAAATTGGGCACGACCGTCAGGCTGGCCAGAGGGCCGAAGGCCTCGACACGGTCCAGCCGCGTGCCGGGCCGCGCGGGCATCAGCAGCGCCGGGGCGAGGAAGTGGCCGGTCGTTGGCCGCACGGGGCGTTCGCCGCCGCACAACACCTCGGCGCCCTCGGCAAGCGCGGCTTCGATCTCGCGCTCGACGACCTCGCGTTGCGCGGCATCGGCGCAGGGACCGATCTGCGTCTGCGCGTCGAGCGCATGGCCGACGCGTAGGGTGCGCGTGGCGGCCACGAGGGCATCGCGAAACCGCGCCGCGATCCCCGCCGTGACGATGAGCCGGCTGGAGGCCGTGCAGCGCTGCCCGGTCGAATAGAAGGCGCCTTGCACCGCGCAGTTCACGGCCTGATCGAGGTCGGCGTCGTCCAGCACCAGTAGCGGGTTCTTGCCGCCCATTTCGAGCTGCAGCTTCTTCAGCCGGAGGCCGCAGTCGGCAGCGAGACGTCTGCCCACCGCCTGCGAGCCGGTGAAGCTGATGGCCGCGACCTGCGGGCTGTCCACCAGCAGCGGGCCGGCCACCGCGCCGCGCGCCAGCACCAGGTTGAAGACGCCCGGCGGCAGGCCCGAGCGCTGCACGATCTCGGCCAGTGCCCAGGCACTGGCCGGCGTGCGCTCGGCGGGCTTGAGCGCCACGGCATTGCCATAGGCCAGCGCCGGCGCGACCTTCCATGCAGGAATGGCGAGCGGAAAATTGAAGGGGGTGATGAGGCCGACGACGCCGAGCGGCTCGCGCGTGACTTCCACGCGCACGCCCGGCCGCACCGAGTCCAGCAGCTGCCCGGCCTGGCGCAGCGCCTCGCCGGCGAAGAACTTGAAGATCTGGCTGGCGCGGCCGACCTCGGCGATGGACTCGGCCAGGGACTTGCCCAGCTCGCGCGCCAGCAGATGGCCGAGTTCCTCGCGGCGGGCCAGGATTTCCGAGCCAATGCGGTCCAGCACGTCGGCGCGCTGCTGCGGCCCGCTGACGGCCCAGGCCGGCGCGGCCTCGGCGGCGGCGGCTATGGCGGCCTGCACGCCGGCGGCATCGGTCTCAAAGGCGGTGCCGACGGTATCGGCGAGGTCGGACGGGTTCTCGTTGGGCACGGCGGTGCCGCCCGGCCACCACTGGCCGGCAATCAGGCTGCGGAACTGCATGTTCAGAGTGCGGGCAGCTTGGGACGTGTGGCCAGCGCCTTGTGGATGACGGCCTCGACCTGGGCGCGGCGTTCGCCGGCCAGTGGCAGGCGCGGCGCGCGCACGCGCTCATTGGACTGGATGGCCAGGGCTTCGGCGAGCTTGATGTTCTGCACCAGGTAGCTCGACACGTCCAGGTCCAGCAGCGGGCGGAACCAGCGGTAGATGGTCAGCGCCTCGGCCAGGCGGCCGGCCTTGACGAGGCGGTAGACGGCCACCGTCTCGGCCGGGAAGGCGACGACCAGACCCGCCACCCAACCCTGCACGCCGGCGCACAGGGCCTCGAAGGCCAGGTTGTCGACGCCGGTGAAGACGGCGTAGCGATCGCCCAGCCGGGTCAGGATCTCGGTGCTGCGGCGGATGTCGTCGCTGCTCTCCTTGACCGCGACGAAGCGGCGGTCGTCGGCCAGTTCCTCCAGCAGATCGGTGGTCACGTCGACGCGGTAGGCGATGCGGTTGGAATAGATCATCACCGGCAGGTCGCCCGCGGCCGCGATGGCGCGCAGATTGGCGGCGGTCTCGCGCACATCGGTGTGATAGATGGTGCTGGGCACCACCATCAGGCCATCGGCGCCGGCACGGGCGGCCTTCTCGGCCAGGGCGCAGGCTTCGCGCGTGCCCGCCTCGGCGACGGTAAGCAGCGCGGGCTTGGCGCCAGCCACTTCCTTGGCCAGGTGGAACACCTGCAGGCGCTCCTCGTGGCTGAGCATGGGGCCTTCGCCCAGCGAGCCGCAGGCGATCAGGCCGTCGCAGCCGGCCGCCATCTGCAGCGCGAAGCAGCGCTGCATCTCGGCAGCATCCAGGCTGCCGTCTTCGTTGAACTTGGTGGTGACTGCGGGAAAGACGCCTTGCCACATGGTGTGGGTACTCCGGTTGGGTTGCGATTGGCGCGCAGCATATTGCATATTGGATCCAATCTGCAAGATTTTGGATCCAATCCTTCGAGCGGCCGGGGTGCCGGTTCAGAATGATGGTCTCTTCGCCCGCATCACGCCATGCCTGAAACGCCTCCAACGCTCGCTCGCACCACACCCGGCCCCTCGGCGGGCGACCAGGTCTACGAGGCCCTGCACCGCGCCATCATCACGGGCCAGTTCAAGGACGGCGAGCCGCTGCGCCAGGAAGAGCTGGCGCGCCAGCTGCACACCAGCCGCATCCCCGTGCGCGAGGCACTGAACCGGCTGGAGCAGCATGGTCTGGTGCAGATCAAGCGCTATCACGGCTACACCGTGGCCGGGCACAGCCGCGCCGAGGTCGAGGAGCTGTGCCGCTTTCGCGCACTGCTGGAGGGCGAGCTGATCCTGAACGCCGTACCGCGCTTGGAAGCCAGTGCGCTGGCCGAGGCCAAGAAGCGTTGTCAGGCCTTCTCCAAGGAGACCGATCCGGTGCGCTGGGGCGAGCTGAACCGCGACTTCCACTGCGCGCTCTATGCCCAGGCCGACATGCCCCACCACCTGCAGGCTGCTGTGGCGGCGCTGGACCGCACCGAGCGCTACCTCGTCGACCAGTTGCAGCTGACCGACGGGCGGGCCCAGGCAAGGGCCGAGCACCTGGCCATCCTGGAAGCCTGCGTGGCGGGCGACGCCAAGGCGGCCGCGCGCCTGACGCGCCAGCACATCCTGGGCGCCAGCGAGCGCTTCTCGGCCTATATGCAGGCGCAAGAAGCGCAGGCCACGGCGCCGAAGCGGCGCGCCCGCGGCGCCTAAAAGTCATTTCGGGCCGAGCGCCGGGCCGCCCCAAGCCGGCCCGGCTGGCGATGTGCTTGCGGCTCGATGCAGCAAGCATCGCCGTCCCCGCGGGGGACCGACTGGGCCTGTCCGCGTTCGGCGGCGAAGGACCGGGCGAGGGGCTCACGTTTATCTCGGGGACTTCCCGAGGATTGCGGCCCTTGTGCCGATTTCCGCGCCGCGGCCGCGGTGCGCTTCAAGACGTTCGCGCGACTGATTTCTAACGTCCGGTGTGTCGGCCATCAGGGGGTTTCTGGTGGCAATTCGACCCCACCAGACTAAGAGGTCCTCTTGAAGACACCGCCAAAGACAACACCGCTGCTGGCGCGCAGCACCATCGCCATCACCCTCGCCCTGCAGGCCCTGGCCAGCCAGGCCCAGCAGACGCCCGCCGATGCCAAAGACAACAAGGACACCAAGCTGGACCGCGTCGTCGTCACCGGCTCCAACATCAAGCGCACCGACGCCGAGAGCTCGCAGCCGCTGCTGACGATCTCGCGCGACGAGATCAAGGCCTCGGGCGCGCTGACCGTCGGCGACGTGCTGGGCAACCTGACCGACAACGACGGCCGCGCCCTCAGCGACCTCGGCGGCGCCAACTCCTGGGCCAGCGGCGCCTCGGGCGTGTCGCTGCGCAACCTGGGCACCGGCGGCACGCTGACGCTGCTCAACGGGCGGCGTCTGACGAGCTATGGCTTCGCCGATGGCCTGCAGCTGAACTTCAGCAACATCGACGCCATCCCGGCCAACCTCATCGAGCGCGTCGAAATCCTGAAGGACGGCGCCTCCGCCATCTACGGCTCGGACGCCATCGGCGGCGTCATCAACATCATCACGACCAAGGACTTCCGCGGCATCGGCCTGGCCGTCAGCGCCCAGCAGTCGCTGCGACGCAGTTTCCTGGCCAAGGACAAGTCGGGCTCGGTCACCGTGGGCCACGGCAGCCTGGAGGACGACGGCTACAACGTCTACGGCCACCTGGAGCTCTACCAGCGCGGCAGCTACAAGGACTCGGACGTGCGCCCGCTGTTGCCCACCTGGTACACCGAGCAGAACCCTGCCCGCCTGCAGCTCTCATCCGGCTCCTTCCCCGGCAACTACACCGGCCGCTACCCGGCCAACTACAAGGACCCGGCACTCGCCGGCAAGAGCTTCACGACGCCGGCTCCGGGCTGCGCGGCGGAGAACCTGAAGGGCGGTGTCTGCCTGTATGACTACTGGAAGGACAGCGACGCCCGCCCCGCGACGGACCGCCTGACGGGCATGCTCGGCGGCCGCTACAAGATCAACAAGGACCTGACGGCCTTCACCGAGCTGCAGTTCGCCGACATCCAGGCCAAGTACTACACCAATGTGCCGCGCAGCCAGGCCGCAGGCACGACGTCGACCTGGTATGACTCGCTCAAGGGCGAGCTGCAGAGCTTCGCCTACCCGGCGTTGCCGGTGGGCCACCCGCAGAACCCCTACGACTTTCCGGTCACGCTGGCCTACCGCTTTACCGACAACCCCGACATGTTCAAGAACGTCGGTGCGTCCTTCGACCACCGGCTGGTGATGGGCGTCGAAGGGACGCTTGCAGGCTGGGATATCGACACCGCCATCGGCGACATGGGCTCGCGCGCCACGCAGCGCCAGCACCTCTACCTGGACCGCTACGGCTACACCGACGCCGTCACCAGCGGCGCCTACAAGTTCGGCCAAGTGAACTCGGCCGACGTGCTGAACAAGATGTTCCCGGAGATGGGCTCCACCGGCCACTACCGCCAGCAGTTCGCCGACTTCAAGGGCTCGCGCG
>JAEKKH010000456.1 GCA_019510465.1 Burkholderiales bacterium
CACGAGGGCGGCCCGCACGGCAAGAAGATCATCCAGGCCGTGGGCAAGGAAGCCAAGGCGATGCTGGGCAAGGTGCCCGGCAACATCGAGGCCATCCGCCCGATGAAGGACGGCGTCATCGCCGACTTCGTGGTCACCGAGCAGATGATCAAGCAGTTCATCAAGATGGTGCACCCGCGCAGCCTGCTCACCCCGAGCCCGCGCATCATCATCTGCGTGCCCTGCGGCTCCACCCAGGTCGAGCGCCGCGCCATCAAGGACGCCGCCGAGGCCGCCGGCGCCAGCGCCGTCTACCTGATCGAGGAGCCGATGGCCGCCGCGATCGGCGCCGGCCTGCCGGTCTCGGAAGCCTCCGGCTCGATGGTGGTCGACATCGGCGGCGGCACCACGGAAGTGGGCGTCATCTCGCTGGGCGGCGTGGTCTACAAGGGCAGCGTGCGCGTCGGTGGCGACAAGTTCGACGAAGCCATCATCAACTACATCCGCCGCAACTACGGCATGCTCATCGGCGAGCAGACGGCCGAGAACATCAAGATGGGCATCGGCTCGGCCTTCCCGGGTTCCGAGGTGCGCGAGATGGAGGTCAAGGGCCGCAACCTGTCCGAAGGCGTGCCGCGCAGCTTCACCATCTCGTCCAACGAGGTGCTGGAAGCGCTGACCGATCCGCTCAACCAGATCGTCTCGGCGGTCAAGAACGCGCTCGAGCAGACGCCGCCCGAACTCGGCGCCGACATCGCCGAGCGCGGCATGATGCTGACCGGCGGCGGCGCGCTGCTGCGCGACCTCGATCGCCTGCTGGCCGAGGAGACGGGCCTGCCGGTGCTGGTCGCCGAAGACCCGCTGACCTGCGTCGTGCGGGGCTGCGGCATGGCGCTGGAGCGCATGGAACGCCTGGGCGCGATCTTCACGAGTGATTGAGCCCCACGCTCGCTGTCCCCCGGAGGGGAGGCTTCGCGCGCGCTCGCTGCCCCCCGAGGGGGCGGGCGGCGAGCGGCCCGGCGAAGCCGGCTCCGCCGCTCCCTTGAACTTCTTGCCTGCGGGTGAGCGCCGGCGGCGGCAAGATCGGGCTTCCTGGGCGATTCGACGAACACGGGTTCCTTCTTGCCAGCAACGGAACCTTGGCTTGCGATAATCCCTCTCATCGCATCAATCATCTCGTCCTCCGCCGCGCTTCGCGCGGCGCGCTGAGTACCCCATGCCGCTCGGTAC
>JAEKKH010000006.1 GCA_019510465.1 Burkholderiales bacterium
CACCACCGTCTCGTTCACGCCGGAATCGCTGACCCAGCTCAGCGCCGAGACGCGCATGCGCTTCGACAAGGCGTTCATCCAGGTGCTGGTGCGGCGCCTGCATGCCGCGCACGAGACGCTGGCGCATCCGCGCCGGGTCCTGTGAGCCCCCACGCTCGCTAGCGCTCGCTGCCCCCCGAGGGGGCGCTCCGCGAGCGGCCCGGCGGAGCCGGTTCCGCCGCTCCCTTGGGTTTCTCACGGGACATGCCAGCGGCAGCGCCGGGAAGAGGGCGCCGGCGAGGGTCTCGCTTCGAGCAGGCACATTCCGGTGACGGTCTTGCGAAGAGTCACTCGGACGTCGGCTGCCACCACAGCGAAGTCAACGCGCCGCGTACCCGATGGTTGACGGGGCAACTTCTGCTTGTGGTCGCCGTTCCTGTTTGCTTCAATGCGTCCGTGCCGTCGCCGACGGTGCAACCACCGCCTGCGCAGGCGCCAGAGAGGACACACTCCATGAAGCAACTGATCACCGCCATCGCCCTGTCCATCGCCGCCGCCGGCGTCTTCGCCGCCGACGCACCCGCCAGCAAGCCGATGACGGCGCAACAGCAGAAGATGGCCGACTGCTCCGCCGCCAACAAGGGCAAGAAGGGCGACGAGTACAAGGCCGCGCAGAAGGCCTGCCTCTCCGGCCAGGCCGCGCCCGCCTCGGCCCCGATGACGCAGAAGGAGAAGATGGCCTACTGCTCCAAGCAGAACAAGGGCAAGAAGGGCGACGACTTCAAGAGCGCGCAGAAGGCCTGCCTGTCGGCCGGCTGACCGGCGCCGACGCCTGCCCGCGCCGCGCGCGGGGCCGCACCCGAACCCGGCCGCGCGCCGGGTTTGTCGTTTTCAGGTGGCGCGAACGCCACCGCCACGCGCGCACCGCGCGATTTCGGCGCCGATTGCCACGCGGGCGCCGCTAATGCGCCGATCGGCGCCGGGGCGTTTCCTCGATCGGACCCAGCATGAGCTGGCGCGTGTCGTCCGGCCGTGAGCCGGGCTGCCGCGAGCAGTCCATCCAACGTCTTTCGAGGAAATCCATGAAGCAATCGATCATCGCCGTCTCGCTCGCCCTCGTCGCGGGCGCCTCCTTCGCGCGCGCCGCGCATGCGCCCGACCCCGCCGCATCCGGCGCCGTGGCCACCGCGGCCGCCACCGAGCCGGGCACGCCGCAGCGCTCGAGGATGAAGTCGTGCAACGCCGACGCCAAGGCCAAGGACCTGCACGGCCCCGACCGCAAGGCGTTCATGAAGCAGTGCCTGTCGGGCAAGGCCAAGCCGGCCGCGGCGTCCTGAGCGCGCGGGGCCGCCATGCGGGCGCGTTTCGCGTTTCCGATGCAGAGCACGGGTCGGGGGATCGCTGCGGCGCCCGAGTCGCGGTCTCGGGCGGAGGACGGCGCGCCGGCGCGGTCGCGCGCGCGCCGGCAGGCGCCCGTGGCCTGGCCGCCGCCGCGCCGAGCGGTGCGGCTGGGTGGAACGGACCTGCCGGGCGGCGGCATGACGCGGTGAGGCATGGCGGGCCGCGCCGTCGGCCGCGCCCTTCCGCGCCGGCCGCTCGGCCGCCGGGCGTCAGGACGTGCGGCTCCAGTAGCGGGCGTCGCCCCACGTGTGCTTGAGGAAGTCGATCCACAGGCGCACGCGCAGCGCCAGGTGCCGCACGTGCGGGAACACGGCATAGATGCCATTGGGCGGCGCAGCGAACTCGTCCAGCACGCTGACCAGGCGGCCCTGGGCCAGGTCGGTGCCGACTTCCCAGGCGCTGCGCCAGGCCACGCCGAGTCCGGCCACGCACCAGTCGTGCAGCACCTGGCCGTCGGTGCAGTCCAGGCGGCCGTTCAGGCGCAGGTGCGTCAGCTCGCCGGCGACCGTGAAGGCCCAGCCGCGGGTCTGGCTGGCCTCCGAGCTGAGCGTGAGACAGGCGTGGCGGGCGAGATCGCCGGGCGCGCGCGGCGTGCCGGCGCGCTTCAGGTAGCTGGGTGCGGCCACGCACAGGCGACGGTTGTCGGCCAGCCGCACGCTGACGAGGCTGGAATCCTGCAGGTCGCCCACGCGCACCGCGCAGTCGACGCCCTCGTTGACGATGTCGACGACGCGGTCCGACAGGTTCAGCGACAGGCTCACGTCCGGGTGCTCGGCGAGGAACTGCGGCACCAGGGGCGCGACATGACGGCGGCCGAAACCCGCCGGGGCGGTGATGCGCAGGTGGCCGCTCGCCTTGACCCCGCCGGCCGAGACGCTGGCCTCGGCGCTGGCGAAGTCCTGCAGCAGCCGCTGGCAGTCCTCGAGGAAGGCGCTGCCCTCGTGCGTCAGCGAGACGCGCCGCGTCGTGCGCGCCAGCAGCTTGACGCCCAGCCGCGCCTCGAGGCCGTCGAGCCGGCGGCTGACGACGGCCGGCGCCACGCCCTCGGCCTGGGCGGCCGCCGTCAGGCTGCCGCGCTGGGCGACCGCCACGAAGGTCTCCATCTGCTTGAGCTTGTCCATGGCAGTTTTGCAAAAAAGTCATCAATCAATCGCAAATTATGGTGGGAATCGCTGTTCGAGGATGAAATAGATTTCGGCAATGGCTCCCCATCCCGCTTCCGCCGACCGACCGATCGCCCCGAAGGCGGTGCTGTTCGACGTCTACGGGACGCTGCTGGACGTCTACAGCGTGGCGCTGCGGGCCGAGCAGATGTTTCCCGGCGCGGGCGAGCGCCTGGCGCGCACGTGGCGCGACCGCCAGATCGAGTACTCGCGCCTGGTCTCCATGAGCGGCCGCTACCGGCCGTTCTGGCAGCTGACACGCGACGCACTGCAGGTGTCGGCCGCCGCGCTGCGCCTGCCGCTCGACGACGCCGGCGCCGACAGCCTGATGAACGAATACCGGCACCTGTCCGCGTTCCCGGAGAACCGCGGCGTGCTGCAGGCGCTGGCCGATCGCGGCATTCGCGCGGGCATCCTGTCCAACGGCGACCCCGAGATGCTGGCCGTCGCCATCCGCAGCGCCGGGCTCACCGAGCTGATCGACCCGGTCCTGAGCGTGCACGCCACCCGGCGCTACAAGACCGACCCCGCGGCCTACGCGCTCGGCCCGGTGGCGCTCGGCCTGCCAGCCTCCGAGATCCTGTTCGTGTCTTCGAACTGCTGGGACGCGATCGGCGCGACCTGGTACGGGTTCACCACCTTGTGGGTCAACCGCGCCGACGCGCCGATGGAGCAGCTCGGCACCGAACCCACGCGCGTCGGGCACTCGTTGCGCGACGTCCTCGAATTCTTCTGAGCGCGGCCGGTGCGGACCATCCGTCCGCTGAACGGCCCGGGTCGGACGGCGACCCGCGCGCTCGCCCCTGACTTCAACCGCCTCTTCGATTCCAACCTTCAGGAGCCTTCCATGAGCCTCAAGCTGCCCCAGGGCATGACCATCTCCGGCGCGATCCAGCCCGGCTTCGAGACCATCCTCACGCCGGAGGCGCTGGCCTTCGTGGCCGACCTGCACCGCACGTTCGAAGGCCGCCGCCAGGAGCTGCTGGCCGCGCGCGGGGAGCGCACCGCGCGCCTGGACGCGGGCGAGCGCCCCGATTTCCTGCCCAGCACGCGCCACATCCGCGAGGGCGACTGGAAGGTCGCGCCGCTGCCGGCCGCGCTCGCCTGCCGTCGCGTGGAGATCACCGGTCCGGTCGAGGCCAAGATGGTCATCAACGCGTTCAACTCCGGCGCCGACAGCTACATGACCGACTTCGAGGACAGCAATGCCCCGAAGTGGGAGAACCAGATCCAGGGCCAGGTCAACCTCGGCCAGGCAATCCGCCGCACGCTCGCGCTGGAGCAGAACGGCAAGAGCTACAAGCTCGACGAGCGCATCGCCACGTTGCAGGTGCGCCCGCGCGGATGGCACCTCGACGAGAAGCATGTGCTCGTCGACGGCCAGCGCGTGTCCGGCGGTATCTTCGACTTCGGCCTGTTCCTGTTCCACAACGCCAGGGAGCAGATCGCCCGCGGCGCCGGCCCGTTCTTCTACCTGCCCAAGATGGAGAGCCACCTCGAGGCGCGCCTGTGGAATGACATCTTCGTGCGCGCCCAGGACAAGCTGGGCCTGCCGCAGGGCACGATCAAGGCGACGGTGCTGATCGAGACCATCCTCGCCGCGTTCGAGATGGACGAAATCCTCTACGAGCTGCGCGAGCACTCCGCCGGCCTGAACGCCGGCCGCTGGGACTACATCTTCAGCTGCATCAAGAAGTTCAAGGTCGACACCGAGTTCTGCCTGGCCGAGCGCTCGAAGGTCACGATGACCTCGCCGTTCATGCGCGCCTACGCGCTGCTGCTGCTCAAGACCTGCCACAAGCGTGGCGCGCCCGCCATCGGCGGCATGAGCGCGCTGATCCCGATCAAGAACGACCCCGAGAAGAACGCCATCGCGATGGCCGGCATCGTGGGCGACAAGAAGCGCGACGCCACCGACGGCTACGACGGCGGCTGGGTGGCGCACCCGGGCCTCGTCGAGCCCGCGATGAAGGAGTTCCTCGCGGTCCTGGGCGACCGGCCCAACCAGTGGGAGAAGCAGCGCGATGACGTCGACGTGACGGCGGCCCAGCTGCTCGATTTCCAGCCCGAGACGCCGATCACCGAGGCCGGCCTGCGCAACAACATCAACGTCGGCATCCACTACCTCGGCGCCTGGCTGGCCGGCAACGGCTGCGTGCCGATCCACAACCTGATGGAGGACGCGGCCACCGCGGAGATCAGCCGCTCGCAGGTCTGGCAGTGGATCCGCAGCCCCAAGGGGGTGCTGGACGACGGCCGCAAGGTGACGGCCGACATGGTGCGTCCGCTGGTGGGCGAGGAGCTGGCGCGCATCAAGGCGACCGGCGCCGTCGGCGAATTCGACCGCGCCGCGAAGATCTTCGAGAAGATGAGCACCGACTCGGCCTTCGCCGAGTTCCTGACGCTGCCGCTGTACGAGGAATCCTCGTTCTGAGCGAGGTCCGCGCGCTGCGACGAGGCCGCCCGCGGGCGGC
>JAEKKH010000457.1 GCA_019510465.1 Burkholderiales bacterium
CCGGACGTGGGTTGTGGCGCGGGCGTCGCCGCGCGGTGCGCCGGCCTGCAGCGCGGCTGTGGCGGCGCGGAGCAGCCGCCGAGGGCTTGTGCCTAGAAGTTCAGCTTCGCGCCCACCGACACGCTGCGCGGCGCGCCGGGTGCATAGAAGGTGGCGTGGCGCAGCGGCCGGTCGCCGTTGGCGTAGGCGGCGAAGGGCCGGCTCTGGAAATTGCCGGCGTCGTTGAAGCCCGTGGGCCCGAGCTGTGCGGCGCTGCTGTAGGCGCGGTTCAGCAGGTTGCTGACCAGCGCGAACAGCTTGAGGCCCTTGGCCGGCTTCCATGCGGCATTGACGTTGAGCACCGCGTAGCCGGCGCTGTGGCCGGGGCCGAGGTAGTAGACACCGTCGGGCCGGTGCTGGCCGTTCTCGTTGCCGCGGGCCAGTGCGCGGCCCATGGCGATGGCGTCGGAGCCGAAGGACCAGGCATCGCCCAGGTCGAGGTCGGCGTAGAGCTTGAGCATGTGGCGCGGCACGAGCGGGATGCGGTCGCCGGGCTGGATGCGGAGGTTGCCGTCCACGCCGGGCGAGCCGGCCTGCGCCGCGTCGTTGCTGCTGTTGGACGCGCCGTTGACGAGCTCGGCGCTGCGGTAGGTGGCGTCGAGAAACGTCAGATTGGCCCCCGCCGTCAAACCCTTGGCGGGTTGGCCGCTCAGGCCCAGCTCCACGCCCTGCCGGCGTGTCTTGCCGAAGTTCTTGAAGTAGCCGAAGCCGGCCGCGTCATCGGCGACGAACAGCAGGTCGTCGCGGTTGTCGGAGCGGAAGACGCCCAGGCTCCAAGCCAGCGGCCCGCCGGCCGCGCCATGGATGCCGGCCTCGGCCGTGGTCGTGACGACCTGCTTCAGCGGCGGGTCGCCGGCGAAGGCGTTGGGCAGCTTGCAGGGGTTGGCCGGATCGGCGCAGCCCAGCTCGATGGACGACGGGTCGCGGCTGCCCTGGTTCACGCCGAGCCAGGCGTTGAGGCCGGCGATGGGCGTGAACGTCAGGCCGATGGCCGGGTTGAAGCGGCTGAAGCGCTGGTCGCCGTCCAGCGACCCCGAGCCGCCGCCGGGCGTGATGGCGTCGCGGTTGCGCACCGTGCTGTGGTTGTAGCGGCCGGACAGCGTCAGGTGGATGCCGTCGGCAACGGTGAGGATGCTGCTGGCGAACAGGCTGAGCGTGCGCGTGCGGCC
>JAEKKH010000007.1 GCA_019510465.1 Burkholderiales bacterium
GCGTCCACCATCGACGCGCTGCGCGACGTGCTCGAGGCGGGCTGGATGGCGCTGCCGTCCTTCGCGACGGGCAGCGGGCCGATGCGCGATCGACGAGGCCAGATCCTGCGGCGTGGGCAAGCCGTCGGCGACGGCGTGTCCGCGGTGCCCGTTCGCCTGCGGGCCGCACTGGCCGCGCTCTACTGCGCGGACGTCACGATGCTGCTGATCGAGGATCTCGGCCCGCAGGAGTCGTTGCCGATCGACGCACTGCCGCCCGTCATTCTCGAAGGACCGCTTGCAGGCAATCCGGCCTACCTGGCCGCCATGGCCGCGGCCTTCCAGCCCCGATCACTCCTGCGATCCGTGGACGCGCTCGAAGGCACGGCACGCGGCGCGTGGATGCTCGCGTGGTGGCAGGTCGCCTCGGCGGAGTCCGCAAGCGCGACAAGACGGGTCGATCTTCGAGACCCCGAGCTCGTGGCGTTGCTGCGCCGTCACCGCCGCGCGTTTCGCGCGCACGTGACGGCCGTCTGAATGCGGCGCCGCTTCATGACGAACGTTCGCCGCGGCCGGCTCCAGCGACGTGCCGCAGATCGGGCAGTTGCCCGGGCCCGGCTGTCGCACCTGCGCATGTGATGGCGGGTCCTGGTCGACTCCATGGCGCGCCACGCTTCGGGGGCACGAGCCTCCAAAGGCCATCGGTGTCGTCTGCGGCGGTGATGGGCCGCGGCTCGCCGGTGATTACTTGCTGGCAGCAGAGGCGGCAGGCATGCCGCCCATCATCTGGCCATCCTTGCCGTGCATCTGGTCGTGCATGCCGCCCGGCTTGTGCATCTGCTGCATGTCGCCGCCCATGCCCATCCCCATCGCGCCGGAGGCAGACGAAGCCGCGCGCGCGGTGGCCTTCGACTTGGCAGGCGACTTCGTCGGAGCCTTCCTGCCGGCGGCCGCCGACGCGCCGCCATCAGGATGGTGCGAAGCATGATCCTGCTCCGACTGCTGGGCCTGGGCATGGGCACCGAGGGAAACCATCGCCGCAGCGGCAAGAATGAGAATTGAACGCATGGTGACTCCAGAAGAAGTATGAAAAGTGTGCAGCTTCAGGGCGGTGAAGGCTTGATATGTCTCAACCGTCGAGCGGCCCCTCTCGCGGCCGCGGCAGCAACCGGCCGAGCGGTCCGTTTGCGCCGGCTCAAACAATGATTGGCCTTGATTCGCCAAGCTGGAGCCCAGTCGATACACTTCCGTGCTCATGTTGCGTCGCCGCGTCCACCGCCTGACCACCGCGTTCTTCGTGGTGTTCTCGCTGCTGTTTGCTCAGCTGGCGATGGCGGACTACGTCTGCCCGCAACAGGTGGGCGTCGAGGCGATGGCGGCCATGGCCGAAGCGGGTCAGCCTTGTGATGGCATGGACCTACAGCAGCCCGCGCTGTGCCATCAGCACTCCGCTGATCCCGCCAAGGCCTTCGAGGCCGTGAAGCTGCCGGTGGCGGGCTTGCCCGCGATCGTGCAAGTGCTCGAGCTTCCCTTGGTGCTCGAGGCGCAGGGGGCCGGGGCCCTTGCCCCGACGGATTCGTTCGAGGTGCAGCCACCTCCGGATCCGCTGTTCCTTTCAACGCTCAGACTCCGAATCTGACCAGCTCCGTCGATTGACCGGTGCTGCCGCGGCGTTGTCCGCAGGCCAGCCGCGTTCTCGCTCGTCTTCGGAGTCTCCATGTCGATACACGTCCTGCGCGCAGCCGCCCTGGCTGCCGCCTTGCTGCCGGCCACCTGGGCCGTCGCCGCACCACTTTCCATCGACCAGGCGATCGACCTGGCGGTCCAGCGTTCCCAGATGACTCGCTCGGCCCTGGCGGCCGCCATGAGCGCCGCCGAAATGGCGAGAGCGGCAGGTCAGCAACCGGACCCGATGCTGAGCGCCGGCATCGACAACCTGCCCGCCACAGGATCGAACCGCTTCAGCACGTCCGCCGAGGACATGACGATGAAGCGCATCGGCATCTCCCAGGAGTGGGTTCCGGCGGAAAAGCGTGCCGCCCGCGAGGCCGCCGCGCGTGCGGTCGTACGCCGCGAGTCGGTGATGGAACAGGTCGCCGCCGCCGACGCCCGCCTGCAGGCCGCGCTGTCCTACATCGATGCCTACTACGCCGGCGAGATGCTCGCGCTGACCGCCCTGAACGAGAAGCATGCTCGCGAGGAGCTGGAAGCCGGCAAGGGCCGGCTCGCGACCGTCTCCGGCAACAGTGCCGAGGTGCTTTCCCTGACCGGCGCGCTTGGAACCGCCGAAGACGAGTCGGCGGATGTGCGCCAACAGCAGGCGGCAGCGCAGGCGACGCTGCAGCGCTGGATCGGGGACCAAGCCGATGAGCTGATGGTGCCCCAACTTGCGATCGCTCCCCGCCAGGAGGAGTTCGTTGGGCGCAACCCCGCGGTCGTCACCGGGCAGCGCGCCATCGAGGTTGCCCGCCAGGAGGCCGAAGTCGCCAAGCTGAACCGCAAGCCGAACTGGAATTACGAGGTGTCGTACGGGCAGCGGCAAGGGCGTCCGGATCTCGTGTCGTTCGGGGTCAGCATCCCGCTGCCCATTGCACCTGCGGCGCGCCAGGATCGCGAGACCGCGGCCAAGCTGGCGATGGTCGAGAAGGCCGACGCCGACTTGGCGGAGGCCCGGCGCGCCGCCGCCGGAGAGTACGAGACGTTGTCCAGCGATGCCCGGCGCCTTCAGGAACGCATCGAGCGCTTTCAGTCGGCAGTGCTGAGCCCGTTGAAGCAGCGCACGGCCGTGACCCTGGCTGCGTACCGCGCCAGCCAAGCGAGCCTGGTGATGCTCTTCGAAGCGCGGCACGCCGAAGTCGAGGCGCGGCGAAAGCTGCTTGCCCTGCAACGTGACCTTGCCAGGACCCAGGCCCGGCTCGTTTTCAAACCCCTGTCTCGAGGAGCCGCGCAATGAGCCGCTTCCAGCTTTCCGCCATCGCCGTCGCGGCTGCATTCCTGATCGCCGGCGGCGCGTTCTCCCTGGGTCGACGTTCCTCGGCCGGACAGGTCGAGACCCATGCAGCGGCGCCTGCGACCGCGGCATCCGCCGTCGAACGAAAGGTCTTGTATTGGCAGGACCCGATGAAGCCGGACGCGCGCTTCGACAAGCCGGGCAAGTCGCCGTTCATGGACATGCAGTTGCAGCCGGTCTATGCCGACGAGGCAGGCGATTCCGGCGTGAAGGTCAGCTCGCAGGTGCAGCAGAACCTGGGACTCCGCACGGCGGTGGTCCGGAAGATCGACGTGAGTTCGTCCTTCGATGCGGTAGGCACGGTGCAGTTCGACGAACGGCTGAACGTCGCCGTGCAGACGCGCACCGCAGGCTACCTTGAACGCCTGGCAGTGCGGGCTCCGATGGAACGGGTTGCCAAGGGCCAGGTTCTCTGCACGGTGTTCGCGCCGGACTGGCTCGGGCCACTGAACGACATCGTGGCCCTGAAACGCGCCGGCGCCTCCGCGGACCTGCTGGCTGCGGCGAAGGAACGCACCGCCGCGCTGTCCATCCCCACGGAGTTGGTGCGCCGGGCGGAGCAGGACGGCACTGCGCAAGCCCGCTACGCGCTGGTTGCGCCAGCCTCCGGCGTTGTCGCCGAGCTCGGCGTACGCGAAGGCGTGGCCGTCTCGCCCGGCATGACGCTCTTTCGCATCGCAGGATTGGACAAGGTCTGGGCGGTGGCCGAGGTACCGGAAGCGCAGGCGGTGCGCCTCGTTCGCGGCCAGAAGGTGACGGCGGCTCTCCAGGCCGACCCGAGCCAGACCTTCCACGGCACGCTGCAGGAAATCCTTCCGCAGGTGAACCCGTCGACGCGAACGCTGCAGGCGCGCTTCGAGGTGGACAACAAGGACGGCAGGCTGATCCCGGGCATGCTGCTGCGCCTGCAGGTCGCCGGTGCGACGGCATCCCGCCTCGTCGTGCCTTCGGAGGCGGTCATCCGCACGGGTACGCGGGCCGTGACCATCGTGCGCAAGGACAACGGCGCCTTCGAGCCGCGTGAGGTGAAGCTGGGGGCCGACCTCGGCGACCAGCTGGAGGTCGTCGAGGGCCTGGCCGCAGGCGACCAGGTCGTGGCGAGCGGCCAGTTCCTCGTCGATTCCGAAGCGCGGCTGCGGTCGGTGCTGGGCAGCATGGCGCCCGCCCAGCCGGCTTCCGCTCGGGCATCGGCCGCCGCCGCGTCGGAGACCTACTCCGCGCAGGGCAAGGTTGAAAGCGCCGATGCCGGCGGCCTCACGATCTCGCACGGGGCCATCGCGGACCTGAAATGGCCCGCCATGACGATGACGTTCCGCAAACCGGATCCCAAGGCATTCCCCGAGGTGAAGGCAGGCGACACGGTGCACTTCGAGTTCGCCAGGACGGGCGATGGCTACGTGCTGGCTTCCGTCCATCGCCTGGGAGCCGCGCAATGATCGCCGCCCTCATCCGCTGGTCCGTCGCCAACCGGTTCCTGGTGCTCCTCGCCACGGCCTTCCTGGCCGCCACGGCCATGTTCTCGGTGTTCAGCACGCCGGTGGATGCGCTGCCCGACCTGTCGGACACCCAGGTCGTGGTCCGCACGAATTACCCGGGAAAGCCGCCGCAAGTCGTCGAGGACCTGGTGACCTATCCGCTGACCACCACGATGCTCAGCGTGCCGGGCGCCAAGACGGTCCGCGGGTACTCGTTCTTCGGCGACTCCTTCGTCTACATCCTCTTCGACGACAGGACCGACCCGTATTGGGCCCGGTCGCGCGTCGTCGAATACCTGAACCAGGTCCAAGGCAAGCTGCCGGCAGGCGCGACGGCGGCACTCGGACCGGACGCCACGGGGGTGGGCTGGGTCTACGAGTACGCGCTGGTGGACAAGACCGGCAAGCACGACATCGGGCAGCTGCGCGCGCTGAACGACTGGTTCCTGAAGTACGAACTCAAGACCGTCCAGGACGTGGCCGAGGTCGCGAGCATTGGCGGGATGGTGCGCCAATACCAGGTCGTCCTCGACCCGGACCGCATG
>JAEKKH010000008.1 GCA_019510465.1 Burkholderiales bacterium
GAGGGCGGACATGGGACTCCGGGGCGAGGCGTCGACGTAGGGGATTCGCCCGCCAATTTGCCAGCGAACGCAGGCGGGCGATCGGCCGAGGAACGGGGCGTTGCGGGCGGTGCTTCCGCTCGAGTGCCGCGTCCAGCCGGTGCGCGCGTTGCCCAGCTCATCGGCCGCGCTGGCGGTCGGCTAACCCCGCGGGCGGCACTTTTCCTCGCCCGCGGCGGATTCCGCATGTCGCCGTCCGCGAGGTCGAACGAGCGCCCCTGCGCGGTGCGGGCAATCCGGCCAGCGATGGGCGACGCCCCCGCTTCCCCGCGCCCGCTGTCATTTCAGGCAGCGCTGCCGTACATCCGGTTGCGCAAGGCCGAGTCGGCGGTCCATCGCTTGCCGCATCCGGGCATCGCTGGAACCATCCGGAGAACGAAATGGACAACAACACCCTGATTGCCATCGCCGTCGCCGCGGTGGTCATCATCGCGGTCGTCGCTGCGCTCGCCTGGCGCGCGACCCAGAGCAAACGGCTGAAGAGCCGCTTCGGCCCCGAGTACGACGCCGTGCTGCGCCGCGTCGGCAGCAAGGCCAAGGCCGAGAAGGAACTGCGCCAGCGCGAGCAGCGCGTCGAGAAGTTCCGGATCGTGCCGCTGTCCTCCGCCGACGCCGCCAGGTTCTCGCAAACCTGGAATCGCCTGCAGGGCTCGTTCGTCGACGACCCCAAGGGCGTGCTGATCGAGGCCGACAAGCTCGTGCGCGACCTGCTGGCCAAGCGCGGCTATCCGGTCGCGGACTTCGAGCTGCGCGCCGCGGACATCTCGGTCGACCACCCGATCGTCGTGAACAACTACCGCGCGGCCCAGCGCATCGTGTCGCTGGACCAGCGCGGCGAGGCCAGCACGGAGGACCTGCGCAAGGCCGTGGTGCACTTCCGCGCGCTGTTCGACGAGCTGCTGGGCAAGACGGCGACGCGTGACGAAGCCGCACCGCCGCAGCGGCTGGCCGCCTGAGGACGGTTCGGGGCCCGACTCGGGGCCCCGATCGGCGCTCGTTCCCGCCATCGGCCTCGATGGCGGGCACGAGCTGGATGTCGAGGCGGCGCGCCGCATACCGTCGGCGAGATCGCCGCGGGAGGCTGTCGGTGACGGCGCCGTGCCGTACGCTCAGCCCTGCGGGAACTTGGACATGTCGAAGAACAGCGGTTCCCACACGTGGCCGTCGAGATCCTCGAAGGCGCGGCTGAACATGAAGGGCAGCTCCTGCGGCGGGTTGACGTCCACCTTGCCGCCGCTCGCGCCGGCCGCGGCCAGCATCGTGTCGACGGCGTCGCGGCTGTCGACGGCGAGCGCCAGCGACACCTCGCTCGAGCTCGCGGCGGCGATCGGCTTGTCGGTGAAGGTGGCCCACTTGGCATGGGTCAGCAGCATCACGTAGATGGTGTCCGACCAGACCATGCAGGCCGCCGTCTCGTCGGTGAACTGCGGGTTGTTCACGGCGCCGATCGCCTCGTAGAAGGCCTTGGCCCTGGCCAGGTCGCGCACGGGCAGGTTGACGAAGATCTGCTTGGTCATTCCGGGTTCCTCAGGTTGTTCCGATGGGAAGGGGTATTGCCGATTTTCGGATGCCGGCATGTCCACACGACGTTCGACGGACGCCGGTTTCGACATGCCGGAACAATATTTTTCTGTCGAGCTCGCGAGCGTTGACGGCCGCGGCGTGATCGCCGATGCTGGCCGCTCCCCGAGGCGCCACGCGCCCCGTCATGACCCATCAACACAGCAGGAGCCATCCCCCCATGACGCCCAAGAACACCATCTGCCTCTGGTACGACGGCGACGCCGAGGCGGCCGCCAACTTCTACGCGAAGACCTTCCCCGACAGCCAGGTCAAGGCCGTGCACAAGGCGCCCGGCGACTTCCCCGGCGGCAAGAAGGACAACGTGCTCACCGTGGAATTCACCGTGCTGGGCATCCCGTGCCTGGGCCTGAACGGCGGCCCGATGTTCAAGCACTCGGAGGCGTTCTCGTTCCAGGTCGCCACCGACGACCAGGCCGAGACCGACCGCTACTGGAACGCGATCGTCGGCAACGGCGGCCAGGAGAGCGCCTGCGGCTGGTGCAAGGACAAGTGGGGCCTGTCCTGGCAGATCACCCCGCGCGCCCTCACCGACGCCGTCACCGATCCCGACCCCGCAGTGCGCAAGCGCTCGTTCGAGGCGATGATGACGATGGGCAAGATCGACATCGCCCGGATCGAGGCGGCGCGCAAGGGTTGAGCCGCCCCGCGGGTCAGCGTGCCTGGCCGCTGGCCCGCGCCTGGCGGATCTCGCGGCCGCACGTCAGCGAGGCCATGCCGGTGCGCGCGCCGTCGAACGTGAACCGGAGCTGCCGACTCGAACGACCCGCCCCGCGATGAGGTGCAGCGGCACAAGGACAGTCAGCGCGCCAGCACCTCGTTGGATCGCCGGCGCGCCGCCGTTCGAGGGTATCGACGACCGCGCGCCCGTGGCAGCGCCGGGCGCGGTCCGCCAGCGCCGCGCGGACGAGTCGGAGCACCGTGCCCGAGCGAAACCTCCCCGCGTCGCTCCTGGCGCCGGAGAGCCGAGCCCCTGCCCGGCCTGACGTGGAGCCCCTGCGCGAAAGGAACGCCCGGCGCACGCTCGACGCCAGCATCGCCAGCATCGCCAGCGGGCGATCTATCCGTGCCCCGGGTGCCCCCGCAAATCGGCGATGAACCATGAAAAAGCCGCCCGGAGGCGGCTCGTCGCGGGGCTACAGGATCTACCACTCGCGCAGCTTGACCCGCAGCCGCGCGATCGACTGGCTGTGCAGCTGGCAGACCCGGCTCTCGGTGACCTTGAGCACCGCCGCGATCTCCTTGAGGTTCATGTCGTGCTCGTAGTACATCGACATCACGTACTGCTCGCGCTCCGGCAGGTTCTTGATCGCCTCGACCAGCGCCTCGCGCATGCGGTGGTCCTGCAGCATCGACAGCGGGTTGACGTCCTCGTTCGAGACGTGGCGGTCGAGGTAGTCGTCGCCGCCCTCGTCGCCCGACATGTCCTCGAGATACACCAGCTGCGTGCCGCGCACCTTGCCCAGCACTTCCTGGTACTGCGACAGCGACATGCCCATCATCTCGGCGATCTCGCTTTCCTGCGGCGCGCGGCCCAGCTTCTGCTCGAGCTTGTGCACGGCGGTCTCGATCTCGCGCTGCTGGCGGCGGCCGCCGCGGCTCATCCAGTCGCTGCCGCGCAGCTCGTCGAGCATCGCGCCGCGGATGCGCTGCGTCGCGAAGGTCTCGAACTGCACCCCCTGCTCCGCGTCGAAGCGCGACATCGCGTCGTTCAGGCCGATCATGCCCACCTGGATCAGGTCGTCGATCTCGACGTTGGCCGGCAGCTTGGCAATCATCTGGTGCGCGAGACGGCGCACGAGCGGGCTGTATTGCTTGAGCATCGCGTTGGCGTCGAGCTGGCCTTTGGCGGTGTACATGGCGGTCTCCGGATTCTTGTTCAAGCGGACAAAAAGGAATTCAGGGCGCGGGCGGTCCGCTCGGCCGTCCAGACAGGCTCGTCGGACGAGGCGACGGCCGGGGCCGCTGCGGCGGCGGCCGGGACGCGCAGCTGCGCGGCGGCCAGGCGCATCAGGTCGGGGCCGGAAGCCGCGCCGAAGGCGATGTCGGCATCGATCGTGGCCGAGTCGTGCAACGCGGCGCCCAGGAAGCGGTCGGCGCAGTCGGACAGGCGGCGCGCGATCTGCGCCGGCGTCGGGCCGCGGCCCTTGTTCGAAGGCATCACGAGGTCGAAGCTCATGAGGCCCAGTCGCTGCGACAGCAGCTTCAGCGCGGCATACGCGTGCGTGATGCTCTCGCCCGCGCCCGAGGCCAGCAGCACCGGGCGCAGCGGGTGGTCGCCCAGCATGCGGGCCAGCACGCGCGCCTCGGCGTGCATGACGACGACGTCGACGTCCTGCACGACGCTCATCATGCGCGGCACGAAGCTCGTGCACGAGCCGCGCGTGTCGACGAACTGCATCGGCAGGCCGCGCGCGGCCAGGTAGGCCAGTTGCGGGGCCAGCGGCTCGACGCAGGCGCCCAGGTCGATGAACGCCAGCTCGCCGGGTTCGGGGGCGGTGTCGGCCGCGTCCACGACCAGCGTGTTCAGGCCCTGCTCCGCGAACACGCTCGCCAGACGCGCCAGCACGGCGCCGTGGTGCTCGACGTGCGGATTCGCCACGACCGGCACCAGCACGCCCTGGCTCGCGGCGAACATGCGCCGCAGGCCGTCGGCCTGGTCGGTCGGAAGAGGGTTGCGACGACGGGATGTCATGTAAGCAACTATGTCGGGACGCGCGTTGGTGCGATCGGGCGAAAAGCGGTGTTTCGTCGCGGTGTTCAGACGCGCAGCTGCGCGGCCGATTGCTGGCTCACGCCGGCGTGCGCGAACACGAGGTGCACGTCGTGCGGATCCATGCGGTAGGCCGCGCTGCCGCCGCCCTTGAGCGCCCGATGCACGAGCGCGTTGGCCGACAGGTGGTGCCAGTCCTCGGGCACGCGCTGGCCGTTGGCCACGCCGATGTTCTTGAGCTTGTGGCGGATCAGCGCGTCGAGCGCCGGGGCCAGCTTCACGGCCTCGTCGATCTTGGACAGGATCACGCCGGTGCAGGCCGAGGCCTTCCAGTTGACGATCACGTCGTCGATGGTCTCGCCCTGCGACGAGGCGTCCACCACCAGCACCTTCTTGATCGAGCGGTGCGCCAGCATCTCCAGCAGCTCGCGGGTGCGGCCGTCGCGCTGGGCCATGCCGGCCGTGTCGATCAGCACCATCTTCTTGCCGGCCAGCAGCTCGAGCAGGTCTTCCAGCGAGGCGCGGTCATGCGCGGTGTGCACCGGCACGCCCAGGATGCGGCCGTAGGCGCGCAGCTGTTCGTGGGCGCCGACGCGGTAGGCGTCCAGCGTGATCAGGCCCAGGTTGGCGGCGCCGTGGCGCGCGGCGAAGCCGGCGGCGATCTTGGCGGTGG
>JAEKKH010000461.1 GCA_019510465.1 Burkholderiales bacterium
TCGCGCTGCTCGTACAGGTTCGCCTGCGACAGGCCCGGCCAGTCGGCTATTACGCGCCCGCCCTTGACCGCGCCGCCGAACAGCATCGCGGCCGAGGCCGTGCCATGGTCGGTCCCGCCCGTGCCGTTGACCGCGGCGGTCCTGCCAAACTCGGTCGCGACCAGCACCACCGTCTGGTTCCAGACCGGCCCGAGATTGTCGCGTAGCGCCGCGACCATCGTGTCGAGCGCCTTGAGCTGCGCGGTCAGGCGGAACTGCTCGCCGGTATGCGTATCCCAGCCGCCGGTTTCGAGCATCGCGATGCGCGGACCGTCGGGTTGGGACAGGAAGCTCGCCGCAAGCCGGCCGAGATCCTCGGGCTTCTGTCCGGGCGGCTGCCCTGCCGCCATCCCGCGCGCGGCGAGCGCCTCGTCCCACATCGGGTGAAGCTGCGGATCGGACTGGTACATGCGGCCGACGCGGGCGAGCAGATCGTCGGTCGGCTGGGGCAGGCCCGACGGCGCGAAAGAGGCCACGTCGGCGGCCCCGCGCAAGGCAGGCGGCACCGTCGGTGCGAAGGCGATCGCCTCGTCCTTGCTGCGCGGCATCAGCCCGACCAGCCGGTTCATCCAGCCGTCGCGCTGCGCGTAAGGGACAGTGCCCCCCGTCTCGAGCACATTCTGCCCGTCGAAATGCGATCGGTCGCGATAAGGCGATGCGGTGGCGTGAACGAACAAGGCCTGTCCGGCGGAGAACATCTTGCCCGCCTCCGGCATCGCGGGATTGAGCGCGAAATGGCCGTCCAGCTTGATCGCGGTCGTGGGGTCGATCGCGATTTCGCGGCGCAGACCCGCATATTCGGGGTCGCCATAGGGCACGACGATATTGAGCCCATCGGCGGCGCCGCGTTGGATGATGAATATGAAGCGGCGGTCGCCCGGCACGCTGGCGAAGGCCATGCGCGGACTGACCAGGATCGCGCCCGCGCCCGCGGCGGCGAAACGCAGGAAATGGCGGCGGGGGAGAATCATCGCTCTACCTCCTCTGGAATTCGGGGCTGACGAGCAGCAAGGCGAGCGCGGTTGGCCCGCTTTCGGCTTGCGCCAGCGCGGTCGCGGTCGCGGGGGTGAGCTGGCCGGGCAGCAATGTGGGCGCCAGCGCGCGCGCGTCGAGCTGTCCGCCCGCCTGCGCCGCGAAGCGCTGCGCGAGTTCGACCCGGCGCATCACATCTTGCCCAGATCGTTATGGCCAAGCCCGCGCAACGCGGACACCGTCCAATCCCACGGCGTCTTGAACTTGGGCTCGCCCGGCGCCCAGCTTTCGGGCGCCTCGATCATCACGCGATAGACCGCAGCGAGATGGCCATGGTTCGACAGATAGGCTTGGCTCATCCGCTCGACCAAAGCTGGCGGGGGATCGTCCGCGACGAAATGGCGCGCGAGCTTGGTCGACACATGTTTCGCGGTTGCGGGCGACAGCGCCAGGTCGTGCAGCACCGCGCGCGCCTGCGCCTCGCCGGCCTGGCTGTAGCTTTTGCCGATGATTGTCCGCTCGCCCGGCTCATGGATGCCGGGGCGGAACATGAAGGCGCCGACCTCGACAGTGTCCTTCGCCGCCATCGGCCCGAGCCCGCCGACGCTCCAGCCGGTCAGCGCGCGCGCGAATTCGACCACGTCATTCTGGTCGTAGCCGGTGCGCGCGCCGAGCGTGTGCAGCTCCATGATCTCACGCGCGAGGTTCTCGTTGAGGCCGATCTTGCGGTCGGGGCGGCGCAGGTTCGCGCGTTGGCCGAACGGGCTGTCGGGCCCGACCGACCGGAATTGATCGAGATAATAGAGCATCGCCGGATGCTGTTCGACCGCAACCAGCATGTCCTCGAACTTGCCCATCATGTGCGGGCGGATCGCAGTCAATTCAT
>JAEKKH010000458.1 GCA_019510465.1 Burkholderiales bacterium
GGGCGGGCGGCCGGGCGCCACGGCCGAGCTGACGCTGCTGGACGGCCAGCGGCATATGGGGCTGAACTTCTCGTCGCAGGAGTACCTGTCGCTGGCCCGCCACCCCAAGGTGTGCGCCGCGGCGCAGGCGGCGATGGACCGCTACGGCGTGCACAGCGCCGGCTCCACCGCGCTGGCCGGCAACGTTGAGGAAGCCACCGCGCTGGAGGCCGAGTTGGGCGAGCTTCTGCACATGCCCGAGGTGCTGCTGTTCCCCACCGGCTGGGCCGCGGGCTTCGGCGCCATCAAGGGCCTGGTGCGCGAGACCGACCACATCGTCATCGACCAGCTGGCGCACAACTGCCTGCACGAAGGCGCGCGGGCGGCCACGCCCAACATCCACCTGCACCGCCACCTGGACGTGGACCACGTCGCCCGGCTGCTGCAGCGCATGCGCCAGCGCGACCCGCACAACGGCATCCTGGTCGTCACCGAGGGCTGCTTCTCGATGGACGCCGACTCGCCCGATCTGAAGCGCCTGCAGGCACTGGCGCGCGAGCATGGCGCGCTCTTGATGGTGGACGTGGCCCACGACCTGGGCTGCCTGGGCCCGGGCGGCGGCGGCCAGCTCGAACTGCAGCGCGTGCTGGGCCAGGTGGACCTGGTGATGGGCTCGTTCTCCAAGACCTTCGCGTCCAACGGTGGCTTCGTCGCCAGCCACGACCGCGCGATCAAGGAGTACCTGCGCTTCTACGCCGCGCCCAACACCTTCTCCAACGCGTTGTCGCCGGTGCAGGTGGCCATCATCCGGGCGTGCCTGGCCATCGTGCGCTCCAGCGAGGGCGGCGAGCGGCGCGAGCGGCTGATGCGCGCCACCCTGGCGCTGCGCGGCGCGCTGACCGAGCAGGGCCTCACTGTGCTCGGCCATCCCTCGCCCATCGTGCCGGTCATGCTGGGCCCGGACGCGCTGGCCCGCGTGGCCAGCCGCGAGATGGCCCAGGCCGGCCTGCTGGCCAACCTCGTCGAATACCCGGCCGTGTCGCTGAACAGCGCGCGGCTGCGTATGCAGGTCATGGCCGACCACACGCCGGCGCTCGCGCTGACGGCGGCGCACATCGTCGCCGATGCGCTGCAGCGCGCCCGTGCCCTGGCGGGCGCCACGCACTGACCAAGCTCAGCCGCGCGATGGAATCTTCAATCCGCGCTGCACGGCAGGCCGG
>JAEKKH010000009.1 GCA_019510465.1 Burkholderiales bacterium
TACGTCGCGACGCCGCGCTCCTTGCCATCGACGAACACCCGGAATTCGGCGTAGTGCATGTACATCGCCAGGTCCCAGCGCCAGTTCGCGCGGTAGGTCGACGTGACCTTGCAGTCGGTGATCGCCGCCGCCGGCGGCAGCTCGCGCACGGTGTAGCCCTTCTCGCCGAGCACCCGCTTGTACGAGGCCATCACGCTGGGGCGCACTTCCGGATTGGTGATCACGCAGACCTGGCCGTCCCCCGCGGCGTCGAGCGGACGAACGTTCTGATGGATCGCGCAGCCCGCAAGGAGGGCGACGAAGGAGGTGGCGACGAGCGGCAGGCAGCGGAGCATCGAGATCCTGGGAAACGACGGTGCGTGGATTATCGAAGCCGGCCGCGCCCGGCGGGCGGGTGTTCTCGGATGCGCCGTGAAGCAGTTGGTGAAACGCCCGCATCGCGAGCCCACGTGCAGGCGTCGCTCACGCGCATCGGCGCACGGGATGGACGGCGAGTCCGGGCCCGCGCCGCGGCGGACCCTCAGCGATGTCGCCACACCTCGCGCCGCTCCGACACCGGCGGCAGCGCGCCCGGGCACTTGCCGTCGCCGCGGCCGGTGAAACCGCCGCTGGGATAGCACACGAGCACGCCGTTCGCGTCGACTAGCGGGTCGAACTGGTCGCAGCAGCCGGCCTTCACGTAGTACGCGACGCCGTCGCCGTAGCGCAGCTCGTAGACCGCGCGCGGCGCGGCGGGGCCGGGCTGCGCGTCGTAGTCGGCCAGGCGGATGCGCAGCCACTCGGGCAGGCCGGCGACCTCGGCGCGGGGGGTCGGCGTGGCGCTCGCGCGATCGGAGTTGTCGGGCGGCGCGAGCGGCGCGGCCGCGCCCTTCTCGACGCGGCTGGCGCAGCCGGCGAGCAGCGAGGCGGACAGGGCGAGCAGTGCAAGCAGGGGATGCGGACGCATGGTTTCCTCCTGGCCAGGCCGCGCGGCAAACGCCGTGCGCGTCAGGTGCGCAGCACCAGTCCGGCCTGCGCGCCCTCGGGCCGCAGCGCCTGCAGCATCATCAGCACCAGGCGGCGCAGCGCGTCCCAGGGCTCGGCGGGCCACTGCGGATGGCGCAGGCCCTTGAGCACGCCGTCGCACTCGCTGGCGGCGCCGACCAGGCGGGCGGCCATCGGCGCCGACAAGCGCGGCAGCGCGCGCTCGAACAGGCGTTCGCGCGCGCCCCAGATGCGCGCCTCGCGCAGCGCCATCGGCATCGGCTTGCCCTCGGCCATCGCGTCGTGGATGCGTTTCATGGCGCGGATGTCGTCCGACAGCTTGTAGTGCACGAACACGGCGGCCTCGCCCTCGGCCTGCAGGCCGTCGAGCATGCGCAGCGCGCGCGGCACCTGCACCGCCATGACGGCGTCGCACAGGCGCGAGACGTCGTGGCGCGCGACGTCGAGGACGGCGTCCTCCACCTGCGCGAACGTGAGCTCACCGGGCGGGTACAGCAGCCCCAGCTTCTGGATCTCCTGGTGCGCGGCGAGCAGGTTGCCCTCGACGCGGTCGGCCATGAAGGCCAGCGTCTGCTCACCGGCCGCGCCGGCCTCCACGCGCTGGCCCTGCAATGCGAAGCGCTTGGCCAGCCAGGCGGGCAAGGCGTGGCGCTCGACGACGTCGGCCGCCACGCTGACGCCCGCGGCGTCCAGCGTGGTGAACCAGGCGGCCTTCTGCTGCTGCCAGTCGAGCCTGGGCAGGTGCACCAGCAGGCGGCTGTCGGGGCCGGCACCGGCGGCCAGCGTCTGCAGCGCCTCGCTGCCGTCCTTGCCGGGCTTGCCCGACGGGATGCGGATCTCGATCAGCTGCTGGTCGGCGAACAGCCCCATCGACTGCGAGGCGCCGATGACGCCGCTCCAGTCGAAGTGGGCGCCGCTGACCACGAACACCTTGCGCTCGCTCGCGCCGCCCGCCCGCACCGCGGCGCGGATCGCGTCGGCGGCCTCCTGCGCGCGCAGCGGCTCGTCGCCGTGCACCACGTAGACGTCGCGCAGGCCGCGCGCCAGGTGATCGGGCAGTTGTTCGGGACGGACCTGCATGGCGTGCGATCAGTGGCCGGCGGCCTGCGACGCGGCCCACTCGACCGCCGAGATCCCCGACGACGGCGCTGCCGGCGCCACCGCGGCCGATGCCGCGCGCGCGGCCTGCGCCTGCGCGGCCGGACCGGCCGGCTTGCCGACGGCGGCGAGCACGCGGATCAACTGGTAGGCCATGTCGGACTGCATGTCGCGGTAGAGCGCCTTCTGCTCGGTGTCCTTGGCGAGGGCGTCCTTCTCGTCGTAGGTCATGTCGCGGAAGCGCTCGATGTCGGCCAGCGGCAGCAGCTCGGTGCCGTTCGGATCGAGCACGCGGTAGCGCAGCTTGCAGTGCAGCTCGAGTTCGCGCACCTGGCCGAAGGCCGTGGAAGCCTCCACGGTGGTCTTCTGCGTGTCCTCGATGGCCTCGATCACGACCTGCGACTCCAGCACGTTGGCGGCGATGTGCGCCGTGGACGGCAGCGCGCGCCGGATCTCGTCGGCCATCGTCGAGCGGTCGGCGAAGCCCGACAGCGCGATGCGCTCGTAGTTCAGCGGCTGGGCGATGCGGCGATGGAAGCCGCACGCGGCCAGCGTGGCCGCGGCCGCCACGGCCAGCGCGGCGAGCGCCATGCGGCGCCGGATCTGCGTATGCGCGCGCATCGGGTCCTCAGGCGACGATGTTGACCAGACGGCCCGGCACGACGACGACTTTCTTCGCCGGCCGGCCTTCCATCCAGCGCACCGCCTCGGGCGAGGCCAGCGCGATCGCCTCGATGGCGGCCTTGTCGGCACCGGCGGGCACGCGCACGCTGCCGCGCGTCTTGCCCAGCACCTGCAGCACCAGCTCGACCTCGTCCTGCACCAGCGCGGATTCGTCGACCGCGGGCCAGGACGTGTCGGCCAGCTCCGTGCCCGGCTGGCCGTAGCCGAGGTCCGTCCACAGGCCTTGCGCGATGTGCGGGCAGGCCGGGTACAGCGAACGCAGCAGGATCGAGAAGCCTTCGCGCAGCACCGCGGCCGAGCCCGCGCTGCCGTCGTGCGCGAAACCTTCGAGCGCATTGAGCAGCTTCATCGCGCCCGAGACCACGGTGTTGTACTGCATGCGCTCGTAGTCGTAGGTGACCTGCTTGAGCAGCACGTGCACTTCCCGGCGCAGCGCCTTCGCGGGCGCCGCGAGCGGCAGGCCCGCGCCGCTGTCCGCGGCACCGCGCAGCGCGTCGCCGTTCTTCGCCCCGAAGCCCCACACGCGCTTGAGGAAGCGGTGCGCGCCTTCGACGCCGGAGTCGTTCCACTCCAGCGTCTGCTCCGGCGGCGAGGCGAACATCACGAACAGGCGCGCGGTGTCGGCGCCGTAGCGGTCGATCAGGGCCTGGGGGTCGACGCCATTGTTCTTGGACTTCGACATCGTGGTCATCTCCCAGGCGACCGGCGTGCCGTCCTTCAGCTTCGCGCTCACGACGTTGCCGTGCGCGTCGCGCTCGACGTCGAGCTCGTGCTCCCAGTAGTAGTTCTTGCCCGCGTCCTCCGGCTTGTGGAAGAACGCGCCCTTGAGCACCATGCCTTGCGTGAGCAGATTCCTGAAGGGCTCGCTGAACGTCACGAGCCCGAGGTCGCGCATGACCTTCGTCCAGAAGCGCGCGTACAGCAGGTGCAGGATCGCGTGCTCGATGCCGCCGATGTACTGGTCCATCGGCATCCAGTAGTCGGTGCCGCCCGCGACCATCTTGTCGTCGTTGGTCGGGTCGCAGTAGCGCATGAAGTACCACGACGAATCGACGAAGGTGTCCATCGTGTCGGTCTCGCGGCGCGCCGGCTTGCCGCACCTGGGGCAGCCCACGTCCAGGAAGGCCGCGTGCTTGTTCAGCGGGTTGCCGGAGCCGTCGGGGATCAGGTCCTCCGGCAGCACGACCGGGAGATCCTTCTCGGGCACGGGCACCACGCCGCAGCCGGGGTCCTCGTCGGTTCCGCAGTGGATGATGGGGATCGGCGTGCCCCAGTAGCGCTGGCGGCTGATGCCCCAGTCGCGCAGGCGCCAGGTGGTCTTCTTCTCGCCCAGCCCGGCGGCGCCGACCAGCTCGGCCACGCGGCCGACCGCGTCCTTCATGCCGAAGCCGTCCAGCACGCCGGAGTCGATGCACACGCCGCGCTGCTTATCGCCGTACCACTCCTGCCAGGCCTCGGTGGAGAACGTCTCGCCAGGAACGCTGACCACCTGCTTGATGGCCAGGCCGTACTTCTTCGCGAACGCGAAATCGCGCTCGTCGTGCGCGGGCACGCCCATGACGGCGCCGTCGCCGTAGGTCATCAGCACGTAGTTGCCGACCCACACCGGCACCTGCGCGCCGGTCAGCGGATGGATGACCGTCAGCCCGGTGGGCAGACCTTCCTTGTCCTTGGTGGCGAGCTCGGCCTCGGTGGTGCCGCCGGCCTTGCACTGCTCGATGAACGCGGCCAGTTGCGGGTTGCCCTTGGCGGCGTGCGTGGCGAGCGGGTGCTCGGGCGCGACGGCGCAGAAGGTGACGCCCATGATGGTGTCGGCCCGCGTGGTGAACACGTAGAGCTTGCCGTCGCCGATCAGCGTGCCGGCCTCGTCGTGGATGGTGTGCGGGAACGCGAAGCGCACGCCCTCGCTCTTGCCGATCCAGTTCTCCTGCATCAGGCGCACGCGCTCGGGCCAGCCGGAGAGGTATTGCGGATCGGCCGGGTCGGCCACCGCGGACAGCAGTTCCTCGGCGTACTTGACGATGTTGAGGTAGTAGCCCGGGATCTCGCGCTTCTCGACCGGCGCGCCGGAGCGCCAGCCGTGGCCGTCGATCACCTGCTCGTTGGCGAGCACGGTCATGTCCACCGGATCCCAGTTGACGATCTGCGTGCGGCGCTCGCAGATGCCCGCCTCCAGCATCTTCAGGAACAGCCACTGGTTCCACTTGT
>JAEKKH010000056.1 GCA_019510465.1 Burkholderiales bacterium
ACATGACCCACGCTGAAGAACTCAAGAGCAGCGGCCTGAAGGCGACCTTGCCGCGGATCAAGATCCTCGAGGTCTTCCAGCAGTCCGTGGAGCGCCACCTGACCGCCGAGGACGTCTACAAGACCTTGCTCAACGAGGGGTCGGACATCGCGCTCGCCACCGTCTACCGCGTGCTGATGCAATTCGAGCAGGCCGGCATCCTCGCGCGCAGCCATTTCGAGTCGGGCAAGTCGGTGTTCGAGCTCAACGAGGGCACCCACCACGACCACCTGCTGTGCCTGACCTGCGGCCGCGTCGAGGAGTTCTTCGACCCCGAGATCGAGTCGCGCCAGCGCGAGGTGGCCGCCTCGCGCGGCTTCACGCTGCAGGAGCACGCGCTGTCGCTGTACGCCGTGTGCACCCGCGAGAACTGCGAGCACCGGCCTGCGCCGAAGGCCCATTCCCGCCACCACGGCTAGTGGTTATTCCACGCCTTTCGCCATCGCATCCTGGTGGCGCTTGACGAATTCCTGGTAGGTGTCGATCCCGCGCAGCTGCAGGATGGTGTTGCGCACGGCGGCCTCCACCAGGACGGCCAGGTTGCGGCCGGCGTCGACGGCGATCACCACCTTGCGCACCGGGATGGCCAGGATCTCGTCGTACATCGGCTCGTAGGGCAGGCGTTCGAACTCGCGCTCCATCGTCTCCTTGCGCACCAGGTGCACGATGAGCTTGAGCCGCATCTTCCGGCGCACCGCGGTCTCGCCGAAGATCGCCTTGATGTCGAGCAGGCCGATGCCGCGCACCTCCAGCAGGTTCAGCAGCAGGTCGGGGCAGCGCCCCTCCAGGGTGGACTGCGAGACGCGGTACAGGTCGACCGCGTCGTCGGCCACCAGGCCGTTGCCGCGCGAGATCAGTTCCAGGCCCAGTTCGCTCTTGCCGAGCCCCGACTCGCCGGTGATCAGCACGCCCACGCCCAGGATGTCCATGAACACGCCGTGGCGCGTGGTGCGGTCGGCGAACAGCTGGCTCAGGTAGGAGCGCACCAGGTCGATGACGTGGCCGGCCGAGGCCGAGGTCACGAACAACGGGATCTCGGCGCGGTCGCACAGCGCGACGAGCTGGTCGGGCGGGAGCTCGCCGTCGGCCACGATGATCACCGGCGGCTCCAGCGTGACGATGCGCTGGATGCGGCGCGCCTGCACTTCCTGGTCCGCGTTCTCGAGGTACGCCACCTCGCGCCGGCCGACCAGCTGGACACGGTAGGGGTGGATGTAGTTGAGGTAGCCGATCAGGTCGGCGGCCGAGCGCGCCTCGCGCACCGCCGCCTCGTCGAAGCGGCGTTCGGGATGGGCGTGCCCCGCGACCCACTCCCAGCGCAGCGCAGGCTGGTGTTCCTCGAACAGGGCTTCAGCACTGATGACGCGCGGCTTCATGTGCCGTTCAGGCGACCGATTTGAGCGGTTCCCAGTCGGAGATCAGGCGGTGCAGCGTGGGGGCATCGACGTCGCCCTTGAGGCGGTCGCGCAGTTCGCGGTCCGACAGCATCTCGGCGATCTCGGACAGGATCTCGAGGTGGCGCTGGGTGGCCGCTTCCGGCACCAGCAGGAAGATGAGCAGGCCGACGGGTTCGTCGTCCGGCGCGTCGAACGGGATCGGCTGCTGCACGCGCAGCACCGCGGCCAGCGGGTTCTTCAGGCCCTTGACGCGCCCGTGCGGCACGGCCACGCCGTGGCCCAGGCCGGTGGAGCCCAGCCGTTCGCGGGCGAACAGGTTGTCGGTGACCGTCGCGCGGGCGATTGCGTGCTGGTTCTCGAACAGCACGCCGGCCTGTTCGAACACGCGCTTCTTGCTGGTGGCGTCCACGCCCACCTGGACGTTGGCAAGAGGAAGGATGGCAGCGAGACGGTTCATGAGCGTGCCCGGGCCGGTAAGCCGAGGTTTCCGTACGGCGCCCGGTGGTCCCCGGGCTGGAAAGTCACCCGGCAATTTCCGGGATCGAACAGACGATTATAGGAATCCGAAAACCGCGTGCGCACGTCGCAGGCGCAGCGGGAGGCACTATGCGCTCGTGAATGCTGCGGCGCAGCAACAATTTCACGAAATCGAGGGCCTGCAGGGAGATTCGGCATCCGTGACGCGCACTTGAATCCGCCGAATGACCCCTTGGCAGCATAGACCAAACGAACAAGGCGGCCGATGGGCCGCCTTGTATGGATTGTGTCGGGTTGTCGGCCGGTCAGGTCGGCTGCGGCAATTCCGGGGCGACCTGGCGCTTGCCGGTCGCGTGGTGATGATCCTGCAGGCGATCCTTGTGGCGGACCACCTGTCGATCGAGCTTGTCCATCAGCTGGTCGACGGCGGCATAGAGGTCTTCATGCGCCTGCTCGACGAAGATGTCCTTCCCCTTGACGTGGAGAGTGACTTCGGCTTTTTGTCGACGTTCCTTTTCCTTGAGATTTTCCACGGTGAGCAACACGTTCACGTCGACGACGGCGTCGAAGTGGCGCGTGATCCTGTCCAGCTTGGTCAGGACGTATTCGCGCAGGGCGGGTGTCACTTCCAGATGATGGCCGCTGATCGTCAGATTCATCAGTGCCTCCTTTCAAGCGAGAGTTGCGAGACATGGCCTGGATGGGTGGATCCAGGTCGACCGTGCCGGCGCCTTTCCAGTCGACGTCGAGGCAGTGGCACGAGTCGATGATGCGCCCCGCCCACCGGTTTGACCAGCCTCCCCAAACTCGGAAAACCGGGCTATATTCGTGTGGATGACAGCACCGTGACGTGCTTGTCGAGGGGCTGCCCGGCTCCCGGCTCCCGCCGGTCGAGCGCGCCGCTGCCGCCTCACGATCGCTGCAGCGTGAACTGGACGACGTCGGTGTTGCCCGCGTCGAAGGCCGCTTCGCAGTACGCGAGGTAGAACTCCCACAACCGCACGAAGCGCTCGTCGAAGCCTTGCGCGCGCACTTCGTCCAGCCGCGCGAGGAACGCGTGACGCCAGCGGCGCAGCGTCTCGGCGTAGTCGCCACCGAAGGCGAAGCGTTCCACGACGCGCAGGCCGGCAGCGCCGGCATGCTGCTCGAACAGCGCGGTGCTGGGCAGCATGCCGCCGGGAAAGACGTGGCGCTGGATGAAGTCCGGCGAACGCGCATAGCGCTCGAACAGGTCGTCCCGGATCACGATCGCCTGGACGCAGGCCTTGGCGCCCGGCTTGAGCTGGCGCTGCACGGTCCGGAAATACGCGTCCCAGTACGCGCGGCCCACGGCCTCGAACATCTCGACGGAGACGATGGCGTCGAACGGCCCGTCGATGACATCGCGGTAGTCCTGCAGGCGCAGGTCGGCGTGAGCGGCCACGCCCGCGCGCGCGAGGCGCGCCTGCGCCCAGGCGAGCTGTTCGGACGACAACGTGAGCCCGACGACGTCGATGCCCTCGCGCGCCGCGGCCTCGGCTACCGCGCCCCAGCCGCACCCGATCTCCAGCAGGCGCTGGCCCGGCCGCACGCCGGTGGCGGCGATCGCGCGCCGCAGCTTGGCCGTCTGCGCGCGTTCGAGCGGCTGCGTGCGGTCGCCGTCGAACCACGCGCTTGAGTACGTCATGCTCGGGTCCAGCCACAGCCTGTAGAAGTCGTTGCCGAGGTCGTAGTGGGCCTGGATGTTGCGCTTGCTGCCGCGGCGCGTGTTGCGGTTGAGCGCGTGCTGGACGCGGTGCAGCAGCGCGCCCCACCAGCTGCCGTAGATCGCCTTGGAGATGACCTCGCGGTTGGCCAGGATCAGCCGCAGCAGATCGGCCAGCTGCGGCGTCGTCCAGGCGCCGGCCAGGAAGCTCTCGGCGAAGCCGATGTCGCCGGCGCGCAGCGTGGCGGTGAAGGCGGACCAGTCGTGCACGTCGAGCACGGCGTGCAGCTCGGGCCGCGACGCGCCGGTGGACTGGTGCGTGGCGCCGTCGGGCGTCCGCACGACGAGGGTGCCCGCCTCCAGGTGCCGCAGCAGCGCCAGCGCAGCGCGGGCGGCGGCGGGCGCGTGCGCCATGGGTCGGCCGGCCGCCTCGGATGACGGCGGAAGCGTTCCGGAGGTCATGCCGGATTCTGGATCGACGTCGCGTCGTCGCTTGTCGGTGAAACCCGCGGCGGGCCAGCCGGGCGCAGGGTCGCCCCGGGCGTCGCGAGGCCGTCCGTGCGGCTGACCGCGCGTGGCGGCGGCGCCGGCTTGGGCACGATCGCGAGGCGCTTGAGCCACAGCCGCAATGCGTGCCAGTGGATGCGCGCCACGATCACCGCGGTCATCGCCGGCAGCGTCCACAGCGCGAAGCGCACGGCCCCGCGCGTCAGCGGCTCGAGCTTGCCCGACACGCTCGTGAGCAGCAGCGGCGCGCCGTCGACGTGCAGCTCGACGCGCACCGCGGTGCGTCCCTGGCCCGCGGCCGAATCGAGGTCGGTCCGCACGAAGCGGAAGCGGTAGTGGCCGCGCGCCTCGCAGAAGGGCGACACGTGCAACACCTTGCGCGCCTGCAACGTGCGCCCGAACGCGAGCTCGTCGCCCGCCAGCAGGTAGCAGTGCCGCTCGCCGAAGGTGTTGTTGACCTCGACGACGATGGCCGCCAGCGACCCGTCGGCGCGATGCGCGTACCAGAAGCTGACCGGCTTGAACGCGACGCCGAACATGCGCGGGATGCAGTGCAGCCACGCCTCGCCGTCGGCGTCGGTGACGCCTTCGGACGCGAGCAGGCCGTCGAGCCAGGCGAGGCTGTCATCGCGGCCGTCGCCATGGTCCGCGTCGCGAAACCCGAACAGCGCGTGCCGGTTGCGCGCGAGCACGGGGTCGGCCGCGGCGCGCAGCGAGCGCAGCGGCAGCAGGAGAAAGCAGGTCGGATACGCGAACGCATGCTCGACCGGCGCGAGCCGCCGGTGGCGCACCTCGCCGAAGCCGATGCGGGCGCGGGCCCCGGTCATGCGGCCTCGGGCAGCGGCTCGATGGCCGCGCCGTTGCGGACGTCGCCGGCCGGCGCGCCCGGCTGGCGGGCCAGGATGCGCCCGGCCACCTGCTGGCCCGACTTCAAGCCGTCCTCATGGAAGCCGTAGCCCGTCCAGGCGCCGCAGAACCACGTGCGCGAACGGCCCTGCAGGTCGGCCAGCCGGCCCTGCGCGACGATCGCGGCGTTGTCGAACACGGGGTGCGCGTAGGTGATCCGGCGCAGCACCGTCTCGGGCCGTGGCGCGTGCAGCGGGTTCAGCGAGACGATCACCGACTGCTTCCATGGCAGCGGCTGCAGCTGGTTGATGAGGTAGTGCAGGCAGACGTTCTGGCTGTTGCTGCCGGAGACGACGTCGCGCTGGTAGTTCCATGCCGACCACGCGGCGCGCCTGCGCGGCAGCAGGCGCTCGTCGGTGTGCAGCACGGCCTCGTTGTCCTGGTAGCCGATCGCGCCGAGCGCGTGGCGCTCCTCCTCGCTCGCATCATCCAGCAGCGCCAGCGACTGCGGCGCGTGCGCGGCCAGGACGAGCTCGTCGAACCATTCGACCCCCGCACGCGTGCGAACGCCCACCCGTGCGCCCGGCGCGCGCGACGGGTCGCGCGCCACGCCCAGTACCGGCGTCGACAGCCGCACGCGGCCGATGCGCGTGGCCAGCTTGTCGACATAGCGGCGCGAGCCGCCGCCGACGGTGAACCACTGTGGCCGCTCGGTCACCTGCAGCAGGCCGTGGTTGTGGCAGAAGCGGATGAGCGTGCCCACCGGGAAGCGCAGCATCTGTACCGTCGAGCACGACCAGATGCAGCCGATCATGGGCAGCAGGTAGTCGTCGATGAAGGCGGTGCCGAAGCGATGCTCGGCGAGGAACTCGTCCAGCGGCTGCGCCAGCTCGGTGTCGACGCCTCGCCTGGCGAGCGCGGTGGCCAGGCGGTTGAAACGGAGCAGGTCCCACAGCATGCCGTGGAAGCGCGGGCGCAGCAGGTTGCCGCGGTCGGCGAACACGGTGTTCAGGCTCGTGCCGCTCCACTCGAGGCGGCCGCCGCCGGGGCGCGGCGCCTGCACGGAGAACGTCATCTCCGACTTCGCCACCGCGACGCCGAGTTCGTCGAACAGCGCGCACAGCCGCGGATAGGTGCGTTCGTTGAAGACGAGAAAGCCGGTGTCGACGCCGTGCATGACGGGGCCGTCGCGGCCGGGCAGCGTGACGTCGATGGTGTTGGCGTGGCCGCCCAGGCGGTCCGCGGCCTCGAAGACCGTGACGTCGCAGTGCGGCGCCAGGCGATGGGCGGCGCCGAGTCCGGCGATCCCGGAGCCGACGACCGCGATGCGCGGGCGGCTCACGGCCGTCCTCCCGCGCGGCACCCGGGGGCGGGTGCGTATGGATAAATGTCGCTGCGCAGCGCCCCTGAGCGAACAAGGGAGGGAGGGAGGAGGAGAAGCGCTCGGGACGTTTCGAGGGCGAACCGTCGAAGCTGCGCAGCGAGTAAACCGGCCTTGATGCCGCGGGGTTCGCGGCGGTGCGACGGCACCTGGGCCCTCGCACAGTCGATAGGACGGGATTTTGCGCTCGAAGTTCCGTGGACGTCCGCGTCATTCCCTTTGGTTTGAGGGGGGTTATGACACCGGCGGCGACCCGTGTGGGTGGAGCGAGACAGCGATTTGTCCTGGACAAACATGGGCTTCATGGCCGAGTTGCCGAGGTACTGTGCCGTCGCTGTGACAAAATGTCCAGGACAAATTGACGTCTCTGCAGTCCAATGACCGCGAGTCGGCACACCGGCCGAGTCTGTTTGTACGAATGTGGATTTCACGGCTTGCATGCCATGGATACGTCAGCACCTCCCTCTCCGGATTCACCCGCCGAGCACGCGCGCCGCGGCACCGGCGAGCCGTTGCTGCCGATCGCGGCGGTCGAGCGCGAGACCGGCCTGGGCAAGGACACGTTGCGCGCGTGGGAACGCCGTTACGGCTTTCCGGTGCCCGAGCGCGACGCCGCCGGCGTTCGCGGCTACCCGCGCGCCCTGGTCGATCGCCTGGCGCTGATCCGGCGTGCGCTGCTCGCCGGCGAGCGGCCGGGCCGCCTGCTCGCGCTGCCGCCCGAGCAGCTCGACGCGGTGCTGTCCGACATGGCCGCGCGCCCGCCGGCAGCGGTGCGCGGCAGCCGGAACGACGCCACGCCGTCGCTGGACGTCGCCGACGGCATCGCCGCGCTGCGGGCCGGCGGCGCCGACGCGCTGCGGCACTGGCTGACGTCGGGCCTCGCGCGCACGGGCCTGGCGGCGTTCGTGGTCGACGGCATCGCCCCGCTGTCCGCCGCCGTCGGCGACGCCTGGGTCGACGGCCGCATCGCGGTCTACGAGGAACACCTGTACAGCGAGGCCGTGCAGGCGGTGCTGCGCAGCGCGCTGCTGCCGTTCCAGGCGGGGCTGGAGGCGCGCGGCCCGCGCATCCTGTTGACCACCGTGCCCGGCGAGGCGCATGGCCTGGGCATTCTGATGGCCGAGGCGCTGATGACGCTGGAGGCTTGCCGCTGCCTCGCGCTCGGGCCGCAGACGCCGCTCGCCGACATCGCGTCGGCCGCGTGCGCGCATCGGATCGACGTGGTGGCGCTCAGCTTCTCCGGCAGCCTGCCGCCGGCCCAGGCCGTGCCCGCGCTGACCGAGCTGCGTGCGCGCCTGCCGGCTCACGTGGCGATCTGGGCCGGCGGCGGCCTGCCCGCCCTGCTTGGCCTGCGAGTTGCCGGAATCCGGGTGATCAGCCGGCTCTCGGAGATCGGCGAAGCCGTGGCCGGATGGCGCCGGGATTGCAGCCCGGGCGCCGATTGACCGCATTTTTCTCGGGGGCGTCCCCCCGCTTTCCCGAGACTCCTTCGGCCTTGCCGGGCTTTTGTCGCACTACCGGGGCCCACAGCCGACTAAAATCAGGCCAGGAGACCTACGCCAGCATGCTGTACCCTGAACTGTTCAAGCAACTCGAAGCCGTCCGTTGGGACATGGACAAGGACATCCCCTGGGATTCCTTCGACGCGTCCAAGCTGACCGACGAGCAGGCCACCACCATCAAGATGAACGCCATCACGGAGTGGTCCGCCCTGCCCGCCACCGAGATGTTCCTGCGCGACAACCGCGACGACAGCGATTTCTGCGCCTTCATGAGCGTCTGGTTCTTCGAGGAGCAGAAGCACTCGCTGGTGCTGATGGAATACCTGCGCCGCTTCCGCCCCGAGCTCGTGCCCACCGAAGAGGAGCTGCACGCCGTGCGCTTCGAGTTCGACCCGGCGCCCGCGCTCGAGACGCTGATGCTGCACTTCTGCGGCGAGATCCGCCTGAACCACTGGTACCGCCGCGCGGCGCAGTGGCACACCGAACCCGTCATCAAGCACATCTACGAGACGCTCGCCCGCGACGAGGCCCGCCATGGCGGCGCCTACCTGCGCTACATGAAGAAGGCGCTCGCGCGCTTCGGCAACGAGGCCAAGGCCGCGTTCACGAAGGTGGGCGTGCTGATGGCCAGCGCGCGCCGCACCGCCCAGGCGCTGCATCCGACCAACCTGCACGTCAACGCCAACCTGTTCCCGCGCGACACCATCCAGAGCCGCGTGCCCGACCCGGACTGGCTGGAAGGCTGGCTGGACAAGCAGATCCAGTTCGACGCGGTGTGGGAGAACAAGGTCGTCGAGCGCATCCTCCACAACATGAGCCTGCTGCTGGAGCGCAGCTTCGTGTCGGTGCAGGAGCTCAATCGCTACCGCAAGGAAGTGACTGCGCTGGTCGCCGCGCGCGTCGCGCCGCCGGCCGCGCCGGATCCGCAGGCCGCCTGAGGCCGCTGCGTGCCTTCGCTCGACGCCCGGCCCGTGCCGGGCGTCTTGCTTTGCGCAGGGAGGACGCGCCGTCCGGCATGGATCCCGCGACTGCGCGCGGGATCACACGAGGGCTGCGCGCCCGTATGGTGCGAGCCTCGCGCAAGGCGCCAACGCCGTCATCGCTGCGCGCAGCGGAGCGCAGTCGCGGGATCCACCCCGGCGTGGCGGCTCGGCTGACGCGCAGCCGGGTGGTCCCAACGGCAAGCGGGGGTTTGTCCCGGGGCGTCCGCGGCCCGGCCATCGAGGAATGGCCCGCCACCGGAACCTATAATCGCGCGGCTTTTACCTGACGGCCGAGTACGCGCAAGAAACAGGTTCGCGTCCTCGGTGCATGTACTTCCCGCAGCCCGTGCCTTGAGGAATCCATGAGCGAAGAGCAGCACTACGAAGAAGCAGAACACGAGACCGGCATCAAGACGCCGCGGCAGCTGGTCACCCTGGTGGGCGCCGCCTTCATCGTTCCGGTGCTGGTGATCATCATGCTCACGCAGTTCGTGGCGCTCGACAACAAGAAGTCGCCCGGCACCGACGCGCTCGCCGCCTCCGCCGTCGCCGCGCGCATCGCGCCGGTGGCCAGCGACGCGGTGTTCGACGCCAACGCCGTCGTCGTCCCCAAGACGGGCCAGCAGGTCTTCGAGGCCCAGTGCACCACCTGCCACACCGCCGGCCTGCTCGGCGCGCCGAAGTTCGGCGATGCGGCGGCCTGGGGCCCGCGCGTGGCCAAGGGCTACGACGCACTGCTGCAGTCGGCGCTCAAGGGCAAGGGCAACATGCCCGCGCAGGGCGGTGGCGACTTCACCGACTTCGAAGTCGGCCGCGCCGTCGTCTACATGGCCAACCACGGCGGCGGCAAGCTCGCCGAGCCGGTGGCGCCGGCGCTGCCTGCCGCCTCGGGCGCGGCCTCCGGCGCCGCGCCGGCCGCATCGGCAGCAGCATCGGCTGCTTCCGCGTAGACCGCCAGAAGCCGGACGAAAGCCGCCAGCGGGCGGCTTTTTTCTTCTGGGCTCATCGCGGATTTCCTGTGCAACCGGGGCCAGGAATGAAACCGCTGTCCCCCGGTTGCAAGGTGGGGTCAGGTCTTGAACGTTGCGGGGTCAGGTCTTGATTCGTGCACTCAAGACCTGACCCCGCAACGTTCAAGACCTGACCCCGACGAGATCAGCACGCCGGCACCTCGTTCGAAGCGTTCGGGCAGCGCCGCAGTCAAAGGCAACGTGCCGCACGTTCGACGCCCGCATCGGCAGCGGGCGATTGATTCCTCGCCCCCGGCGCCCCGGAAATCGGCGATGAACCTCTTTCATGGTCGGTGCCGGCGTTCAGGACGCCGCGTGCGCGCTCGCGACCTCGCGCGGCGGATGGCCATCCCACTGCGCCGCCGGACTCAGGCAGAAGCCGAAGCGCGCGGGCATCGCCGCGAACTCCAGCGGCTGCGGCGACCACAGGCCGGCCTCGATGGCGTCGGCGGCCGCCTCCATGTCCTGGGTGTGCACGAGGCCGAAGCCGGCGTCGGTGGCCAGGAACAGGCGGCCGCGCTCGTCGACCCAGGCAGACTCCACCGCGACGTCGTCGCCGCCCGCGTGCGAGCGCACTTCGGGCGCCGTGCCGGCCCGCGCGGCCAGGCGCCACACGTGCGGCGCCGCCTCGAGCTCGACGTAGACGCGCTGCGGCCCGTTCTGGAAGTACCAGGCGCCCTCGCGCGTGCCTTCGTAGTTGCGCTCGATGAACTCGCGCAACTGGCGGTGCTCGATGCGGCTGCCCTTGGACTGCGGGAACCGCCCGGCTTGCTGCGTGCGGTCGTCGCGCATGTACCAGTCGCCGCGCGCGTCCAGCGCCAGCCAGCCGGTGCAGGCGGGCACGTTGGGCCACTTCTTCAATGCGGCGCGCACCATGTCGTCCATGCCGGCTCTCCTGTCGTTCGAGGGACGCTGCGCCAGGGCGCGCGCTCGTCAGTGATTGTGGCTCTTGAGCCAGCCGAACACCGACGTCGGCATGGACATCGCATTGCCCGGCGGGAGCCGACCCGACGCGAAGCCGACGTGGCCGCCGTGCCGGGGCTGCCACAGCGTGACGTGCGGGCCGACCTCCGACTGCTGCGGCAGCGAGTCGCCCGGCACGAACGGGTCGTTGAGCGCGTTGAGCAGCAGCGCCGGGATGCGGATGTCGCTCAGGCGCGGCTTGGCCGAGGCGCGCGTCCAGTAGTCGTCGGTGTCGCGGAAGCCGTGCAGCGGCGCCGTGAAGACGTTGTCGAACTCGTAGAGGTCGCGCGCGGCGCGCAGGCGGCGTTCGTCGAACAGGCCGGGGTGCTGGCGCAGCTTGGCCAGCGCCTTGGGCTTCATCGTGCTCAGGAACATGCGCGTGTACGTGAAGCGCCCGAAGCCGCGGCCGATGGCGCGGCCGCCGGCGGCCATGTCGATCGGCGAGCACACGGCGGCGACGGCGGCGGCCGTGCGGCCGGCGCTCCTGCCGGATTCCTCGGCCCAGCGCAGCAGCATGTTGCCCCCCAGCGAGATGCCCACGGCCAGCACCGGCCCGCCGCGACGCTCGCTCATGCGCTTGAGGATCCAGTCGACCTCCTCGTAGTCGCCCGAATGGTAGGCGCGGGGCGCGAGGTTGAGTTCGCCGGAACAGCCGCGGAAATGCGGGACGGCGTACGACCAGCCCTGGTCGCGCGCCAGGCACGCGAAGGCCTTGGCGTAGCCGCTCTTGGACGAGCCCTCGAGGCCGTGGAACAGCACCAGCGTCGGGCGCGATGCGAGATCGGCGTGGGAGCCGGGCGGGTCGACGAGGAAGTCGACGTCGATGAAATCCTGGTCCGGCGTCGTCCACCGTTCACGCCGGAACCGCGGCGCCTCGCCGACGGTCGCGCGGGCGAACAGCGACGGCAGGATGGTCTGCAGATGCCCGCCCGGCAGCCACCAGGGGGCGCGGTGCGGGAACGAGTTCACGGGGGACATGACGGCGGCCATCGCGAAAATCTCATGAAGAGTATGCGCCGGCCGTCAAGCAATCGACATGCCTAGATCGAGCGGCGCGGACGCTGCTGCGGGCGGCGGTCAGTGGAGCACGGACGGCGCCGCGTCCCCGATCTCCGGCAGCTCGTCGGGGGCGCCGGGGCTGGCGTGATGGGCCACCATGCGCCAGCCCTGGCCCGTCTTCACGTAGACGTTGGTGGCGACGATCCAGCCCGTGCGCGGGCCGTCGGCGGTGACGACGTCGATGCGTTCGAGCACGCTGTGCACGGCGCAGCCCATCGCCTGGACGGCCTTGACGTGCTCGGGATGGACCGCGAGCTGCCCGCTGGCGAAGATGGCCTCGAAGGCGGCGCGCACCGCCTGCGGCCCGACCACGCGGGCGCCGCCCGGGTGCACGCACACGACGTCCTCGTCGTCGGCCCAGACGGCCATCAGCCGGTCGAGGTCGCCGTCGCGCAGCGCGTCGTAGAACTGGGCTTCGGCGTCCTCGGGCGAGGCGTGCAGCGCGGCCGCGCGGGCCTTCAGGTTGGGCATCTGGCGTCCGGTGGCTCAGTTGAAGACGACGGTCTTGCGGCCGTTGCGCAGCACGCGATGTTCGACGTGCCAGCGCACGGCGCGCGCGAGGACGACGCATTCGACGTCGCGCCCGATCGCGGTGATGTCCTCGGGCGTGAGCGTGTGGTCGACGCGCTCGACGTCCTGCTCGATGATCGGGCCTTCGTCGAGGTCGGCCGTGACGTAGTGGGCCGTCGCGCCGATCAGCTTGACGCCGCGCTCGTGCGCCTGCCAGTACGGCTTGGCGCCCTTGAAGCTGGGCAGGAAACTGTGGTGGATGTTGATGGCGCGGTTCTCGAGCACGCCGCACAGCTCGGGCGACAGGATCTGCATGTAGCGCGCCAGCACGACGAGGTCGATGGCTTCCTTCTCGACGATGGCCTGCACCGCCTGCTCCTGCTCGCGCTTGGCCGCCGGCGTGGCGCCCGGGGCGAGCGGCAGGTGGTGGAACGGCAGGCCGTAGCTGGCGGCCAGGTCGGCGAAGGTCGTGTGGTTGGACACGATGGCCGGGATGTCGATGTCCAGCTGGCCGCTGCGCCAGCGGAACAGCAGGTCGTTCAGGCAGTGCCCATGCTGGCTCACCATCAGCACCACGCGCGGGCGGCGCGCCAGCGCGTGCAGCTGCGAATCCATCTCGAACTGCTGCGTCACGTTGGACAGCATGCGATCCAGGGTGCCCGCGTCGGCCAGCTGCGGCGGCGCCTCGAAGTGCACGCGCATGAAGAAGCGGCCCGTCGCGCCGTCGCCGGCCAGGTCGCCGAACTGCTGCGAATCGATGATGTTGCAACCGGCCTGGAACAGCAGGCCCGACACCGCGTGCACGATGCCCTTGGTGTCCCGGCACGACAGCCGGAGGATGAATTCGCGCTCGCGGGAAGGAGAAGCCTGCATGTCCGCATTGTACGAAGGCCCCGCTGCTGTCGGGCACGCGAGTTGCCAAACCGTCCTTCGCCGAAGCACCCCGCCCCAGCCCCACGCCGACGACGATGTCCGCCCTCCGCCCGCACCTGGCCCGCGCCGCCGGCTCCGCTTCGCTCGCGATGCTCGCCGCGTGCAGCACGCTGCCCACCATCGCGCCGGATTCCGCGCAGGCCGCGGGCGTCGGGAACGTGCGCATCGATGGTCCGCACGGGCCGCTGTCGGACGACGCGCGCAAGCGGGTGCTGGCGCGCCTGCAGGCCGCGGGCGAGGACACCGACATCTTCGAGCGCCATCTCGCGTTCGAGCAGGAGATCACGGGCGCGCCGCTGTCGGCCGGCAACAGGGTCACGCTGCTGCAGGACGGCCCGTCCACCTACCAGGCCCTGTACGCCGCCATGGCCGGCGCGCGGAACTCCATCGACATGGAGAGCTACATCATCGAGGACGACGAGGTCGGCCGCCGCTTCGCGCAGGAGCTGAAGGCGGCGCGTGCGCGCGGCGTCGTGGTCAACCTGGTCTACGACAGCGTCGGCTGCCTGCGCACGCCCAAGGCCTACTTCGACGACCTGGCCGCGGCCGGCGTCAACGTCCTGCAGTTCAACCCGATCGACCCGCTGAAGGCGCGCGTCGGCTGGCAGGTCAACCAGCGCGACCACCGCAAGCTGACCATCATCGACGGCCGCACCGCCTTCGTCGGCGGCATCAACATCAGCAGCGTCTACTCGGGCGGTTCGTTCAGCCAGAAGTCCAAGGAGCAGCCGGGCCACGGCCAGAAGGTGCCGTGGCGCGACACCGACCTGCAGATCGACGGCCCCGTCGTCGGCGACTTCCAGCACCTGTTCATGGACACCTGGACGCGCCAGAAGGGCAGGCCCGTCGCGCCGGCCGACTACTACCCGCAGCTGGCGCGCCAGGGCGACGCCGTCGTGCGCGCGATCGGCAGCACGCCGTCCGAGCCGTACAGCCAGATCTACGCGACGCTGGTGTCGGCGATCCGCAGCGCGTCGACATCGATCCTGCTGGCCAACGCCTACTTCGACCCCGATCCGCAACTGCTGGGCGCGCTCGAGGACGCGGCGCGCCGCGGCGTCGACGTGCAGCTGCTGCTGCCCAGCGTCAGCGACACCTGGGTCGTGACCGCCGCGGGCCGGCGCCACTACGGCGAGCTGCTGGAGGCCGGCGTGAAGATCCACGAACGCCAGGGCGCGCTGCTGCATTCCAAGACGACGCTGGTCGACGGGGTGTGGGGCGTGGTCGGCTCGACCAACCTCGACCGCCGCAGCTTCCTGCACAACGACGAGATCGACGCCATCGTGTTGAGCGCGGCCTTCGGCGACCGCATGCGCGCGGCGTTCGAGGAGGACCTCCGGCAGGCGACGCCGCTGACGCTGGAGCGGTGGCGGCATCGCGGTCTCTGGGCGCGGCTGCAGGAAATGTCGGTGGGGATGTGGGAATATTGGCTATGACCTTCGATCACCCCCGCACTGCCGCGCGCCGCCGCCCGGCGAACCGCGTCCTCAAGCCGACGCTCGCCCTGTGCGCCGCGCTCGCTCTCGCGCTGGCGGGCGCTGCGCGCGCGCAGGACGCGGCCGCGCTGCACGCCAAGTTCGACTCGCTGCAGGACCGCCTCGCGCACAACGCCTACGGCAGGCCCCTGGTGCTGCAGTCCACGCAGACGGGCGACCACCTCGAGGGCGAGGTCTACGCCCGCGTCGACCAGCCATACGCGGCGTTGCAGAAGGCGCTCAAGGGCACCGACAACTGGTGCGGCATCCTGATCCTGCACCTGAACGTGAAGATGTGCCACGCCCAGCCGGCCGGGCTCGACATGGCGCTCGGTCGCAAGTACGACCAGCCGGTCGACGACGCCTACAAGCTGCACTTCGACTACAAGGCCGTGGCCGACGGCCCCGACTACCTGCGCGCCGAACTGACGTCGGCCGACGGCCCGCTGGGCACCAAGGACTACCGCATCGCCGTCGAGGCCGCGCCGCTGGACCCCGGTCACGCCATGCTGCACATGAGCTATGCCTACGGCTTCGGCTTCACCGCGCGGGTGGCGATGAACACCTACCTGTCGACGGTGGGGGCCCAGAAGGTGGGTTTCAGCGTCACCGGCAAGGACGCCGACGGCAATCCCGAGTACGTCGGCGGCGTGCGCGGGCTGGTGGAGCGCAACACGATGCGCTACTACCTCGCGATCGACGACTACGCCGCCGCGCCGGCCCAGTCGCAACTCGAGCAGCGCCTGAACGCGTGGTTCGACGCCACCGACCGCTACCCGCGGCAGCTGCACGAGATGGAGAAGGCCGACTATCTCGCGATGAAGCGGATCGAGGCGAAGCGCTGAGCGTGGCGGCGCCGGTTCACGCAGCGGGGGCACGCCGAGGTGGTCGTCGCCAAGCGCGAAGGCTGCGCGGTCGCGCGCCGGGCCAAAATAGCGCCATGGATCGTCCACTCGCGTTCTGCCAGCCACGCTTGCGCTTGCCCGCCGCATGACCATCGCCCCCTACCTGCGCGAGATCGGCCGCGGCAAGGACGGCGCGCGGTCGCTCGGCCGCGAGCAGGCGGCCGACCTGATGGCGCGCCTGCTCGACGGCCAGGTGAGCGACGTCGAGACCGGCGCGTTCGCGATCGCCATGCGCATCAAGGGCGAGACGCCGGAAGAGCTCGCCGGCTTCATGGACGCGGTGGCGCCGCGCCTGCTGCCGCTGCCCGAGCCGCCGGCGTCGGGCGCCGTGGTGCTGCCGTCGTACAACGGCGCGCGCAAGCTGCCCAACCTGGTGCCGCTGCTGGCGATGTCACTCGCGCTCGAGGGTCTGCCGGTGCTCGTGCACGGGCTGGAGGAAGACCCCGGGCGAGTCACCACCGCGGCCGTGTTCGACGCCCTGGGCCTGCCGCCCGTGCGTGACGCCGCCGGCGTGGCCGCGCGCTGGGCCGACGGCGCGCCGGCGTTCATCGCGACGGACGACCTGCACCCGTCGCTCGCCCGTCTGCTCGCGCTGCGCCGCGTGATCGGGCTGCGCAACCCGGCGCACTCGCTGGCCAAGCTCCTGCCGGCGCTCGGTGCGCGTCGCAACGCCGTGCGCGTCGTCAACCACACGCATCCCGAGTACGCGGTCAGCCTGGGCGAGTTCCTGGCGCGCACCCACGCCACCGCGCTGCTGCTGCGCGGCACCGAGGGCGAGCCCGTGGCCGACGCGCGCCGCTGCCCGAAGCTCACCGCCTTCCTCGATGGCGTCGAACAGCCCGAGCTGTCCGTGCCCGCCCAGGGCGGCTCGCTGCTGTCGGTGCCCGAGCTGCCGCCGGCGACCGACGCCGCGACGACGGCGCGCTACATCCGGGACGTGCTGGCCGGCGCCAAGCCGCTGCCCACGCCCATCGCCACGCAGATGATGGCGCTGCGCGCGCTGGCGGACGCCGGTCGGGGCTGACGGTCCGTCGGCCGAAATGACGGCTGGCGCCGCGATCGGCTCATCTCGTCGCAAGTCGGTTTGCGGGCGGGTCGCGGGCTCCGATAGTTCACCCATCGGAACACGAAACGCGGTTCCGAACGAACAACCCCCAGGAGCCCGCCATGACCAAGACCACCGCCCAGTTCGCCGCCTTCGCCCTGTCCGCCCTCATGAGCTTCGGCGTCGTCGCCGGCATGAACGGCATCGCCACGAAGCAGTACGCGGCCGCCGAGCGC
>JAEKKH010000462.1 GCA_019510465.1 Burkholderiales bacterium
GTCAAGTTCGACGAAAGAAGCTGATTGCAAGTCTCGATGCGATCCGGACCTAGTGAACAGCGGCGCAGCTGCGCGAGGAGCACTGCCCTCCCGGGGCGCTGCAGGCTCAGCGGGAATTGAAGGGGAGGGCCGCAGCGCGGGTCACGTTGCGCATGCTGAAGATGCCTGCCCCGGTGGGTTCACAAGCTGGCGAGGATTTTACCGGGGCGGCCCGGCGCCGCGCAGGATCGGTGAGCAGGATAGTGACGAGACCCAAGGCGGCGCCCGCGGGCACATCCAGCACGTGATGCTGATAGGTGGTCAACACCGATACGGCGATCAACGCGAACCAACTGTGCAGGCCCACGGCCCTCCAGCCGCGCAGGCCTGGCGCGAAGCGCGCCCACATCAAGACGAGCACCCCGATGTGCAGCGAGGGCGCGCGGTTGTAGGGCATATCGCAGTGGCCGAGCAGATTGAACATGAAGCCGATCAGGCCTTCGGTCAATGGCCGTTCGAAGGTGAAGCGCAGCGGAAACGCGGCATAGCAGAGCACCGACACGATCAGCACGATGAAGAGCCGCAGAACGTGGCGCCGCAGCCGCGCCTCGTCAGGGTCGACGAAGAAGGACCACGCAAAGAATGCGCAGATCGACAGATAGGGCACGACGCTCCAGCCGACAAAGGGAATGGCACGTTCCCATTCGAATACGCCTGTGCCGACATCGGCCCGCATGCTGGTCAAGCGGTTCGACAGCGTGTACAGCGCGACGTAGGCCGTCGACGTGACAGCCATGCAGGGCAGGGGCCGCCAGCGCGAAGGCTGGACGGACGGGGCATGGCCGTCCTCGTGCCAGTAGCTCGTATCGATCATCATGGTCTCCGCACCCGGGTGCCGTCACCCGCTTCTCTTTGATTACGAGAAGGGAGACGCGATGCGGACAGCGGCGGTATTCGTCACACTGCGCCAGCCGCCAACCCGTTTTCTCCCGCTGCCGAGCCCTACAGCGAAGCAACGAACGCATAGACCGCCCGCTGTTCGTCGTCGTCGAGTTCGAAGAACCGTTTCCTCACGATTTCGCCTTCGCCGCCGTGTTCCAGCACGGCGTCGCGCAGACTGGCCGCGCGGCCATCGTGCAGGTATCGGTCGCGCAGCCGCGTGCCGATCAGCGGCGTCGTCCGCCATTCGGCGCCGCTTGCCTGGCCCTGCGATGCCGCGCAGGCTGGGCACGTGGCATTTGGCGCAGCCGACTGCGTTGAACAGCCGGGCGCCCTGGCCTGACGGGATGCTGCTCACAGAGGCAGATGGCGTGGCGGTGCTGGTGCCGTGATTCACGCGCACCAGCGCATAGGCGACGCTGGCCGACGCCGCCAACGTGAACACGCCGGCGCCGACCAATCGCAGGCCGCCGCTGCCGAGCAAGGGCTTCAGCGGCGTGGTGAGGCCCAACGCGATCATCACCATCAGGAACAGGAACTGGTCGCCCTGGAGGATGGTTGCGCGGACCTGGGGATGCACCGTCACGACCGAGTTGAACAACAGCACCGCCAGGAAGGCCAACACGAACCAGGGTACGGGCACACGGCCG